>NZ_JBEPKY010000026.1:0-99266 GCF_040544975.1 Pseudacidovorax sp. 1753 | reverse complement strand
GGGGGGGCGGGGGGGGGGGGGCGGGTGTAAATTTATTTTCAACACCCCGCCCGCCCCCCCCCGCCCCCGGCCCCGACGCGCGGGACACGATGGTGGTGCACTGGGAGAGTCGCTGGAGACGAGCGCTTGACCAGCAAACGTCCTTTTCAGGTTGGCAGGACGCTCATGCCAGCCGATCAACCCAGCGCAGGCCCTGGTGCCGGTGAGGGCGTGGCGGCGCGCCTGTGGGGCGCCGAGGAGCGCAGGGCGGACGGGCTGCGGGCCTGCCGGAGGACAGGCCCGCTTCGTGAACTGACTCGCGGCATTTGTCCGAGCAGAGTGAACGCAGTGAACGTCGCGAGTTATGCCGCGGCCCGTCTGTCCGAGCACCGGAGGGCAGTCGGCGAAGCCGACCGCCCCACTTGAAGCGCCGACGCGCCCTCACCGGCACCAGGGCCGGACCACCGACCAAGAACCATCAACCACCAACCACCACCCGACGCGAAAGCAAAAAGAGCCGACACGGCATCACCGCGTCGGCTCTTTTCAGCGAAAGACCCGCGAAGAAGGCTCAGGCCGGCACAGCCTCGACCCCTGCACGATCCCAGTGCCGGTGCTTGGCGATGGCAGCGACGAAGGTCTGCGCAATCCCTTGCGCCTCTTCGTTCTCGCCCAGTTGCTGAGCCGGCGTCGCGGCCACCACCACGCCGGCTGGCGCGTCGGTCTTGCCCTCTTCCACACCGACCGAGGCCAGCAGTTGCGCCCCCTCACCCACCACGCAGATGGACTTGAGGTGCTTGAAGGCCTCCAGCACGAAATGCTGCGCCTCGCCATTGGCCATCAGCGTCTTGGCGTTCTCGGTGCCCGCCGGCACCAGTACCGCGTCGAACATCACCGACGGCATGTTGGTGAAGGTGGCATCCACCTCGACCTGCCGCTTCGATGCGCTCGTGACGCTGCCCAGACGCGGACCCACCACCTTGCACATCGCACCCGCCGACTCCAGCGCCTCGCGGATCGGCTTGAGCGAGGCCGAGTCGACGCCGTCGCTCACCAGGATCGCGATCTTGCGCGTCTTGATGCTGCCGTCGCCGGTGCCGATCATGCTCAGCGCGGGCGATTCCTCGATGGGGAGGTTGATCCGCGCCTCACGGTAGCCGGCCTGGCCTGCAGCAGCCTTGGCGTCGGGCGCCTCGATGCCCAGCGGCTCGGCCACACGGCGGGCCAGCTTTTCGTCCACATGCGCCAGGTTGTCCACCATGCGCTGGCGCACCGCGGGCACCTCCACCTTCGACAGCTCGAAGCGGAAGGCCGCAATGATGTGCTCCTTCTCCACGGCCGTCTGGCTGTTGAAGAACAGGCGCGCCTGCGTGAAGTGGTCGTCGAAGCTCTCGCTGCGGCGGCGCACCTTGGGCGACTCGACCGTCTCGGGGTAGGTCTGGAAGCCCTCGCTGTCGCCATCGACCCGGAACTCCGAGCCATTGCCCAGCGAGTTCGGCTCGTACGCCACCTGCCCGCGCGAAATGGTCTGGCGGTGCATGCCGTCGCGCTGGAAGTTGTGGAAGGGACAGACGCCGCGGTTGATCGGCAGCTCGTGGAAGTTGGGGCCGCCCAGGCGCGACAGCTGCGTGTCGGTGTAGCTGAACAGCCGGCCCTGCAGCAGCGGGTCGTTGCTGAAGTCGATACCCGGCACCACGTGGCCGGGGTGGAAAGCGACCTGCTCGGTCTCGGCGAAGAAGTTGTCGGGGTTGCGGTTGAGCACCAGCTTGCCCACGGGCGTGACCGGCACCATCTCTTCGGGGATCAGCTTGGTCGGGTCCAGCAGGTCGAAGCCCAGCGAATGCTCCTTGTCCTGCGGGATCAGCTGCATGCCCAGTTCCCATTCCGGGAAGTCGCCGTTCTCGATGGCTTCCCACAGGTCGCGGCGGTGGAAGTCCGGGTCCTTGCCGGCAATCTTCTGCGCCTCGTCCCAGACCAGGGCATGGCTGCCCAGCTTGGGCTTCCAGTGGAACTTGACGAAGTGGGCATCGCCCCGGCTGTTGATCAGGCGGAAGGTGTGCACGCCGAAGCCCTGCATCATGCGCAGGCTGCGCGGGATGGCGCGGTCGCTCATGGCCCACATCAGCATGTGGGTGGTCTCGGGCATCAGCGAAGCGAAGTCCCAGAAGGTGTCGTGCGCGCTGGCCGCCTGCGGCATGCCGTGGTGCGGCTCCTGCTTGACCGCATGGACCAGGTCGGGGAACTTCATCGCGTCCTGGATGAAGAACACCGGGATGTTGTTGCCCACCAGGTCCCAGATGCCTTCCTGCGTGTAGAACTTGACCGAGAAGCCGCGCACATCGCGCACCGTGTCGGCCGAGCTGGAGCCGCCCGCCACGGTGGAGAAGCGCACGAACACCGGCGTCTTCAGCGACGGGTCGTTCAGCAGGCCGGCGCGCGTGAACTGCGACATCGACTTGTAGACCTGGAAGTAGCCGTGCGCCGCACTGCCACGCGCATGCACCACGCGCTCGGGAATGCGCTCGTGGTCGAAGTGCGTGATCTTCTCGCGCAGGATGAAGTCTTCGAGCAGCGTCGGGCCGCGCACGCCCGCCTTGAGCGAGTTGTGGTTGTCCGCGATGCGCGTCCCCTGGTTGGTGCTCAGGTGCGGCAGCGGCAGCTCGGCGGTGGAGGCAGCCAGCTGCTCGATCTTGGCGTTCGTTGTGTCGGCCGTGCGGCCGCGGCGCGGGGCGGGGGACTTGCTCTTGGTGGGCATCGGGTGCTTAGAGAAGGAGGTGGGGCCGGTCAGCCGGCTTCGTTGTCGAGAAACACGTCGACGGCGTTGACCAGAGCGACCAGAGCGATCACGGCGGTCATGCCGGCGACGCCCCAGACCAGGAATTCGTCCAGCCAGGCGCTGTTGAGTGCGCTGACAAGGGCAGAGGTCAGTTCCATGGGAATCCTGCTTCGAGAAGGAAGTTGGGGGGGAACGCAGGCCGCTTCGTGCGAGGCATGCCCCTGACAGGTGGGCCGCGAATGTGACAAAGCGTAGGCCCGCGGTTTCGCCGGACGCGTAGTGACGCCACGCCGGCAGATGTGGGAGCGCCGAGCCCGACAAGGTAGGACATGGCCGACGCGCGGCGCACGCCTACACGGCGGGGCGCGAAGGCCTGTGGCACGAACGGTGCAAGGCCGTCTAGGCTCACGCACCCGCGCCGCGACAGTCCACCCCGGACGAAGGCCCGCCCTCCTCCCATGCTCATCCGCATCGGCTACGACATCGAACTGGCCCTGGCCGGACCCACCGCCGTGGTCTACCTGCTGCAGGTGCACCCCGACCGCGCGCACGATCTCGTCGCGCCGGAGCATCCGGTGGCCGATCCCCCCTTCTGGACCGACCACTATGTGGACGGCTTCGGCAACCGTTGCGCCCGCGTACGCGTGCCGGCCGGTCAGCACCGGCTGCGGCTGCACGGACAGGCCACCATCCACGATCCGGGTTGGCCCGACCAGCAGGACTGGGGCGCGCTGCAACACCCGGTGGACGAGCTGCCGCCCCAGACGCTGGCCTTCCTGCTGCCCAGCCGCTATTGCGAGGTGGACAGCGAACTGCTGGCCTTCGCCTGGGCCCAATTCGGCCAGACGCCGCTGGGCTGGGCCCGGGTGCAGGCCATCTGCGACTGGGTGCACCACCACATCCGCTTCGACTACGGCTGCGCCGATGCCGGCCGCACGGCGCTGGGCGGCTGGCGCCAGGGCGTGGGCGTGTGCCGCGACTATGCGCACCTGGCGGTGGCGCTGTGTCGCTGCATGAACATTCCGGCCCGCTACGTCACGGGCTACCTGGGCGACATCGGCGTGCCGCCGGTGCCCTACCCCATGGACTTCAGCGCCTGGTTCGAGGTCTACCTGGGCGGCCGCTGGCACACCTTCGATGCCCGCCACAACGTTCCGCGCATCGGCCGCGTGGTCATCGCCCGCGGTCGCGATGCCGCCGATGTGCCGATCACCATGGTGTTCGGCCAGCACCAGCTCAACCGTTTCGACGTGATCACCGAGGAAGTCAGGGGCTGAAGCCGAGCACCTGCATCGCGCGGGTCAGGCCCTGGCTGGGCACATCGGCCTCGTCCCAAGGGGCATTGCCCGTCGCCAGCCGCTCGCCGACGCTGGCCAACGTCCAGTGCGCGCCGCTCGTCAGGGTGGGCAACTCGTCCCACGCGACGGGCACCGACACGCCCAGCCCCGGCCGCGACCGTACCGACCAGGCGCTCACCGTCGTGGCGCCGAAGCCGTTGCGCAGGTAGTCGACAAAGATGCGGCCCACGCGGTTCTTCGGGCCGCTCTTGGCCACGAAGCGCTCGGGCAGCGTGCGGGCCAGGTGCTGCACCACGGCGCGGGAGAAGTCCTTGACCGTGTCCCAGCCATGCTGGCGGCGGATCGGCACGACCACGTGCAGGCCCTTGCCCCCGCTGGTCTTGAGCTGGGCCTGAAGCCCCAGCTCTTCCAGCAGCGTGCGCATCAGCAGGGCGCCTTCCTGCACATGGGCCCAGGGCACGCCTTCGCCCGGGTCGAGGTCGAAGGTCATGCGGTCGGGCTTGCCCAGCCCGCGCGAATGGCCGTTCCAGGTGTGGAATTCGAGCGTGTTCATCTGCGCGGCCGAGAGCAGGCCCTTGGCGCTGTCGATCTGCAGCAGCGGCTCATGGCCCGGGTCCAGCGCGGGGTCGAGCAGGCGCACGCCGGGCAGCGGCGCGTTCTGCACATGCTTCTGGAAGAACAGCTCGCCACCCACGCCGTCGGGCGCGCGCACCAGCGAGACCGGCCGGCCATGCAGGTGCGGCAGCATGAGCGGCGCGACCTGGGCGTAATAGGCGATGACCTCGCCCTTGGTGGCACCGCTGGCGCGGTCGATCACGCGGTCGGCATGGGTGATGCGCAGGTCGGCCGGCAGGTCGCTTTCGCTGCTCTCGCCGGCAACGACGGCCGGCTTGCGACGGCCCTTGGCGGATGCGGGCTTCGCCGCAGCCGCGCGCGCTTTCGGCCTGGGGGACGCGGCCTCTTTCGGCGTCGAATGTGCGTCCGCCTTCCCCGCGGCCCGCGGGGCCTTCCCGTCGGCAGTCGATGAATCCATGGCGTGCTCCCGAACGATCTGCCGCGCGGGCTTGTCGCTGCGCAGGCCCTGGAACACGGCCTGCCGCACCTTGCCTTCGCGCGTCCACTGGCCGAAGGCCACTTCCGCGACCAGCTCGGGCCGCACCCATTGCGCCTTCTCGCCCGCCGGCCGCGGGGTGAAGGGGCAATCGTCCTGCGCCAGCGCCTGCAGCTGGGCGTGCATCTCGGCCAGGCGCCGCTCGTCGAAGCCGGTGCCGACATTGCCGGCGTGCTTCAACTCACCCCGTTCGTCGTACACGCCCAGCAGCAGCGCGCCGAAGCCACTGCGGCTGCCGCGCGGCGCGGTGTAGCCGCCGATGACGAACTCCTGCCGCAGCTGGTGCTTGAGCTTGATCCACGCCGTCGAACGGCCGCTGATGTAGGGGCTGTCCAGCCGCTTGCCCACGATGCCCTCGAATCCGATGCCGGCCGCAGAGGCCAGCAGGTCGCGCGGCGTGGCGTCGAAGGCCTCGCTGAAGCGCAGCGAGGGCGGCAGCTCACCGGCGTCGAAGATGGCACGCAGGGCCTCGCGGCGCAGCGACAGTGGCTCATCGCGAAGGTCCCGGCCACCCACGAAAGGCGCGTCGAACAGCCAGTAGACGATCGGCGCCGTGGCCTGCAGGTCGAAGGCGTTCTGCAGGGCCTGGAAGTCGGGCGCGTCGTTGGTGCCCAGCACGCCGATCTCGCCGTCGAGCCAGGCATTGCGCACGGGCAGCTGCGCAAGTGCCCGCGCCAGCTCGGGCAGACGATCGGTCCAGTCGTGGCCATTGCGGGTGAAGCAGCGCACACGTCCGCGGCCGTCGATGTGGGTGAGCAGGCGGTAGCCGTCGAACTTGAGTTCCCACGCCCATTGCGCAGGCTCAGCCGGCGGGCCGTCGGCCAGCACGGCGAGCTGGGGGGCGAGGGTGTCGGGCAGCGCGGCGGCCACGCCCGGGAGGGGCGTCTCTTCGGCGTCCTTCGGCCTTCCCTTCCTGGCCGTGGCGTCGGCGCGTTGGGTGGCGGCTTTGCTCCGGCCGCGGATTGCAGGCTTGCTGGCGACCGGGGGATCGGGTTCTGCCGGCTCGGCGGCGGGGGCGGCATCGGGTTGGCCGATGTGCCGCACGCTGTCCGGCTCGGCCTCGGTCACGTCGTAGTCGGCCAGCGGCCGCGCGGCGGCATCCTCGTCCTTGATGAGCAGCCAGCTGGGTTTCTTCTCATCCTTGCCGTGCATGCGCGCCAGCGTCCAGCGGCCATGGAGCTTGTGGCCCTGCAGCGTGAAGCTGAGCTTGCCGGCGCGCAGGCCAGCGCGGGCATCGCCTTCGGGCACCCAGGTGCCGCGGTCCCACACGATCACCGTGCCGGCGCCGTACTGGCCTTCGGGAATGCGGCCCTCGAAATCGCCGTAGGCGATGGGGTGGTCTTCCACCTCCACCGCCATGCGCTTGACCGTGGGGTCCAGGCACGGCCCCTTGGGTACCGCCCAGCTCTTGAGCGTGCCGTCCAGCTCCAGCCGGAAGTCGTAGTGCAGCCGCGTGGCGTCGTGCTTCTGCACCACGAAGGCCAGCGCCTCCACGCCCGGCTCGCCGCCATGGCGGGGCTCGGGGGTGCGCTGGAAGTCGCGCTTGCGGTGGTAGGCGGCCAGGGCCTCGGCGGCGTCCGCCACGGGGGACGCGGCGACGGTACCGCGTGGACCCGGCATCTTGCCGGTCGTGCTGCCGGGTGCCTTTCGCGCCGTCTTCCGGGTCGTCTTGCGTGCGGCCGGCGGTTGACTTCGGGCAGGTGTCTTGCGGGTGGCGGTGACCATGGAGGGATCAGCGGCGGGTGAGCGGATGCAGGCGAGGAGCGGGATGCGCAGCCATCGAGCCTGCGCTCATGCCGCCTTGCGGCGCGGTGCCGTCTTGCGGGCGGGCGCGGACTTGGCGGTGGCCCGCTTGGCGGGTGCCTTGGCCGCAGCGCGCTTGCCTGCAGCGGCCTTGGTGCGCGTGCTGCCGTCGTCCTCGCCCTCGTCCGCCTCGTCGTCCTTGGCCTTCGGGCCCTTCCCACCGCGCAGGCTGCGCTGCAGCAGCTCGGTCAGGTCCAGGATCTTGGCGCCGGAGCTTGCCTGCTCCTGAGGCTCCAGCTTGGCGACGTCCTGCGCCTGGCCGGCCTCGGCCTTGCGCTCGACCAGCGCCATGATGCGGTCACGGAAGCGGTCCTCGTACTCCTCGGGCTTCCATTCGCCCGACATGTCGTCGATGAGCTGCTCGGCCATCTTCAGTTCGCGGTCGTTCACGCCGGCCTTGCGCGCATCGGCATCGGGCAGCGGCAGGCCTTCCCAGGAGCGGATGTCCGCGCCCCAGCGCAGCAGGTTGAGCACCAGGCCCGGCCCGGCCGGCACCAGCGCCGCCAGATGCTCCTTGGTCTGGATCACCACCCGCGCCACGCCGATGCGCCCGGTGCGGACCAGCGCCTCGCGCAGCAGGGCATACACCTTGGCGCCGCGCTGGATGGGCGCCGTGTAATAGGGCCGGTCGAGATGGATGAAGGGGATGCCGTCGGCCGGCACGAAGCGCTCGATCTCGATGGTCTGCAGCGTGCGCGGATAGGCGTCGGCGATCTCCTTGTCGGTCAGCACCACGTACTGGCCGTCCTCCCATTCAACGCCGCGCACGATGTTCTCGCGGGCGATCTCCTTGCCCGTCTTCTTGTTGATGCGCTTGTAGCCCACGTGGTCCATGGAGCGCTTGTCCAGCCAGTCGAAGTCGATGCTGCCGTCCTGCGTGGCCGAGTACAGCGCCACCGGGATATGGACGAGTCCGAAGCTGATGGCGCCCTTCCACAGGACGCGCGGGCTGGATGCGGGCATGGCAAGGCTCTCCGTGCGGGGGAGAGCCAATCTAGGCCAGCGCGCGTGGCACGGCCTGTAGGAGGAAGAAGCCGCCGCCCGCCGTGCGGCGCCTACACCACGATGGGCGTGACCGCGCCATCCATCGCCAGCACCGCACCGGTGACGTAGCTCGCCCGCGCCGAGGCGAGGAAGAGCACCGCATCGGCCACCTCGCGCGCCTCGGCGATGCGGCCGAGCGGCAGCTTCGCCGTGGACTGCGCCAGGGCCTCCTCGGGCGAGACACCCTGCGCAGCGGCCTGGGCCTTCAGGCCTTCGTGCAGCCGCTCGGTGGCCGTGAGGCCGGGGTTGACCACGTTCACCCGCACGCCCTTGGCCGCATAGGCATTGGCCAAACCCACGCTGGCGAGCATCAGGGCCGCGTTGGCCGAGCCGCCGGGCAGGTGGATCGGGCTGGCCACCTTGCCGCCCGCGCCCACCACGTTGACGATGGCCCCATGCCCACGCGCGGCCATGCGCTTGATGAGCGGGTCCATCATGTGGATGTAGGTGAAGTACTTGGCCTGCATGGCGGCCTGCCAATGGGCCGCCTCGAGCTCTTCGGCGGGCGTCCTTCGGGCGGCGCCGGCCGAGTTGACCAGCACGTCGACCGGGCCGTGGGATTTCTCGATGCGGTCCAGCACCGCGATGGCGGCCTGCGGGTCGCTCAGGTCGGCCGCGAATGTGGCGACCATGCGGGCCGCGTCGGCCCGGGCGTCGGCCAGCGCCAGCGCCGCGTCGACCAGCCCCGCCTCATGGCGGGCCACCAGGCTGACGCGGGCGCCCTCCTGCAGAAATCCCCGTGCGCAGGCCAGGCCGATGCCCTTGCTGCCACCCGTGATCAAGACATGTTTGCCGGCAAGTTCGAGGTCCATGGCTGCATCCTGCGCGTCGGGCGCGAACTGTCAAACGACCGCCGCCAATGTCCCTGCCCGTTGCTGCGGTGTCACGCGGCTGTCAGGCCTTCGCCCTTCGGGCTCAGGCCCCGTGGCACTTCTTGTATTTCTTGCCGCTGCCGCAGGGGCAGGGGTCGTTGCGGCCGGGCTCGTCGGCGCGGCGCACGGCCTGCACGCGCGGGCCCAGGCTGCGCCAGAGCTGGCGCAGGTCGTAGACGGCCCAGATGGCTTCGCCGAAGTCGTCCAGCCGCTGCTGGCTGACGGTGGGAGGGCCGTCTTCGGCGTACATCGACAGCGCGGGCGGGTGGGTGTCGTCCTCCGCCAGCGTGGCGATGCAGTCCAGGCCGTCGGCCAGCATCTCGGCGACTTCCTTGTCGCGCGGCGGTGCCCAGTCCTCGGCCCAGTGCTCGACCGCGGCCAGGAAGCCCAGGGCCCACACCTGCGCGAAGGAAGGCAGCTCGCCCTCGGGCGCTTCGGCGCGCTCCTCGGGCGGCAGGGCGGCGATGGCGCCGCGCAGATCCAGGCACTCGGGCTGGAAGCAGCGGTCGTCGTCCAGCGACTGCACGTCGGCTGCGTCGAGGGCCGTCTGCATCTCGTGCCAGCGGCGCTTCCAGCGCCAGACGAACTCCATGTGCTGGGCGGGGGAGAAGCCGGGGCCGAAGAGCGCAGGCCAGTATTCGCTGGGCTCGACCACGCGGCGGGTGCAGACCAGCGCGGCCATGAAGCCGTCGCAGAACTCCCACTGGGGGATGTCCTCGTCGTGCTCGCGCATCGCGTCGAGCGCGTCGTCCAGGGCGTCGAAGTCCTCGGGCGTCAGGGGAGGCAGGGCGGCAGTGGTGCCGACTTCGGCCGGCTGGGGGGTGTCGGAAGTCATGGAAAAAGGGTGTCGGGGAATGCCCCCTATGATGCAGCACACCGGGCCGCCCGCCGGCGAGCGCCCCTGGCGGCCCTGCGGCCGGCCCGGCCGATTTCCGTTTTCATGGCAGCGCTCCGCCCCTCCTTCCGACGTTCCTCGTCCTCCTCCCCCCGCCGCGACGACACCGCCGGCGGCGAGGCCCCGCCCCGGCGCGACCCGCATGCATTCCTGCGCGAGATGCTCCCAAAGCAGGCGCGCAGCGTGGCCGACCACCGGCTGGACGACCGGCGCGTCTGGCTCAAGAAGGCCGGCCCGCGCCATGGCCCGCTGCGCTACCGGTTGCTGTCGCTCATCGCCCGCACGCTGCGGCTGGAGGTGCTGACACCCGTGCCCAACCCCGGCGGCGCGGCGGCCATCGCCATCGAAGCCGCGCGCCTGCGCAGCCTGGCCGCCAGCGGCCTGCGCGTGCCGCAGGTGCTGGCCGAGCAGCCCGAGGGTCTGTTGATCAGCGACCTGGCCGGCAGCGGCCGCAGCGCCGCCATGCTGATGGAGCGCCTGGAGCAGGCCGCCACCCAGGGCCCGGCCGTGCTGCTGGCGGCCTGGGCGCAGGGGCTGCAGGCCATCGCCCGGGTGCATGCCCGCGGCCAGTACCTGAGCCAGGCCTTCGCCCGCAACATGGTGCTGTGCCCCGATGGCGAGATCGGCTTCATCGACTTCGAGGACGACCCCGGCGCCACGCTGCCCACCGACCAGTGCCAGGCCCGCGACTGGCTGAGCTACCTGCATTCGACCGGCGCGCTCATCCTGGCGGCCGGCCCGCAGGCTGCAGCGGCGCACTGGCAGGCGGCCATGGACGCGGCCGAGCCCGGCGTGCGCGAGCGCGTGGCCGAAGCGGCCCGCCGCATGCGCTGGCTGCGGCACCTGCCCCAAGGCCGTCGGTGGGGCCGCGACACGCAGCGCGTGCGCGCCGCGGCGGTGCTGCTGGGGCGCTGGCACGCCGCATGACGGTGCAGCCCGGGCCGGACAGGGCACTGGAAGCGCGCTTCCTTGCCGACGTGCTGCGCAACCCGCACAACGCCTGCATCCTGGCGCGCTGGGACGCGTTGGCCCTTCCAGACGGCTGGCTGGTGGCCGGCTGCCTGTTCCAGACCGTCTGGAACCAGCGGTCGGGGCGGCCGCCGGCGGCGGACATCAAGGATTACGACCTCTTCTACTTCGACCCCGACGACCTTTCCGAGGCTGGAGAGCGGGCCGTGCAGCGGCGCGTGGATGCCCTGTTCGCCGACCAGGGCATCACGCTGGAGGCCTGCAACCAGGCCCGCGTGCACCTCTGGTACGAAGCGCATTTCGGCCAGCCCTACCCGCGCCTGAACAGCAGCCGCGACGGCATCGACCGCTTCCTGATCCCTGCGACCTGCGTCGGCATCGCGCCCGGCCGGCTGTATGCGCCCTACGGGCTGGACGGCCTGTATGCGGGCACGCTGGCGATGAACCCGCTGGTGCCGCATGCGGCGCTGTACGAACGCAAGGCGGCCTCGTACCGGGCACGGTGGCCGTGGCTGCAGGTCGCGCCTGCGTCATTGCCGTGAGCGGGGAGCAGCCGGCAGCGCCACCATCGCGCAGGGCCGCAGCGACGCCATCGCGCGCACCCAGGCGGGCCGCCGGCCTGCGCGAGAATCCGCCTCTTTCCCGTCCCCCGACACCGCCCGGCGCCGTGCCTGCCAAGAACACCCTCCCGCCCGCCAAGAAGACGCGCCGGACCTCCGCTGCCGCCGCGCCGGCCGATGCGACGGCTGCGCCGCAACCCGCGGCGCAGCTGGCCGCCCCGGCCCCTGGCGGCCCCACGCGACGCATGCGCCCGCGCGAGCCCGAAGAGCAGATCGAGCACCGCATCCTGGCCGCCGCCGTCGCCGAGTTCGCGGAGCACGGCTTTGCCGGCGCGCGCATCGAGCGCATCAGCAAGCAGGCCGGCACGGTGGACCGGATGCTGTACTACTACTACGGCAACAAGGAGCGGCTCTACCAGGCGGTGCTGGAGAAGCTCTATGCCGAGATGATCGGCGCGCAGCGCGACTTCGTGCTGCCGCCCGACCCGGTGGCGGGCATGCGCCAGCTGATCGAGCATGCCTGGGACCACTACGCGGCCAACCCCGACCTGGTGCGCGTGATCATGAACGAGAACCTGCTGCGCGGCCGGCACATCCGCCAGTCGCAGCAGGTGGGGCGCACGTCCTTCCCGCTGGTGGAGACGGTGGCCGAGATCCTGTCGGCCGGCCAGGCCCAGGGCGTGTTCCGCCGCGACGTGAAGGCCGAGCATGTGCTCATGAGCATCATGTCGCTCGGCTTCTTCTACATCTCCAACCAGTACACCTGCTCGGCCTGGATGGGCGTGGACCTGATGAGCCGCCCGCGCCGCGCCGGCTGGCGCGCGCACATCTGCGAGGTGGTGCTCCGAAGCATCGAGGCAGAGCCACGCGTCGCCTGAAGGCGCGCCGCGCTCAGCCGGGGTTGCGCAGTTTCTTCACCACATCATCCGGCGGCGCCAGCTTGCTGCCGTCGATGTAGGTGCCTGCCGGCATCACGCCCTTGCCGTCCTTGACCGCCGTGCGGCCCACGTAGATGCCCAGGGTGGACTGGTTGTCCTGCGGGCGGAAAGTCGCCGGGCCGAAGGGCGTGGAGAAGTTCAGGCCCTTGAAGGCGGCGATCAGCTTCTCGGTGTCGGTGCTGCCGGCCTTCTGGATGCCGGCCGCCAGGGCTTTCACCGTGGCGTAGCCCACCACGGCGTTCAGGCGCGGATAGTCGCCGTACTTCTTCTGGTACGCCGCATAGAAGGCGCGGTGCTCGGGGGTGTCGATGTTGGCGTAGGGATAGCCGGTGACGATCCAGCCCTCGGGCGCATCGTCCTTGAGCGGGTCCAGGTACTCGGGCTCGCCGGTCAGCAGGCTCACCACCTCGCGGCCCTGGAACAGGCCGCGCGTCTTGCCCTCGCGCGCCAGCTTGGTGAGGTCGCTGCCGAACATCACGTTGAAGATGGCGTCGGGCTTGGCATCGGCAATGGCCTGCACCACCGCACCGGCGTCGATCTTGCCCAGCGGCGGCGCCTGTTCGGCCACGAACTCCACGTCGGGCTGCAGCTTCTTCAGCTGCTCCTTGAAGGCGGCCGTGGCGGCCTGGCCGTACTCGTAGTTGGGATAGATGAGCGCCCAGCGCTTCTTGCCGAGCTTCGCGGCTTCGGCCACCACCGACGTGGCCAGGGCATAGGTGCCGGAGCGCAGCCGGTAGGTGTAGCGGTTGCCGTTCTCCCACACCACCTTGTCGCTCAAGGGGCCGGAGGCGAGGAAGAACATCTTCTTCTGCCGCGCGAAGTCGGCCAGCGCCACGCCCACGTGCGACAGCGTGACGCCGGAGAGGATGTCGATCTTCTCGCGAGCGATCAACTCCTCGGCCATGCGCACGGCATCGCCCGGGTTGGCGTTGTCGTCGCGGAACAGCGTCTCCAGCTTGCGCCCGCCGAGCACGCCGCCGGCGGCGTTGATCTCTTCCTGCGCCAGCAGCCAGCCGTTGCGGTAGGGCACCAGGTTCTGCGGCAGGGCCTTGTAGCTGTTGATCTCGCCGATGCGGATGGGCTCCTGCGCGGCGGCGGGCAGGACGGCGGCGGCAGCGGCCAGAAGGCCGACGGTGAGGGCTTGGCGCCAGGGCTTGGGGATCATCGCGGGTCCTCGTGGGTGGGTGTTGGACGGAGACGGGGGAGACCGAAAGGGGGAGGGGCACGCCGCTGGTGCGGGCGCGTAGGCGGACGCTCAGGCCGATTCGGCCTCGACCATTTCCTGCACGATGCGGCGCATCTTGATGGCCGAGGCGTCCAGGCCGAGCTGCACGCGCTGCCAGTCGCGCGGCTTGTCCTCGTTGCGCTGGATGGCTTCGAGCACCGCCTTGTCCTCGTTGAAGGCCACGCGCAGGCCGGCGCGCAGGCGCTCGTCGGTGGCCGCGTCGGCGGCCGAGTTCTTCAGCAGCAGCCAGTGCTGCACGCAACTGCGCGCGTCCACCGGCGTGATGAAGTGGCAGGCGAACATCTGGATGCAGTCGCCGCGCGCGCCCTCGGGCGCCCCGGTTCCGGTGGCGGCGGAGCCGAAGTCGATCACGGCGATGCTGGGCGCGTGGTAGTGGTAGTAGTGCCAGCGGTCCACGTTGCCGCCGAAGTCCTTCAGGCCCTGGAAGATGGGGATGAGCGGCCCGTCGATCACCCAGCGCCAGGTGACGACCTTGCGGCCTTCGCGCTGGTGCTGCACGCGCGTCTCCTCACGGCCGGTGCTGCCCAGCGTGGTGGGATGCACATAGACCACATGCGTGGGATCGCACAGGTTGTCGGCCAGGCTCAGGTAGTTGGCGGCCACGGGCAGCGCGTCGCCCTCGATCACGCTGTAGGCCGGGTCGTCGTACTCGGGCAGATGGAAGACCTGCGTGGCATCGGCCAGGGCCGCGTCGCCCATCCAGACCCACACCATGCCCATGCTCGTCGCCGTGGGATAGCTGCGCACCTGCGCATTGGCGGGCGCGCGCTGCATGCCGGGCGCATTCGTGCAGCGACCGCGGCAGTCGAAGGCCAGGCCGTGGTAGCCGCACTCCACCGAGTCGCCGCGCAGCCGGCCCAGCGACAGCGGCGCGAGGCGGTGCGGGCAGGCGTCGTCCAGCGCGGCAACCTCGCCAGTGCTGGTGCGGAAGACCACCAAGTCTTCGCCTAGGACGCGCCGCTTGGCCAGCGACTGGCCGATGTCGCGGGCCCAGCCGAGCGGGTACCAGGCGTTGCGGGGATAGGGCGTGCTGCTCATCGTGCGTCGGCTCCGTGGGATGTTTGATCCACATCAGCATACGGCGTGCCAGCCCTGGAGTAAGTGTTTTCTTCACTTAATGGAGTATTCACTCCATTTTCGAGTGCACCATGGTCGGCAACGGTGCGTGGGCTGCACTGCTGCAGGGCATGGCGAGAAGCGCGGGGGCCGCGCGCGATGAAAGTCAGTCAGCCCGTTTGCCCCGGCGTGGAGCGGCGGGCTTCGACAGGCTCAGCCTGCAAAGCCAAGCCGCCCGGCCTTGCGCCGCGCCGGCGAGGCCACTGCCCTGGCCCAGCCCGCCTTCGCGCCAAGCCAAGCCAGCCCACGCCACGCGCCGGCCCGCAGGAAGTCTCAGCCGGCCTTGCGCGCCTGCGCCGCCAGCAGGCGCTTGTTCACGGCGTGCACCGCGCCCAGCTCGGCCTGCATGGCGCGGCTGATCTGCGACAGGGTGCGCAGGCGGCGGTTGCTCTCGCGCAGGCGCTCGGCCAGCGCGCGCGAGATGGAGAGCATCAGCCGCGCGGCCACGGCCGGCTGCACTTCCACCAGGCCGCGCAGGGCCTTGCGGGTGAGCACCGCCAGCTTGAGGTCGGTGAGGGCCGTGCAGGTGGCCGAGCGCGGCGAGCCGTCGATCAGCCCCATCTCGCCGAAGAGCTGGCCGGCGTCGATGACCGAGATCACCACCTCGTCGCCGTCGCCCACGCCCGTGCCCTCGGCCCGTACCTGGCCTTCGAGCACCAACGCCATGTAGTCGACGTCGTCGGTCTGGCCCTCGGTCATGATGATCGTGCCGGCCTTGACGGCCATGGGGCGCATGGCATCGACGATGACGCGCGCGTCGTGGATGTCCAGCTCGGCCACGATGGACGAGCGGGTGAGCATCAGCGCGGCTTCCTCGCGCAGGTTCACCGAGGCCATGGTGCTCCTTCTTCGCCATCGCCGGACGCGGGCGGCAGCAGCCACACGCGCCCGCCGCCCACCGCATGCAGCCGGCGCTGCGGCATCCGCGGCAGCAGCAGGCCGCCGGTGAATTCGCCGAAGGCCGGCAGGATGGCCAGACCCGGCTCGCTGACGAAGCAGGGCAGGCGCAGGCTGTCACGACCCGGGCCCTGCAGCGCGCAGGCCGGATGCAGGTGGCCCGCCAGCACGAAGCGACCCGGCTGGGTCTGCGGATGGTGGCAGCAGGCGAAGGGACCGAGCGCAAACGGCTCGTCGGCCAGCGCGATGCGCAGCTCGGCCGGCGGGTCGCCGGCCCGGTCGTCGTGGTTGCCGCGCACCAGCGTCATGCCCAGTTGGGGATGACGCGCGCGCCAGACGGCCAGCGCGTGCAGCACCTGCGGCGTGCGGGCCTGCGGCGCGTGCAGGAAGTCGCCCAGGAAGACCACCTCGCGCGCACTCTGCCGATGGATCAGCGCGTCGAGCCGCGCCAGGTTCTCCTGCGTGGTGCCGCCGGGCACCGGCTGGCCCAACGCCCGGAAGGTGGCGGCCTTGCCGATGTGCAGGTCGGCGATGAACAGGGTCCGGGCCGCCGGCCACCACAGGGCGCGCTCGGGCAGCAGGTGGAGGCGCTCGCCGGCCCAGAGCACTTCATGGGCGGCAGGGGCGTCGGAGACGGGCAGGAAGGACATGGGGGAGGCGGGAGGAGGCAGGAGTTTACGTTTGGCAACCATCCAGAAAGCTGAACGGTCACGAAGTCCCGAACGACTGGCCGGCTTGATGCCCTGGGGCATCGCAGACGCGCCGCGCGCCCGGGCTGCTCGCTGTCGGCGAGGCGGTGCCCCCCCTGCGCCCCTCCCGCGCCCCCGCGGCACGCACGGCGTTCACAGCGGCGGCAGCGGCTTCGACGGCTTGCGCGGCCGGCGGGCGCGACGCGGCGCCGGCGCCCCGTCCTCGCTGCCCTTCACCGGCCTGTCCGGCGGCTGCTCCTGACCGAAGGCCAGGGTGCGGCGCACGTCCTGCGCGTCGCCCACGGGAATGTCGCCGCCCGCAGCCTCCTCCAGCTGCGCCACCATGCGGGCGATGCGGTCGGCCACGCTCTCGTTGCTGAGCTTTTCGCGGAAACGCTCGACCATCAGCGGAAAGGCGAAGGGCGTGGGCCGCTTGGGCTGGACCAGCTCCAGCCGCTGGCCGGCCATGCGCACCAGGCTTTCGCGCAGGCGGGCGATGTCCAGCTCCTGCGCCAGCAGCTCGGTCTCGGCCTGGGCCAGCAGGCGGTTGGCCGGGTCGTACTTGCGCAGCACTTCCCAGAACAGGGAGGAGGAGGCCTGCAGCTGCCGGCTGCTGCGCTTCTCGCCCGGGTAGCCCTGGAAGATCAGGCCCGACACCCGCGCGATCTCGCGAAAGCGCCGCTGCGCCAGCTCGCTGGCGTTGAGGCTGGCCAGCACCTCGTGCAGCAGCGCGCCTTCGTCGTCGTGCGCGGCCAGCGCCTCCTGCGCGGGCCCGTCGTGACCGGCGCGCAGCACCTCGGGCAGCAGGTGCGGCCAGTCGACCTCGGTGGCGCAGAGCAGCTCGAAGCCGTAGTCGTTGACCGCGATGGAGAAGGTGCGCGGCGCATGCTGCGCCACCCGCCAGGCCAGCAGGCTGGCCAGCCCCAGGTGCACATGCCGGCCGGCGAAGGGATAGAGGAACAGGTGCCAACCCTCGCGCGTGCGCAGGGCCTCGGCCACCAGCGTGTCGGGCGTGGGCAGGCGCGACCAGGCCTGCTGGATCTCCAGCAGCGGCCGCACCGCCTGCAGTTCGGGCGATTCGTAGCGCCCCCCGGCGGCCAGCGCCAGCTGCTGCACCGTGGCATCGGCCAGCGTGGTCGACAGCGGCATGCGCCCGCCGTTCCAGCGCGGCACGGCCGGGCGCTGGCCCGCCGCGCGGCGCACCCAGGCGGTCATCTCGCGGATGCGCACCAGCTCCAGCATGCGGCCGCCGAAAAGGAAGCAGTCGCCCGGCTTCATGCGGGCGACGAAGCTCTCTTCCACCGTGCCGATGCGCGCGCCGCCGACGAACTGCACGCTCATGCTGGCGTCGCTGACGATGGTGCCGATGTTGCTGCGGTGCCGTCGCGCCAGCCGCGCATCGGGCACCCGCCACACGCCCTCGGCATCGGGCACCACGCGGTGGTAGTCCGGGTAGGCCGCGAGCGAGGGGCCGCCCTGGCGCACGAAGTCCAGGCACCACTGCCAGCTGGCTTGCGACAGGTGCGCATAGGCGGCCGTGCGCCGCACCTCTTCGTAGAGCGCCTCGGGCGTGAATCCGCCGCCCAGCGCCACCGTCACCAGGTGCTGCACCAGCACGTCCAGCGGCTCGCGCGGCGTGTGGCGCGACTCGATGTGGCCGGCCGCGATGGCGTCGCGCGCGGCGGCACCCTCGACCAGCTCCAGGCTGTGGGTGGGCACGATGCTCACGCGCGAGGGCCGGCCCGGCGCGTGACCCGAGCGGCCGGCGCGCTGCAGCAGCCGCGCCACGCCCTTGGGCGAGCCAATTTGCAGCACGCGCTCCACCGGCAGGAAGTCCACGCCTAGGTCCAGGCTCGACGTGCAGACCACCGCCTTCAGCTGCCCGCCTTTTAGGCCCAGCTCCACCCATTCGCGCACCGCGCGGTCGAGCGAGCCGTGGTGCAGCGCGATCAGACCCGCCCAGTCGGGCCGGGCTTCAAGCAAGGCCTGATACCAGATCTCGGACTGCGAGCGGGTATTGGTGAAGACCAGCGTGCTGGGACTGGCATCGATCTCGGCCACCACCTGCGGCAGCATCGCCAGGCCCAGATGGCCACCCCAGGGAAAGCGGTCCGTGCGTCCGGGCAGCAGGGTGTCGACCACCAGCGTCTTGGGCACCTGGCCCTGCACCAGCACGCCGGCCTCGCCCGGGCCCAGCAGCGCACCCATGGCTTCATGCAGGTTGCCCAGCGTGGCGGACATGGCCCAGGCCATCAGGCCCGCGTTCCAGCTGCGCAGGCGTGCCAGGGCCAGCTGCACTTGCACGCCGCGCTTGTTGCCCAGCAGCTCGTGCCATTCGTCCACCACCACCAGCCGCAGATGGCGCAGACGCTCCTGCGCATCGGCGCGGGCCAGCATCAGCGACAGGCTCTCGGGCGTGGTGACCAGCACCGTGGGCAGGCGCTGGTTCTGCGCGCTGCGCTCGGAGGACGAGGTGTCGCCGCTGCGCGAGCCGGCCACCCAGTGCGGTGCGACGAGCGGCAGCGGCTCGGACAGGGCCCGCAGCGAATCGGCGGCCAGCGCGCGCATCGGTGTGATCCACAGCACCGTGAGCGGGGGTGGCGCGGGTGGCTTGCCGCCGCTTTCCGCGGCGGGCGGCTCGCCGGCCAGCGCCTGCAGCGCGCCCAGCCACACCGCATAGGTCTTGCCCGCGCCGGTGGTCGCATGCAGCAGACCCGAGCGGCCGGCCGCGATGGCGGCCCACACCTCGCGCTGGAAGGCGAAGGGCTGCCAGCCGCGGGCGTCGAACCAGTGCTGGACGGCCAGCCCGGCAGGTCCGCCCGCGGGCGCAGGCCCGGGCGCGCCGGACGGCTGGGCAAGAGGCGATGAAGCGGGCCGGCGAGGCATGGCGCGATTACAGCAAAGGCCATGGGGGCCGTTTGCAGGTCGAAAGGCCGTCGTGCCTCGGAGGATGTGCGGGCCCGCCCCGCTCCGCGCGCCGTCCTGCCCGCGCCATGCCCAGCCACGGCGTCTTCAGGCGCCGCGGACTGCCTTCCTTGCGCAAGTGGCTCCATCGATAGGACCAGTTGGTCCCATTGAACGCTCCTGCCCCGCTGCCTAGCATGCCCCTCAATCACAAGGAGACAGCCCCGATGACCTTCCCGCGCACACGCCGCGCCACCCTGGGCGCGCTGCTGGCGGCCACCGCCTTCCTGCCCGGCCTTGCGCTCGCGCAGGAGGGCAGGCCCCTCACCGTCGTCGTCGGCAGCCCGGCCGGCGGCACCACCGACACCCTGGCCCGCATCATCGGCCGCATGATGGGCGACAGCCTGGGCCGCCCGGTGGTGGTCGAGAACCGCGCGGGTGCCGGCGGCAACATCGCCGCCGCCTACGTGGCCAAGGCCCCGCCCGACGGCAGCACGCTGCTGATGAGCTTCACCGGCCACACCATCAACGCCACGCTCTACAAGAACCTGGGCTTCGACCCGGTGAAGGACTTCACGCCGATCACCATGGTGGCGCGCGTGCCCAGCGTGCTGATCGCCCGCAAGGGCCTGCCCTTCAACGACATGGCGGGGCTCATCGCGTATGCGAAGAAAAACCCGGGCAAGCTCAACTTCGCCATCGGCGCGCAGGGCTCCTCGCTGCACCTGGCCAGCGAGCAATTCAAGATGATGACGGGCACCGACATCGTCAACGTGCCCTACAAGGGGACCAACCCCGCACTGGCCGACGTGCTGGCCGGCACGGTGGACCTGATGTTCGCCAGCGCTGTGAATGTGCTGCCGCATGCGAAGAGCGGCGCCATCCAGCTGCTGGGCGTGAGCACGCGCGAGCCGCTGGCGCAGTTCCCGGGCGTGCCGCCCATCGGCCGCACCGTCAAGGGCTTCGAGTCGCAGGCCTGGTTCGGCCTGTTCGGGCCGGCGCGCATGCCACAGGACGTGACGGACAAGCTCTATGCCGCGGTCAAGGCCGCCATCGACTCGCCGGCCTACCAGGAGCGCATGCAGACCGAAGCGGCCACCGCCGTCCACATGACGCCGGCGCAGTTCGGCCAGTTCGTGGCGCAGGACGTGCAGGACTGGGCGAAGATCATCAAGGCCTCGGGCGCCACCGTCGATTGAGCCGTCCGCGCACCGGCGACCGGCGGTACACCCCGGACAAGGACGACCGACGCCAGGACCCGCCTTGCCCCGCGCCAACGGCCCTCCTACATTCGGTCGCATGCCTGCCGCTGCCGAACCCTCTCTCCTGCCGCGCTTCCAGCAGGTGCGGCTGCTGCTGCGCGAGCGCCTGAAATCCGGCCACTACGAACGGGGCCTGCCGCTGCCGGGTGAGCGCCAGCTGGCGCGGGAATTCGGCGTGGCCCGCGTGACCGTGCGCACGGCGCTGGCCCGCCTGCAGGAAGAAGGGCTGGTGATGCGCATGCGCGGCAAGGGCACCCTGCCCACCGGCACGGGCGAGCCGCCGCGCCATCTGCCCCTGCGCGCCGGCCTGCTCGACAGCATC
Source organism: Pseudacidovorax sp. 1753 (assembly GCF_040544975.1). NCBI lineage: Bacteria > Pseudomonadati > Pseudomonadota > Betaproteobacteria > Burkholderiales > Comamonadaceae > Pseudacidovorax > Pseudacidovorax sp. 1753. Next base: position 78,585 of record NZ_JBEPKY010000026.1, on the reverse strand, counting down.
GTGAGCCTGGGCGAGCGCACGCGGGTGCAGGTGCTGGACCATGGCCTGGTGGAAGCGCCTTCGCACGTCGCCGAGGCGCTGGGCCTTGCGGCCGGCGAGCCGGTGCTGCGGGTGGTGCGCATCCGCAAGTTCAAGACGCAGCCCTTCCTGTACTCCGAAGTCTTCCTGCCGGTCGACCTGGCCACGGCGGTGCAGCGGCACACGCTGCAGGACATGCCCATGCTGGTCGCGCTGGAGCAGCATGGCGTGCAGGTCGATTCGGCCGAGCAGACCATGGGCGCCGCCCTGGCCGACCTGCAGGTGGCGCAGGCGCTGCGCATGCAGGCCGGCGAGCCGCTGCTGCGCATCGCGCGCGTGGTGTGCGATGCCGCGGGCCGGCCGGTGCAGTACCTCACGGGGCTGTACCACCCGGGCCGCTACGAGTACCACATGCGCCTGTCGCGCGTGGGCGGGCCGACGCGGGTGTGGATCGAGAACAACCGCCCGCAGAACGGGCTGGCTTGAAGGAGCGCGCGTTCAGTGATGAGCGCTCAAGGCCAGGGCGTTGCGCAACAGGCTGTTCACCCGCGTCTGCCAGCCCGGTCCGCTGCGCTTGAGGGCTTCGAGCACGTCGGCGTCCACCCGCATGGTGAGAGCCACCTTGGGCTGGGCCAGCCTGGGGCGTCCGCGCGCGGGCCGCAGTGCCGCCAGTTGCGCATCATCCAGCGGCAGGTTGTCCGGATCGGCCAGGGCCGCCGCAGTGAGGGCGTCGTCCTCGACGGCCGTCGGGGCTGTGAGTTCAGGGCGCTTCTTGTTCATAACGTCGGAATTCCCGCAGGTTGGCCTTGCGAAGGCTGATCACCCGGCGCACGTCTGCCCGGTCGGTGAACACCACCACCCAGAGCCGGCCGGCCATCGGCGCCAGAGCCACCTGACGCGGCTCGCCATAGTCGCGCCGCAGGTCGGGCGCCACGAGCGCATGGTCCCAGTCGAGTTCCCGCGCCTTGGCAAGCGATACGCCGTGCTTGGCCTGGTTGAGGGCATCCTTGCCCGTGTCGAAAATCCATTCCACCCTGATTTTTTGTGTTGGCGAAAAATATCGCCTCCAGGGAGGTTATCAGACGATCATGCCGGCAACAAAGCCTGCAGCGTCTGCAGCGTATCCGCCTCTTCCACCGGCTTGTCCTGCCGCCAGCGCAGCATGCGCGGGAAGCGCGTGGCGATGCCGCTCTTGTGGCGCGGGCTGCGGGCGATGCCCTCGAAGCCGAGTTCGAAGACCAGCGTGGGCCGCACGCTGCGCACGGGGCCGAAGCTCTCGATGGTGGTCTTGCGGATCACGGCGTCGACCTTCGCCATCTCGGCGTCGGTGAGGCCCGAATAGGCCTTGGCGAAGGGCACCAGCTGGCGGCCCTCCTTCCCCGGCGGGCCGTCCCACACGGCGAAGGTGTAGTCGCTGTAGAGGCTGGCGCGGCGGCCGTGGCCGCGCTGGGCGTAGATGAGCACGGCATCGACCGTGAGCGGGTCGATCTTCCACTTCCACCACAGGCCGACGTCCTTGGTGCGGCCCACGCCGTACTGCGCGTCGCGGCGCTTGAGCATGAAGCCCTCCACGCCCAGGCTGCGCGAGGCCTCGCGCTGGCGCGCCAAGTCGGCCCAGCTGTCGCCCGTGAGTACGGGGCTGGGGCGCAGCACGGGGTGGTTCACCTCGGCCAGCAGGGCGTCGAGGCGCGCGCGGCGCGCGTGCTGCGGTAGCGGGCGCAGGTCCTGACCGGTCTCTTCGAGCAGGTCGTAGGCCAGCAACACCACGGGCAGCTCGCGCAGCAGCTTGGGGCCGAGGGTCTTGCGGCCGATGCGCTTCTGCAGTTCGGCGAAGGGCTGCACGCGGCCGGCCGTGCGGGCCGGCATCGGGGCGACGCCGGCAGCGGCCGCCTGGGCGGCGCGAGCGCCCGGTGCTGCGCCGGCCGTGGGCGCCTCGGCGTCCGCGTCGTCATTGCGGGCGCGGGTTTCAGCCTCGGCCGGTGCGTCCCGCCACACCACGATTTCGCCATCCAGCACCGTGCCCTCGGGCAGCGCGTCGCCCAGCGCGGCCAGCTCGGGAAAGCGCTCGCTGACCAGTTCCTCGCCCCGCGACCACACCCAGGCCTGGCCTTCGCGGCAGACGATCTGCGCGCGGATGCCATCCCACTTCCATTCGACCTGCCAGCCGGACGGCGGACCCAGCAGTTCGTCGAAGCGTTCGAGCGGCTCGTTGAAGGAATGCGCCAGAAAGAAGGGATAGGGCTGGCCACCGCTGATGGCAGGGCCCTCGCCATCCGTGCCTTCGGGCGCGATCAGCGCGTCATAGTCCGCCTCGCCGGGCCGCGCGCCGATGTGGGTGTAGCCCATCAGCCGCTGGGCCACGCGCTTGGGGTCCAGCCCGCCCACGGCCGCGAGCGCCTGCGTGACCTGCAGCTTGGAGACGCCGACGCGGAAGGCCCCGGTGATGAGCTTGAAGTAGACGAGCCGCTCCTCCGGCGCCAGCAGCCGCCACTGGGCACGCAGCGTTTCGGGAAGGCCCTCGGCCGGTGCGCCGCGCAGGGGCAGCAGGTGCTGCTCGACCCAGTCCGCCAGGCCCAGCTCGTGGGTGCCGTCGGAAGGCGGCAGCAGCAGCGCGATGGTCTCGGCCAGGTCGCCCACGGCCTCGTAGCTTTCGACGAACAGCCATTCGGGCAGGCCCGCCGCCTCCTGCGCCAGCAGGCGCAGCAGCTTGACGGGCACCAGCTGGCGTGGCTTGCCGCCCGCCAGGAAGTACACCGCCCAGGCCGCATCGCGCGGCGACGCGGCGCGCAGGTAGCGCTGCAGGGCGGCCTGCTTGACCAGGTTGGACGTGCTGGCGTCCAGCTCGCGGTAGAGGGCGGCGAAGGCCTTCATGACGCTGCGGCCTCCGGCGCATCGGCGATGTCCTCGTCGCCGTACTCGGTGGCGAAGGCCTGGGCGTCAAGGCCGTTCTCGCGCAGCCAGCGCACCATCACCGCGACGCTGCCGTGCGTGACCATCACCCGCTCGGCGCCCGTGGCGGCGATGGCGTTGTGCAGGCCGGGCCAGTCGGCGTGGTCGCTCATGACGAAGCCGCGGTCCACGCCGCGGCGCCGGCGCGTGCCGCGCAGCAGCATCCAGCCGCTGGCGAAGGCGTCGGACGCATTGGCGCCGAAGCGGCGCATCCACGGCGTGCCCTGGGCCGAGGGCGGCGCCACCACCAGGGCGCGGCGCAGCATCGCGGCATCGACGCCGGGGTCGGTCACGCGCAGCGTGGGCGGCAGCGCCACGCCCGCCGCGCGGTAGACCGCATTGAGGGGCTCCACCGCGCCGTGCACCACGATCGGTCCGATGGAGGCGTCCACGCCATGCAGCATGCGCTGCGCCTTGCCGAAGGCATAGCCCAGCAGCACGCTGGCGCGGCCCTCCTCGGCATTGCGCCGCCACCAGTCGTCGATCTGCGCGAACAGCTCCGGCTGCGTGGGCCAGCGGTAGATGGGCAGGCCGAAGGTGGATTCGGTGATGAAGCAGTCGCAGCGCACCGGCTCGAAGGGCGTGCAGGTGCCGTCGGGCTCGGTCTTGTAGTCGCCGGACGCCACCCAGACCTGGCCGCCATGCTCCAGCCGCACCTGGGCCGAGCCCAGCACATGGCCGGCCGGATGCAGCGAGATGCGCACGCCCTGGTGCTCGATGACCTGGCCATAGGGCAGGGTCTGCAACGTGATGTCGGCGCCCAGCCGGGCGCGCAGGATGCCCTCGCCCTGCTCGTGCGCCAGGTAGTGGTTGTGGCCCCAGCGTGCATGGTCCGAATGGCCATGCGTGATGACGGCCCGGTCGACCGGACGCCAGGGGTCGATGTAGAAGTCGCCGGGCGGGCAGTACAGGCCTTCGGGGCGGGCGACGACCAGATCGCCTGGGCGCGACACGGCGCGCGGTGGCGGGAGCGATTCGGTCTCGGGCGGTGTCTCCATGGGCATGGCCCGCCGATGTTAGGCAGCGGGGCGCGCGGGCGCATGCCCCGGGGAGCGCTTCGCCCTGTGGGCGGGTGCCTACGCCTGCGCCGGGCCTGGGCGATGCAGCGCCCCGGCATTCGGCTCGGCAGGGCCCGCTGCGACAGCCCCTGCACAATGCCCTCGCCATGCTCCACCCGCCGCGCTCCTTCGTCTATCTGGATGCTGTCGCCCGCGCCGGCTCGATCCGCAAGGCGGCCGAAAAGCTGCACGTGGCCTCGACCGCGCTCAACCGCAAGATCCTGGAGATCGAGGCGGAGATCGGCACGCCCCTGTTCGAGCGCCTGCCCCGCGGCGTGCGGCTGACGGCGGCCGGCGAGGTGCTGCTGACGGCGGTGCGACGCACGCTGGGCGACCTGCGCTCGGCCGCCTCGCAGATCGAGCAGCTGCGCGGCCTGGTGCGCGGCACGGTGCGCATCGGCTGCGCCGAGTCGGTGGCCAGCGACCTGATGCCGCGCACCATTGCGCACTACCAGCAGGCGCATCCGGGCGTGCAGTTCCAGGTGGTGTCAGGCGTGACGGCCCAGCTGGTGCAGCAGCTGATGGCCGACGACGTGGAGATGGTGCTGGTGCACGACCCGCAGCCGTCCGAGTCGCTGCGGGTGATCAGCGCGCTCGACCAGCCGTTGTGCGCCATGCTGCGCCCCGACCATCCGCTGGCGGGCCGCGAGAGCCTGCGCCTGGCCGACTGCCAGGAGTTCGTGGTGGCGCTGGGCGACCGTTCCTTCGGCAGCCGGCGGCTGCTCGATGCGGTGATGGCCCGCTCGCGGCTGCAGCTGAAGGTGGCGCTGGAGGCCAGCGCCGTGCAGACGCTCAAGGAGTTCACGCGCCAGACCGGGGCGATCAGTTTCCAGTTCCAGATCGGCACGCTGCGCGAGGTACGCACCGGCGAGCTGGTGTCGATTCCGCTGACGGACCGCTCGCTCACCAGCAGCCAGCTGGTGCTGGCGACGCGCGAGGGGCGCATGCTGCCGATCGCGGCGCTGTCGTTCCAGGAGGCGCTGGTCAACGCGCTGGCGGCGCTGCCGCACTGAACGCCCGATACGGCGGCAGGGGTCCGGCCCGCACCTGCGGCCTGGCATGAAAGCCGCTAGCAATCTGAATTGTGCACAATCAAATCATTGAAGTGCACAATCCAGGTGCAGGCACTTCCCACGGCGAAGCGCGGCACCCGCCCAACCTTCAGCTGGAGCTGCCATGAACCGCCCTGTTCTCTCTTCCTCCGCCGTGCGACTGCCGGCCCGATCCACCCGCCGCACCTTGTCCGCCGCCCTGCTCGGCGGGCTGCTCGCCGCGGCCTTGCTGGGCACGACCCTGTCCGCCACTGCCGCCGAGCCCGCTGCCTGGCCCGACCGCCCCGTGAAGATCGTCGTGCCCTTCCCGCCCGGCGGCGCAGCCGACGTGTACGCCCGCCTGGTGGGCCAGAAGCTGGCCGAGGCCACGGGCAACCGCCAGCCCATCGTCATCGACAACAAGCCCGGCGCGGGCGGCATCATCGGCACCGACGTGACGGCCAAGTCGCCGGCCGATGGCAGCACCTTCCTGATGGTGACCATCGGCCATGCGGTCAACCCCTTCATGTACAGCAAGCTGCCCTACGACACCCGCGCCGACTTCGTGCCCGTCGGCGTGGTGGCCGAGGTGCCCAGCGTCATCGTTACCGGCCCGGCGCTCAAGGACAAATCGCTCAAGGACCTGCTGGCCATGGCCCGCGCCAAGCCCGAGGAGGTGCAGTACGCCTCGTCCGGCGTGGGCTCCACCAGCCACGTGGGCGCGGCGCTCATCGAGTCGATGGCCGGCGTGCGCATGACCCACGTGCCCTACAAGGGCGCCGCCCCCGCGCTGCAGGACGTGATGGCCGACCGCGTGCCGCTGTCGGTGGACATCATCACGTCCTCGCTGCCGATGGTGATGAGCGGCAAGCTCAATGCCGTGGCCGTGACCGGCGCCAAGCGCGCGCCCAAGCTGCCCAACGTGCCGACGGTGGCCGAGGCCGGCATCGCGGGTTACGAATTCGTGTCCTGGTACATGCTGCTGGCGCCGGCCAAGACGCCCAGGCCGGTGCTGGAGCAGGTCAATGCCGAGCTGCGCAAGCTGGCTGCCCTGCCCGAGTTCCGCACGCGCATCGAGGACACCGGCGGCCAGGTCATCACGACCACACTGCCCCAGGCCAACGACTACCTCAATGCCGAGTTCACGCGCTGGGCCAAAGTCGTCAAAGACCGCAACATCAAAGCAGATTAAGAGCCCACCCCGTTGCTTGCTCACTTCGTGTAGCCGCCTCCCCCTCAAGGGGCGCACCCGGCGGCCCGGCAAAGCCGGTTCCGCGGCTGCACTGGCGTGGCCTGCTCCGCGGCCTTTCGATTCTTCTTAAGCGCTACCCCCGCTTCAATGACTTCAACTCAGCCCTCTCACAGCACCCGCGACTTCATCGGCTACGCCAACCGCCCACCCGCCGTGGCCTGGCCGGGCGGGGCACGGGTGGCGGTCTCCTTCGTGCTGAACTTCGAGGAGGGCGCCGAGTTCTCGGTGGCCGATGGCGATGCGCGCAACGAGTCGGTGTACGAGGTGATCGACCCGCGCACCGGCTGGGATCCGTGCATAGACAGCCACTTCGAATACGGCACCCGCGCCGCCTGGTGGCGCATCGCCGAGCTCCTCGAACGCCATCGCGCGCCGATGACCGTCAGCGCCTGCGGCCGCGCGGTGGCGCGCAGCCCCTGGCTGGCGCAGGATGCGGTGGCCCGCGGGCACGAGGTCTCGGCCCACGGCTGGCGCTGGGAGAGCCACGCGGGCATGGCGCCCGCGCAGGAGGCCGCCGCCATGGACGCCTGCCTCGCCGCCATCGAGGCCGCCTGCGGCCGGCGGCCGGTGGGCTGGCACACGCGCTCGGCCTGCACGCCGAACACGCGGGCGCTGCTGGCCGAGCGCGGCTTTCTCTACGACAGCGACGCCTACAACGACGACCTGCCCTTCTTCGTACCGGTGGCCGGCAGGCCGCACCTGGTGCTGCCCTATGCCTTCGACACCAACGACATGCAGTTCCAGCACACGCAGCGCTTCGCCACCGCCGCGCAGTTCGCCGAGTACGTGTGCGATGCCTTCGACTGGCTGCACGACGAGGGCGCGCAGCGCCCGCGCATGATGTCGGTGGGCCTGCACCTGCGCATGATCGGCCGGCCGGCGCGCATGAAGGCGCTGGCGCTGATCCTCGATCACCTGCGCCGCCGCGGTGGCGCCTGGATCGCCACGCGCGAGCAGATCGCCCGCCACTGGCTGGCCCACGCGCCGCGCCCCGACGCCGCGGCCACCGCCGCCGGATGACGGCGCCCGCCGACAGGGATCGCGCGGATGGGCGCCCCGAGGGCCTGCGCTAAAGTCGTCCGGATGCATCCGACGGAAGAGGCCATCCACCGCACCCTGGCGCAGACGCTCCTGGCCGGTCGGCTCGCGCCCGGCACCCAGCTGGTGGAAACGCGGCTGGCGCAGGTCTTCGGCGTCTCGCGCGAGCGGGTGCGCAAGGTGCTGCACCGGCTGGGCCACGAGCGCCTGCTGGACCTGGTGCCCAACCGGGGCTGCTTCGTCAGCAACCCCACGCTGGCACAGGCGCGCGAGATCTACGACGCCCGCCGCATCATCGAAGGCGGCATCGTCGGCAGCCTGGCCGGCACGCTCAGCCCCTCGCAGATGGAAGCGCTGGCCGAACACGAGCGGCGCGAGCATGCCGCGCTGCATGCGGGCGACCGTGCCGCCTCGATCCGGCTTTCGGGCGAATACCACCTGCTGCTGGCCGAGTTCACCGGCAGCCCCTTCGTGGTGCGCCAGTTGCAGGAGCTGGTCAGCCGCACCGCCATGCTGGTCGCCTTCTTCGAGCCGGCCAGCGCCTCGGGCTGCGGCTGCGAGGAGCACGAGGCCATCGCCCTGGCCCTGCGGCGCGGCGATGCGGCCGGCGCCATGAAGGCCATGCAGGTGCACCTGTCGCTGATCGAGACGCGGCTCAAGCCCCGCGCCGCGCCCGAAGCCGAAGTGGACGCCGAGCAGGCCATCGCCGAGGCCTGGGCCGACGCCCAGGCCGGACTGGCCCAGCCGGCCGCCTGACCCCGCGGGCACGGGCGCTGCTTTCACCGACCGGCACCGCTGTCACATCCACCGGGCACTGCCATGACCCAGACCGCTCCCGCCCTGCCGCCCCGCCCCCGGCTGCTGGTGCTCAACCCCAACCGCACGGCCGCCATGACCGACGCCGTGCTGCACGAGCTGCGGCGGCTGACGGCCGGCCAGGTGGAGCTGCGCGGCTTCACCTGCGACGACGGGCCGCCAGTGATCGCCACCCGCGAGAGCTTTGCCGCCGGCGCCCAGGCCGCCGCCCGGGCCTGGCCGGCGGTGGACGACGGCTGGGCCGATGCCGTGCTGCTGTCCTGCTACGGCGACCCGGGCCTGGCGGCGCTGCGTGCGGCCAGCCGCGTGCCGGTGCTGGGCATGGCCGAGTCGAGCATGCTGCAGGCGCTGGCCCGCGGGCGCCCCTTCCACATCGTCACCGCCGGCAAGGCCTGGGGGCCGATGCTGCATGAGCTGGCCGCGCGGCACTCCAGCGCCTGGCCGCTGCTGCACGGCATCACCACACTCGACACCACCGGGCTGGCTGGCAGCCAGAACCCGGCGGCCTTCTCGGCGCTGGTCCAGCGGGCGCTGGACGATCTGGCCGGCGCGCATCCGGGCGGCACGGCGCCCGACTGCATGCTCGGCGGCGCCGGCTTTGCCGGCATGCGGCCCACCCTGCGCTATGGCGGGCTGCTGGAGGACGGGCTGCAGGCCGCGCTGGCGCAGTGGCGCGCGCTTCCGATCGCACCGGGCGCCTGACCCGCCCCAGCACGCTGCGCAGAACGACGGAGGGGCGACCGAACCGACTGCACACAATTTGCGCTCGCTCCGAGCGAAACAATGCGCTGGAGGTTGGCGCAGCCGCTGCCCATACTGCGGTCATCTTGTGCAGCGCATCATGACTTCCGCCCTCCTTTCAACTTCCGCCGACCTCCGCCCGCAGCTGGCCGTGCACCGCCTGGCCATGGCCCATCCCGGCGATCTGTCGGCCCTGGCCGCGTTGTTCGACGCCGGCACCGTGGCCGCCGAAGAGGTGGTGGCGGTCATCGGCAAGACCGAGGGCAATGGCGGCGTGAACGACTTCACCCGCGGCTACTTCACCCAGTCGCTGATGCAGCTGCTGGCCGAGCGCACCGGGCGGCCGGCCGAGGCGATCTGGCGCGCGCTGCCCTGCGTGCTCTCGGGCGGCACCGAAGGCGTGCTGAGCCCGCATTACGTGGTCTTCTCGCGCCGGCTGGTGCCGGCGCATGCGGCGCGCGGCGCCAGCACCGACCCCCCGGTCGACGCCCCCGCCGACGCCCGGACGATCGATGCGGCCTCCGCCGCCCTTGCCATCGGCACCGCCTTCAGCCCCCCGACGCCGGCGCAGGACATCGGCCGCTGGACCCATGTGCGCGCGGTCGCCCAGGCCGTGCGCGCCGCCATGGACCAGGCCGGCATCGACCGGCCCGAGGACGTGGCCTTTGTCCAGCTCAAGTCCCCGTGCGTGACCTCGGCCCGCGCCCAGGCGGCTGCGGCCGCCGGCCACGCCGTGCTGACCGCGGACCCCGGCCGCTCCATGGCCTTCGCCCGGGCGGCGGGCGCTTTCGGCGCCGCCATCGCGCTGGGCGAACTGCCCGACGACCCGGTGCTGGAAGGTGCGCTGCTGCAGGACTTCGACCGCTTCTCGGCCCGCGCCAGCGTTTCCTCCGGCGTGGAGGTGGAGGCCAACGAGGTGATCGTGCTCGGCCACAGCACCCGCTGGCAGGGCCCGCTGCGCATGGGCTGCGCGCCGATGCGCGACGCGCTGGACATCGCGGCCGTCGGCGAGGCGCTGCGCCCGCTGGGCCTCACGGCCACCCCGCAGTTGCCGGCGGCGCAGGCAGCGCGCGTGGCGGCCGTCTTCGTCAAGTGCGAACCCGACCGCCGCGGACAGGTGCGCGGCGCCCGCCACACCATGCTGGACGACACCGACATCAATGCCCAGCGCCACATCCGCGGCGCGGTGGGTGGGCTGGTGGCCGGCGTGCTGGGCGATGGGCGCCTCTTCGTCTCGGGCGGCGCGGAGCACCAGGGCCCGGATGGCGGCGGCCTGGTGGCCGTGATCGCGGCGGTCGCCTGACACGCATGACCGCCATGCACGCCTGGCAGATGAGCGCCGAGGCCCTGTCGCAGGCCTATGCGCGGCGCACGCTGTCGCCGGTGGAGGCGCTGCTTTCCGTGCTGAGCCGGGCCGACGCGGTGCACCCCGTGCTCAACGCCCTGGTGGTGCGTGATGACGCCGCAGCACTGGCGGCGGCCCAGGCGAGCGAGGCCCGCTGGCGAAGGGGCGCGCCGCTGTCGCCGCTCGATGGCGTGCCGCTCACCGTCAAGGACAACCTTCCCGTGGCCGGCCTGCCGTGCCGCTGGGGCAGCCGGCTCTTCGCCGACCATTGGCCGGCGCGCGACGAAAGCCCCGTCGCACGGCTGCGCGCGGGCGGCGTGGTGATCCTGGGCAAGACCAACGTGCCCGAGTTCACGCTGCAGGGCTACACCGACAACCCGCTCTTCGGCCCCACCGGCAACCCCTGGGCCCCGGCACTCACGCCCGGCGGCAGCAGCGGCGGTGCCGTGGCGGCGGTGGCGGCCGGCATCGGCCCGCTGGCCCTGGGCACCGACGGCGGCGGCTCGATCCGCCGGCCCTGCGGCTTCACCGGGCTCTATGGCTTCAAGCCGGGTCGCGGCATGGTGCCGCGTGCCGATGGCCTGCCCGTGCTCCTGCCGGGGCTGGAAGAAGCCGGGCCCATCGCCCGCAGCATGGGCGATCTTCGGCGGGCCCTGCGCCTGCTCGCGCCCCGGTTGACGCCGCTGTGCGACGCCCCCGGTCCGCTGCGCATCGCCTACTGGCGTGCCATCGGCGACAGCCCGGTCGATGCGGCCGTCCTGGCGCGCAGCGATGCCGCGGCCGAGCGGCTGCAGGCGATGGGACACACCATGGTCGTGCAGCCCTCGCTGCCCGACGTCGAGACCTTCAACCGCCAGGCCTGGCCGGTCATCGCCAGCACCGGCCTGGCGGCCGTGCTGCACGACCGTATCGACGGCTACGAGGACGCGCTTACGCCCGCCATGGCCGCGCTGCTCGCGCAGGGTCGCAGCCACAGCGCGGTCGACCTGTTCCAGGCCCAGGCGCTGCAGCGCGCGCTGGCGCAGGCCTTGCAGCGCCTGTTCGCGCACCACGACCTGCTGCTCACCCCGGCCAGCGCGGCCCTGCCCTGGCCGGCCGACCAATCCCATCCCGCCACCATCGCCGGCCAGCCGGTGGACGGCCGCGGCCATGCCGTGTTCACCGCCTTCGTCAACGGCGCCGGCCTGCCTGCGCTGGCCGTGCCCGCCGGCCCGACGGAAGACGGCCTGCCGGTGGGCCTGCAGCTGGTGGCCCCCCGCGGCGGCGACGCACTGCTGTGCGCCGTCGGCGCGATGTGGGAACGCGACGCCGCGCCGGCCTGGTGCTGGCCGCCCGCCCTCGACAAGGAAGAGATGCCCTCATGAAGATCGTGATCGTGGGCGCCGGCGTGGCCGGTGCCATCCTCGCCCGCCGCCTGGCCCGCCTGCCCGGCGTGGAACTGCACTGCCTCGAACGCGTCGGCCCGGACGACCATGCCGAAGCCGGCACCGGCCTGAACGTCGGGCCCAACGCCATCAAGGCGCTGCGCCGGCTCGACGCCGCGCTCGCGGCCGAGGTGGAGGCCGCCAGCCTGCCCTGGACCCGCTGGGACATCGCCCTGACCGACGGCACGCCGCTGATGGCGCTGCCGCTTGCGCAGGTGGCCGACAACCCGGGCATCCGCATCCGCTGGTCCGAGCTGTACCGCGTGCTGCGCCAGGGCGCAGGCGCGGCCATCCGCTACGGCTGCACGCTCGAATCGGTGGGCGCCAGCGAGACGGCGCCGGGCAAGACCCGCGTGCGCTTCACGCAGCACGGCGCCACGCACGAGATCGACGGCATCGACCTGCTGGTGGGCACCGACGGCCGCTACTCCCGCGTGCGCGAGACCTTCTCCGGTGCGCCCGAGCCGCGACACATCGGCGTCGCCATCCTGCGCGTGCTGGTGCCCGACACCAGCGCCGGCCTGGTGGACGACTACGGCCAGTGGTTCAGCGGCTGCCACCGCCTGCTGGCCTTCCGCGTGCCGCCGGACCATGTCTACATCGCCGCCACCTACCCGGTGGCCCCCGGCGCCCCGGTGCAGGACGCCTGGAAGACCGAGGCCGTGATGCGAGCCACCTACCAGCCTGCCCAGGGCGAGGCCAGCCCCGCCGTGCGCTGGCTGCTGGACGCCATGTGCGCGCAGTTGCACGACGCGCACTGGGCCCGCATGCAGGAAGCCGACGTGCGCTTCGCCGAGCCCGAGGTGGACGTGCTCTACCTGGGCGACAGTGCCCACGGCATGGCGCCCACGCTGGGCCAGGGCGCGACGCAAGCCATGGAAGACGCCTGCGCCGCCGCGCTGATCGTGGAGGATGCCTGGGCCCGCGGCCAGCGCAGGCCGCGCGTCTGGCTCGACCGCATCGCCGAGGCCCGCACCGAGCGCCTGCGCTTCGTGATGGACCTGTCGGTGCGCGCCACCGACACCATGCTCGAAGGCGCCGACCCGGTGGCCGGCACACGCTGGAAGACCGAGGCGCCGTTCCAGGCCGAGCTGGCGGCGCTGTTCCGCGACGTGGCGCTGGGCGTGCCGGATGACGCCTCTGCCCAGGCCGGCGCCGCAACGACCAGCGCCGCCGCGATGCCGGCGGCCTGATTCCTGCTCGTCCTCCTGCGCCCCACGCCCCATGGACAACGCACTCACCCACGGCCTCTTCCACCTGGCCATCAAGACCGCCGACCTGACCGCCACGCGCGCCTTCTGGATCGGCGTGATCGGCCTGCGCGAGGTGCCCCGGCCCGACTTCGGCTATCCCGGCGCCTGGCTCGCCTGCGGCCAGCCGGGCGGGCAGGCCATCATCCACGTCTATGCCGGCGGCCCGGCGCTGGGCGGCGAGGCCCGCGTGCCGCAGGGCACGGCCGCCATCGACCACGTGTCGCTGGCCTGCAGCGGCTACCACGCCTACATCGCCCGCTTCCGCGCCGCGGGGCTGGCGTGGCGCGAGTTCCTGGTGCCCGGCACCACGCTGTGGCAGCTCTTCGTCTACGACCCCAGCGGCGTGCAGCTGGAACTGACCTTCGAGGGCGCGGTGGAAGCCGGCGCCCCACCCGACATGTCGCCCGGCCGCGTCTACCGCGCGGGCGAGTCCTTCTTTGCCACCGAACCCTATCCCGTCCTTTCCCTGAAGAACCCTCCCGGAGAACCCGCCCATGCTTCGCACTGACTTCCTGCGGCTTGCCGCACGCGCCACCGCCGCATTGGCACTGGCCCTGCCCTTCGCGGGCGTCGCCCATGCGGCCGACAAGATCAAGTTCGGCGTCTTCCCGTCCAGCGCCGCCCTGCCCTTCTACATCGCCCAGAACCGCGGCTGGTTCAAGGAGGCCGGCCTGGAGGTGGAAGAGGTGCCGATGACCAGCCACCCGCTGACGGTGCAGGCCCTGGTCTCGGCCAGCATCGACGGCGCCGCCAACCTGGTGACGCTGGAAGGCGCCAACATGGAGTCGCGCCGGCCCGGCACGCTCAAGTACATCTCGCTCAATGGCCAGAACAGCCAGCATGTGATCGAGCAGTTCGTGGTCAAGGCCTCCAGCCCGGCCAAGTCGCTCAAGGATTTCAAGAACGGGTTCAAGCTCTTCTCGGCGCCGGGCCCGGCCAACATCGGCGCGGCGCGCGCGGTGCTCAAGAAGGTGGGTCTGGTCGAAGGCAAGGACTTCACCATCCAGGAGCAGCAGATCGGCGTGCACGTGGGCGCGCTGCAGTCGGGCAACTTCGACGGCGGCTACACGCTGGAGCCCTCGGCCACCATCATGGTGGCGCAGGGCGTGGGCCGGCGCGTGGAGACGGGCGTGATCGCCACCTACCTGCTGGGCCGCAAGGAAGCCTCGGCCTTCGCTGCCGGGGCCGTGCTGTCCGACAAGTTCATCGCCGAGCGGCCCGAGGTCGCCAAGCGATTCGCCGCCGTGTGGGCGCGCGGCGTGAAGGCCGCGCAGACCGACACCAGCACGCGCGGCTACCTGATCCAGGGCATGAAGGTGCCGCCGGAGCTGGCCGCCACCGTGCCGCTGCCGCGCATCGTGATGACGGGCGACCTGTCGCCGGCCGACGTGGCCGACTTCCAGAAATTCCTCGACATCGGCACCGAGCTGGGCGTGATCAAGGACAGGATCGACGGCAAGGCCGTGGTCAAGGCGCTGTGATGCGGGCCATGGACGTTTCTCCGCCGCGCACCACGCCTGCCGCCGAGGGCACCGGCACCGCGGCCGGCCACCGCTGGTTCGCGCCCGGCACGCACATCACCATCCGCGGGCTGACCAAGCGCTTCGGCGATGCGGCGGTGTACGAGAACTTCGACCTCGACATCCCGCACGGCCGGATCACCTCGGTCTTCGGCCCCAACGGCTGCGGCAAGAGCACGCTGATCAACATGATCGCGGGCATCCTGCCGCACGACGGCGGCCAGATCCTGTTCGAGGGCAAGACGGCGCGCGAGACGCGCATCGGCTACGTCTTCCAGAACTACCGCGAGGCGGTGTTCCCGTGGATGCGGGCCATCGACAACATCCGCTATCCGCTGCAGTACCTGGGCCTGTCCAAGGGCGAGCGCGAGGCGCGCATGGACAGGCTGATGGCCGACTTCGACGTCAAGCTCGACCTCTCGCGCTACCCCTACCAGATGTCGGGCGGCCAGCAGCAGCTGGTGTCGATCATGCGGGCGCTGGTGGTGGAGCCGGAGGTGCTGTTCCTGGACGAGCCCTTCTCGGCGCTCGACTACGAGATGGTCATGTTCCTGCGCGAGCGGCTGCAGAAGGTGCTGGTGGGGCGCAAGGTGACGACGCTGCTCGTCTCGCACGACCTGGACGAGGCCGTGCTGCTGGCCGACCATGTGCTGCTGCTGACCAAGCGACCCACGCAGGTGGCCGACAACCTGCCCTTCGATGCGCCGCGTCCGCGCACCGCGGCCACCACCGTTACGCCCGAGTTCATCGATGTGAAGACGCGGGCGCTGGAGATCTTCCAACGCGAGGTGCGCAAATGAAGACGCCGCTCTCTGCGCGCCTGCGCCCGCTGTGGGGCATGGCGCTGATCGTCGCCCTGTGGGCCTTCGCCCATGCCACCAAGGCGGTGGACCCGGTGCTGCTGCCCTCGCCCGGCGAGGCGCTGCAAGCCTTCTGGAAAGGGCTCTCGGGCGGCACGCTGTGGGGCGACTTCGAGAAGACCATCGTGCGCACGCTGGTCTCCTTCGTCATCGCGCTGGCGGTGGCCGTGCCGCTGGGCGTGATCCTGGGCGCCAACGAGAAGATCTACGAGGGCATCGAGTTCGCCATCGACTTCTTCCGCTCGACGCCGGCCTCGGCCATGTTCCCGCTCTTCCTGGTGCTGTTCGGCGTGGGCGAGAAGACCAAGATCGCCGTGGCGGCCTTCGGCGCGGCGCTGGCCATCCTGTTCAACGTGGCCTATGGCGTGATGAGCGCGCGCAAGCAGCGGCAGCTGGCGGCCCGCGTGATGGGCGCGCCGCGCTGGCGGGTGCTGACCGACGTGACGCTGCTCGAATCCATGCCGCAGGTCTTCGTGGGCATGCGCTCGGGTGTGTCCATCGCGCTGGTGATCGTGATCGTGGCCGAGATGTTCATCGGTTCCACCGACGGCTTGGGCCAGCGCATCATGAATGCCCAGACCATCTTCGACATGCCCGACATGTACGCTTCGATCTTCGCGGCGGGCCTGCTGGGCTACGTGATGAACCTGATCTTCCTGGTGGCGGAGCGGCGCTTCGTGCACTGGGGCGGAAAGTAAGAGACGACCCCATGACTGTGTCCATGAACGAGATCAACCTGCCGGACGTGCTGGCCGAGGTGAACGCGGTGTTCGACGAATACGAGCGCGCGCTGACGACCAACGACGTGCCGGTGCTCGACCAGCTGTTCTGGGACTCCGAGCACACGCTGCGCTACGGCGCCACCGAGAACCTCTACGGCTTTGCCGCCATCCAGGCATTCCGACAGGGCCGACCGGCCAACAACCTGGAGCGCGAGATCACCGCCCGCGCGATCACCACCTTCGGCCACGATTTCGCCGTGGCCAACGTGGAGTTCCGCCGCACCGGCAGCACCCGCATCGGTCGCCAGAGCCAGACCTGGGTGCGCCTGCCCGAGGGCTGGAAGGTGGTGGCGGCACATGTGAGTCTGATGGGCTGAGCTACTTCCCAGCCCCGGCCGGCATCGCCTTCTGCATCTCGGCCGCCATGCGGCGCATGTCCTCGGGCGACATGGACTGCTGCATCTGGCCCATCATGCGCTGGATCTCGGCCTGGCTGGGCGCCCGTCCGGCCGCGGCGGCGGCGCCCATCGGCGCGGTCATGCGCTGCATGTCGACGACGTTCATCTTCATGCCGCCGGGCAGCACCATGTCGCCGGGCCGCATGCCGGCGGGGCAGGCGCCCTTCCATTGCGCCTCCATCGTCATGTCGCTCTCGTCCTGTTTGGCACGGGGGGGTGCGTAGGTGGTGTGCGAGCTCACGCGATAGCTGCTGTTCATGTCGCCGGTGACGACCGTGAGCCGCGTCATCGTGGTGTCGGGCAGCTTGCAGACCTCCTTGTGCGTCAGCACGCGGCCCACTTCGCTGCGCATGTCCTCCTGGCAGTTCGTGGGCTTGCGTACCTCGGCCTGACGGCTCGCACCCTGCTCCTGCAGCAGGCGGTCGGTCGCGGCATCGGCGCACTGCTGCAAGGTCATCGGCTGGCCCTTGGCGGAGGTCTCGACGCGCATCTCCCACAGCCCGTCCTTGCGGCGCGGGAATGCCGGGCCGGCGAGCGCGGCGGCCGCCTCGGTGAGCAGTGCGACGGCGATGGTGAAGCGAACGGTGCGGAACGGGTGATAGGCGGACATGGCAGCTCCTTGGCGGATGCGCACTCCGCCTGCCGCCGTTGTAGTGGCCCGCGCCGCCGCTGCGAATACCGCGCGCGTACTAGGTCGAAGGTCGAAGCGACGCCGACTGGGCGATCACAAAGCCGCCTTTGTGCACGCGCTTGAGCCCCTCTATCACAAGGGGAGAGGGAGCGAAGTCGTCAGAAGCAGGGCCCGTCTAGAACGCCGTCCATTTCTGCGCGCTGGCCGCGCTCTCCACCGCCTTCTCGATGAAGCGCACCCCGCGCGCGCCATCGGCCAGCGTGGGGTAGTCGGCCCGCAGCGGATCGGGCGCCACACCCTGCTGCAGCGCGCGGATGTGCGCGATCACGCCCAGGTACACGTTGGCGAAGGCCTCGATGAAGCCTTCGGGATGGCCGGAGGGCAGCCGCGTGGCCAGCCGCGCCGATTCGCCCAGCCACGGCGAGCCGCGCGTCAGCAGCCGGCGTGGGCCGTCCAGCGGCGCATGCACCAGCACTTCGGGCTGCTCTTGCCGCCAGTCCAGCGTGCCGGTGCTGCCGAAGACGCGCAGGCGCAGGTCGTTCTCGCAACCCACCGCGATCTGCGAGGCCACGAGCACACCGCGCGCGCCGCCTTTGAAGCGCAGCAGCAGGCTGGCGTCGTCGTCCAGCCGCCGGCCGGGCACCAGCGCCGACAGGTCGGCGCACAGGCTTTCGAGTTCCAGGCCGGTGACGGTGGCCACCAGGTTCTCGGCATGCGAGCCGATGTCGCCCAACGCGCCCGCGGCGCCACTGCGCGCCGGGTCGGTGCGCCAGCCGGCCTGCTTGTTGTCGCCGCCTTCCAGGCGCGTGGCCAGCCAGCCCTGGTGGTAGTCGACCACCACCTTGCGCACCTCGCCGATGGCGCCGGCGGCCACCATGTCGCGAGCCTCGCGCACCATGGGATAGCCGCTGTAGTTGTAGGTCACGCCGAAGACGCTGCCGCTGCGCGCCACCGTGTTCACGAGGTCCTGCGCCTGCTCGCTGGTGTGGACCAGCGGCTTGTCGCACACCACATGGATGCCGGCCTCGGCGAAGGCGCGGGCCACGCTGTGGTGCAGGTGGTTGGGCGTGACGATGGTGACGAAGTCGATGCGCTCGTCGGCCGGCCGCTTCAATTCGTCGTCGAGCAGCGACTGCCAGTCGGCATGGTTGCGCGCATCGGCCAGGCCCAGTTCGCGCCCCGAGGCGCGCGCGCGTTCGGGCGTGGACGACAGGGCGCCGGCCACCAGCTCGGCCTGGCCGTCCAGCGCCAGGGCCTGGCGGTGCACGGCGCCGATGAAGGCGCCCTGGCCGCCACCGACCATGGCGTAGCGCAGCTTGCGGGTGGAGGGGATCGCGCCCTGCGCTTGCACCGCGCCCTCAGGGCGCGCTTCGGCGTGCCCGCTCATGTGCCCGCCATGCCGCCCTGGGCGGCCTTGTCGAAGGCGGCGTCGAAGGCGCCGGCCGCGGGCGGAAAGTCCAGCCGGCGGCAGAAGGCGGCGCTTTCGGTGGCGCCATGCACGCGGTCCATGCGGCTGTCCTCCCACTCCACCGAGAGCGGGCCGGCATAGCCGATGTCGTTGAGCGCCACGATGATGGATTCGAAGTCCACCAAGCCCCGGCCCACGCTGCGGAAGTCCCAGAAGCGGCGCGCGTCGCCGAAGCTCGTGTGGCCGCCGAAGACGCCCACGCTGCCATCGCCCCTGCCCCACCACACGTCCTTCATGTGGGCGTTGTAGATGCGGTCGGCAAAGCCGCGGATGAAGCGCACATAGTCCACGCCCTGGTAGGCCAGGTGACTGGGGTCGTAGTTGAAGCCGAAGCGCCGGTGGCCGCCCACGGCCGCGATGGCCCGCTCGGCCGAGGCGATGTCGAAGGCGATCTCGGTCGGATGCACCTCGAGCGCGAAGTTCACGTCCTGCTGCTCGAAGGTGTCCAGGATGGGCCCGAAGCGCCGGCCGAAGTCCGCGAAACCTGCATCCCAGTAGGCCTGGGTGGTGGGCGGGAAGGCATAGGTGGCGTGCCAGATCGACGAACCGGTGAAGCCGGTGACGGTGCGCACGCCGAACTTCGCCGCGGCGCGCGCCGTATCGGCCAGCTCGCGGGCGGCGCGCTGGCGCACGCCTTCCGGATCGCCGTCGCCCCACACGCGCGCCGGCAGGATGGCGCGGTGCCGCTCGTCGATGAGGTCGCACACCGCCTGGCCCACCAGGTGGTTGCCGATGGCCAGGCAGGTGAGGCCGTGCTCACGCAGCAGCGCCCACTTGTCCCGCACGTAGGTCTCGGAGGCCAGGGCCTGCTGCACGTCGAAATGGTCGCCCCAGCAGGCCAGCTCCAGGCCGTCGTAGCCCATGCGCCGCGCCAGCGGCGCCAGCTCGGCCAGGGGCAGGTCGGCCCACTGGCCGGTGAAGAGGGTGATGGGGCGCGGCATGGACCGTCCTTCCTCAGAACGGGGAGTCGGGGTGGTAGAAATCTTTCGCGTTGTCCTTGGTGATCAGCACCGAAGGAATGATCGTGGTCGCCGGCAGCTTCTCGCCCTTCAGGCGTGCCTCGGCCGTGAGCTTGATCGCGTCGTAGATGAACTTGGGCGAGTAGCTCACGTCGGCCTGGATGCGCGGGTCCTTGTTGTCGAGGATGGTCTTGACCATGCCCTTGGCCCCGGCGCCGCCGAAGACGATCTTGATGTCGGTGCGCTTGGCCTGCTCGATGGCCTTGAGCACGCCCACGGCCATGTCGTCGTCGGCCGCCCAGATGGCGTCGATCTCCTTGAAGCGCGTCAGGTAGTCCTGCGTCACCTTGAAGGCATCGTCGCGGTTCCAGTTGGCGTACTTGGCGTCCAGCAGCTTGATGTCCGGGTAGTTCTTGAGCACCGCGTTGAAGGCGTCCATGCGCTCGTTGTCCAGCGTGGTCGCGATGCCGCGCAGCGCCACCACGTTGCCCTTGCCGTTCAGCTTCTTGGCGATGTACTCGGCGGGGATCTTGCCGAAGGCGGTGTTGTCGCCGGCCACGTAGGCGTCCTGCGCGCTGGTGTCCGTGAGGCCGCGGTCCACCACCGTGACGTAGGCGCCCTTGGCCTTGACCTGTGCCACCGGCTTGGTCAGCGCGGCTGACTCGAAGGGGAAGACGACCAGCGCGTTGATCTTGGTGACGGTGCTCAGGTCCTGCAGCTGGTTGGCCTGCTCGGGCGCGTTGGCAGCCGTCTTGATGGTGATCTTCAGGTCCTTGTACTGCTTCTCCAGGTCCTTCTTGGCCTGGTTGGCCCAGTAGTTGATGCCGCCCATGAAGCTGTGAGTGGCGGCCGGGATGGACACGCCGAGGTTCACTTTCTCGGCAGCCAGCGCGGGCACGCTGGCGAAGGCGGCAGCGGCCACGGCGGTGAGCGCGAGGCGGCGGGTGATGAAGGTCATGGTGGTTGTCTCCTGGGTTGGATGGAAGGTCACTGGCACGGAAGATCTGTTGTCGCCTGGCGTGCCGAAGCGCCGGAGCGCGGCTTCGACAGGCTGGGCGAACGGTCGGGGGTCGACGGTCACCGGCGGCCTCGCTGCAGGAAGGCCACCACGATGATCACGAAGCCCTGCACCGCCGCGTTGAGGTACACGCTGATGATGCTGGTGAGGTTGAGGATGTTGCTGATGACCGAGAGCAGGATCGCGCCCACCACCGTGCCGGCGATGCTGCCCGCGCCGCCCTTGAGTGCGGTGCCGCCGACGATCACGGCGGCGATGGCCTCCAGCTCCCACAGCAGCCCGGTGGTCGGCGAGGCCGAGCCCAGCCGAGGCACGTACAGCAGCGTGGCGATGCCCACGCACACGCCCAGCAGCATGTAGGTGAGGATCTTCACGCGGTCCACGTCCACCGCCGCATAGCGCGCCACCTGCTCGTTGGAGCCGATCGCCTGCACATAGCGCCCATAGGCCGTGCGGTTGAGGATCACGCCGCCGACCAGCGCCACCGCCACGAACACCCAGACCGGTACCGGAATGCCCATCAGGCTCGCGTAGTAGACCGGCGCGTACAGGTCCGACAGGTCGTTGTCGAGCGTGAGCGCGCCGCCGTCGGCGAAGTAGGTGAGGTAGGCGCGGAAGATGCCCAGCGTGCCCAGGGTGACGATGAAGGGCTCGATGCGGCCCTTGGTGATGAGCAGCCCGTGCGCCAGGCCGAACATCGCGCCCAGCAGCACCGCGAGCGCGGCGCCGAGCACCACCGCCAGCAGCGGCGAGCCGGTGGCCGGGCCGGCCCAGTTGATGAACATGATCACGCTGCCGGCGATCAGCGCCGCCATCGAACCCACCGAGAGATCGATGCCCCCCGAGATGATCACGAAGCACATGCCCACCGCGATGATGCCGATGAAGGCCGTGCGCGTGAGCACGTTCATGGCGTTGTCCACGGTGGCGAAGTCGCTGTTGAGCGCGGCGCCGGCGATGCACAGCAGCACCAGACCGATGATGGGGCCCAGGCCATGCAGCCGTTCGGCCCAGCCCGGCCTGGCGGCGGCGCGGTGCGGTGCGCCTTCGGCCGCGGCGGTGGAGGAAGAGGTGTCAGGCGTCGGCATGGGCTGTTCCCGTGGCATGGGCGATGAGCTGTTCTTCGGTGAGGCCGTCGGCCGGCAGCGTGGCGACGATACGGCCCGCGCGCATGACGGCCACGCGGTGCGCGAGGCCGATGAGTTCCATCAGCTCCGACGAGATGACGATGACGGCCAAGCCCTCGCGCGCCAGGCGCTGCACGAGGAAGTAGATGTCGCGCTTGGCGCCCACGTCCACGCCGCGCGTGGGCTCGTCGAGCACCACCACCTTCGGATGCGGCTGCAGCACCTTGGCCAGGGCCAGCTTCTGCTGGTTGCCGCCGGAGAGCGACGAGGCGCGCACGTCCAGCGAGCCGGTGCGGATGCCGTAGTCCTTCACGGCGGTGTCGAGCGCGGCGCGCTCGGCATCGGGCCGCAGCCAGGGCCGCGCGTATTGGTCCAGCGCCATCAGCGTGAGGTTCTGCCGCAGGCCGAAGGCCACGTGCAGCCCCTTGCCCTTGCGGTCTTCGCTGAGGTAGGTGAGGCCGTGGCGGGCGGCATCGCGCGGCGAGCGCAGCTGCACCGCGCGGCCTGCCAGCTCGACCTGGCCGCGGCCCGGGCGCAGGCCCAGCAGGCCTTCGAAGAGCTCGGTGCGGCCGGCGCCGACCAGCCCGGCGAAGCCCAGGATCTCGCCCGGCCGCACCTCGAAGCTCGCCTGATGCGCCCAGCCGGGCACGTCGAAGCCCTGCACGCGCAGCGCGGGTTCGCGGCCGGCGGGTACCGGCTCGCGCGGCGGATAGAGGTCCGCGATCTCGCGGCCAACCATCAGGTTGGCCATCTGGTGACGCGTGACCTCGGCCGTGGCCGCGCGCGTGACGAAGCGGCCGTCGCGCATGACGACGACCTCGTCGGTCACGCGCTCCACCTCGTCCAGCTTGTGCGAGATGTAGACGATGGTCACGCCGTCGGCCCGCAACTGCGCGATGAGGCGGAACAGGCGCTCCGTCTCGCCCGGCGTGAGCGTGGCCGTGGGCTCGTCCATGATCAGCAGCCGGGCACGGCGTGCGATGGCCTTGGCGATCTCGACCAGCTGCTTCTCCGCCACGATCAGGCGCCGCACCTTGGCGGCCGGATCGACCTGCAGCCCGACCTGGGCCAGCGCCGCGGCGGCCTCGGCCTGCATGGCCCGTTCGTCGAGGAACAGCCCCTTCTTCTTTTCATGGCCCAGGAAGATGTTGTCGGCCACGCTCAGGTCCTCCGCCAGGTTGAATTCCTGGTGGATCAGCACGATGCCCAGCGCTTCCGCGTCGCGCGAGCTGCGGAAGGTCTGCGGCTGGCCGTTGATGCGCAGCACGCCGCCGCTCGGGCTCTCATAACCGGCCAGGATCTTCATCAGCGTGGACTTGCCGGCGCCGTTCTCGCCCAGCAGGCCGACCACCCGGCCCGGCGGCAGCGCGAAGCTCACGCCATGCAGCACCTGAACCGGACCGAAGGCCTTGATGATGCCGTCGAACTCGACGGCGACGCCGGACGTCGCTGCCGTGGAGGGGGTGGTCATGGCCGTCATCGCGGGCTCCGGCTCAAGGTGCAACGCCGCGGGCGCGCAGCGTCTCGTGCATGGCCAGCACGCCGGCACCGGTCACGCCCGCGTCGGTGCCCAGCGGCGTGTACTGGATCTCAAGGTGCCGCGTCGACAGCGCCAGCGAGCGTTGGTAGACGCTCTGCCGCACGGCCGCCAGGAACAGCGGGCCGATCTGCGTGATGCCGCCGCCGATGAACACATGCGAGGGATTGAAGAAGTTCACCACCGAGGCCAGCATCTGCCCAATCAGGCTGCCGGCGCGCTGGATGATGGCGTTGGCCGCGACGTCGCCCGCGCGGCTGGCGTGGCCCACGTCGATGGCTTCGATGCGGCCCTGGGTGCGCAGCACCGCTGCGAGCGCCGGTGATTCGCCCCGCTCCGCCGCCGCCTGCGCCATGCGCACGATGGCCGGGCCGGCCGCCATCGCCTCGACGCAGCCGACGTTGCCGCAGTGGCAGCGCGGCCCTTGCTGGTCCACGCAGATGTGGCCCACGTCGCCGGCCGAGCCGGCGGCGCCGCGGTAGACCTCGCCATGGCACACGATGCCGCAGCCGATGCCCGTGCCCACCTTGATCACCAAAAAGTTCGACAGCCCGCGCTGCAGCCGCCACAGCTCGCCCAGCGCCATCAGGTTGACGTCGTTGTCCACGAAGACCGGCGCCGCATAGTCCTCGCGCAGGTAATCGCGGATGGAGAAGCTGTCCCAGCCCGGCATCAGCGGCGGATTGACGAGCTGGCCGGCCTCGAAGTTGACCGGTCCCGGCACGCCCATGCCGATGCCCAGCACGCGACGAGCTGGAATGCCGCGGGCCTGCAGCAGTTCGCGCAGTCGCTGGCGCACGCGGGCCAGCACCACGCCCGGGCCCTCGCGCACGTCGATGGCCTCGGCATGCCGGGCGAGCACCGTGAGGTCGGGCTGCATCACGGCGACATCCAGGCTGGTGGCGCCGATGTCCACAGCCAGCAGAACGCCCAGCTCTGCGTGCAGCTGCAGTTGCTCAGGCCGGCGTCCGCCAGTGGAAGCGCGCGGGCCGGCCTCGGCCAGCAGCCCCTGCTCGATCAGGCCTGCGATCAGCGCGTTGGCCCGGCTGCGGGAGAAGCCCAGGCGATCGGCCATGCCGTGACGCGAGCCGCCGGCCGACCAGAAAAGGGTCGACAGCAGATCCAGCTCAGCAGCAGAAAGGCCGTTCCAGGGCGCCATTCGGCGTTGTCTCCGTGTTCTTGCGGCCATCCGTGAAGGGATGTAGCAGCGGCACGGATGCTAGGCGGTCGACTTTGCACGGACAAGACCGAACTTCGGCCATAAAAAGGCCGAAGCGGTTTTGTCATTCCCTTTGATCCCCTCCTGCGGCGAGCACAAAGAAAAAAGCCAGTCAGCGAACTGACTGGCTTTTCTGTGGAGGCAAGAGCGCGGCGTGGTGCCGCAGGGCCCTCACTTCTTCTGGCGGTACTTGCGCAGCGCGGCCAGCTGGGCGGCCATCACGGCCAGCTCGGACTGGGCCATGGCGATGTCGATCTCGCTCTTGGCGTTCTTGAGGGCTTCCTCGGCGGCGCTCTTGGCGGCGGCGGCCTTCTCGTCGTCCAGGTCCTTGCCGCGGATGGCGGTGTCGGACAGCACGGTGACGCAGTCGGGCTGCACTTCGAGGATGCCACCGGCCACGAACACGAACTCCTCGCCACCGTCTGCCGTCTCGATGCGCACGGCACCGGGACGGATGCGCGTGATCAGCGGCGTGTGGCGCGGGAAGATGCCGAGCTCACCGGCTTCGCCGGGCAGCGCGACGAACTTCGCCTCGCCCGAGAAGATGGACTCCTCGGCGCTGACGACGTCGACGTGAATGGTGTTTGCCATGGGTGATGCGCCGATCAGCCGAGCTTCTTGGCCTTTTCGAAGGCCTCGTCGATGGTGCCGACCATGTAGAAGGCCTGCTCGGGCAGGTGGTCGCACTCGCCGTTGGCGATCATCTTGAAGCCACGGATGGTTTCCGACAGCGGCACGTACTTGCCGGGCGCGCCGGTGAACACTTCGGCCACGTGGAAAGGCTGCGACAGGAAACGCTGGATCTTCCGGGCGCGGGCCACGGCCAGCTTGTCCTCGGGCGCCAGTTCGTCCATGCCCAGGATGGCGATGATGTCGCGCAGTTCCTTGTAGCGCTGCAGCGTGCCCTGCACGGCGCGGGCCACACCGTAGTGCTCTTCGCCGACGACGTTCGGGTCGAGCTGGCGCGAGGTCGAGTCCAGCGGGTCCACGGCGGGGTAGATGCCGAGCGATGCGATGTCGCGCGACAGCACCACGGTGGAGTCCAGGTGGGCGAAGGTCGTGGCAGGCGACGGGTCGGTCAAGTCATCGGCCGGCACGTACACGGCCTGGATCGAGGTGATCGAGCCGACCTTGGTCGACGTGATGCGCTCCTGCAGGCGGCCCATTTCCTCGGCCAGCGTCGGCTGGTAGCCCACGGCGGAAGGCATGCGGCCCAGCAGGGCGGACACTTCGGTGCCGGCCAGGGTGTAGCGGTAGATGTTGTCCACGAAGAACAGCACGTCGCGGCCTTCGTCGCGGAAGGATTCGGCGATGGTCAGGCCGGTCAGGGCCACGCGCAGACGGTTGCCCGGGGGCTCGTTCATCTGGCCGTAGACCATGGCCACCTTCGACTCGGACAGGTTCTCCTGAACCACGACCTTGGAGTCGGACATCTCGTGATAGAAGTCGTTGCCCTCGCGGGTACGCTCGCCCACACCGGCGAACACCGACAGACCGCTGTGGGCCTTGGCGATGTTGTTGATGAGCTCCATCATGTTCACGGTCTTGCCGACGCCGGCGCCGCCGAACAGGCCCACCTTGCCGCCCTTGGCGAACGGGCAGACCAGGTCGATCACCTTGATGCCCGTTTCGAGCAGTTCGGTGGAGGGCGACAGTTCGTCATAGGCCGGGGCCTTGCGGTGGATCGAAGCCGTCAACTCCTGCGAGACCGGGCCGCGCTCGTCGATGGGGTTGCCCAGCACGTCCATGATGCGGCCGAGCGTGGCCTTGCCGACGGGCACCGTGATGGGCGCGCCGGTGTTGACCACGGTGATGCCGCGGCGCAGGCCGTCGGAGCTGCCCAGCGCGATGGTGCGCACCACGCCGTCACCCAGCTGCTGCTGCACTTCCAGCGTCAGTCCGCCGCCTTCGAACTTGAGGGCGTCGTACACCTTGGGCATCTGGTCACGGGGAAACTCCACGTCGACCACGGCGCCGATACATTGAACGATTGTTCCTTGAGCCTGAGCCATGTTGTGCTCCAGTAATTTGTCTTGAATCTGCTGAATGCCGGATCGGGCGGAATCAGTTGCCGGTGGCCGCGGCCGCACCGGACACGATTTCCGACAGTTCCTTGGTGATGCCGGCCTGGCGGGTCTTGTTGTAGACCAGCTTCAGCTCGTTGATCAGGTTGCCCGCGTTGTCGGTGGCGGCCTTCATGGCCACCATGCGCGCCGACTGCTCGGAGGCCATGTTCTCGGCCACAGCCTGGTAGACCAGCGACTCCACGTAGCGCACCAGCAGGTCGTCGATGACGGTCTGCGCGTCGGGCTCGTAGATATAGTCCCAGGCATGCTGCGGGGCGCTGCCCTCGCCGCCCTTGAGGCTCTCGGCCTTCAGCGGCAGCAGCTGCTCGACCACCGACTCCTGGCGCATCGTGTTCACGAACTTGGTGTAGCTCAGGTACACGGCGGAAAGGCGGCCTTCGGCGTAAGCGTCC
Organism: Pseudacidovorax sp. 1753; assembly: GCF_040544975.1. Lineage (NCBI taxonomy): Bacteria > Pseudomonadati > Pseudomonadota > Betaproteobacteria > Burkholderiales > Comamonadaceae > Pseudacidovorax > Pseudacidovorax sp. 1753. The sequence continues at coordinate 51,662 of NZ_JBEPKY010000026.1, read as the reverse complement.
AGCAGCACCTTGACAGGGCCGATCAGCTTCTCTAGGTGGGGCGTGTCGCCCAGCTGCACCGCCTGCGAGACCACCTTGGCGCCCACGCGCGTCAGGAAGCCCAGGCCCTTGTTGCCGATGGCCACCGCCTCGGTGGACACACCGGCCGACTGCAGCTCGCGCAGCTTGCTGGTGACGGCACGAAGCACGTTGGTGTTCATGCCGCCGCACAGGCCCTTGTCCGTCGTCACCACGATCATGCCAGCGACCTTGGCGTCGCTGGTCTTCATGAAGGCGTGGGTGTACTCCGGATTGGCCTGGCTGAGGTTGGACGCAATGGCGCGGATCTTTTCGCTGTACGGACGCGCGGAGCGCATCCGTTCCTGCGCCTTGCGCATCTTGGACGCGGCCACCATTTCCATGGCCTTGGTGATCTTCTTGGTGTTCTCCACCGATTTGATCTTGCCGCGGATTTCCTTGCCGGCTGCCATAGCGCTCTATGCCTCTCGGATCAGGCGAAGGACTTCTTGAACGAGGTGATCGCGGCCGTCAGTTCGGCTTCCGCGTCCTTGTCCAGGGCCCGGGCCTGCTCGATCTTGTCGACCAGGGCGGCGTGGCTTGTCTTCAGGAACTGGTGCAGGCCGTGCTCGAAGGGCAGCACCTTCTTGACGTCCAGGTCGTCCATGAAGCCCTTGTTCACCGCGAACAGCGAAGCGGCCATCAGCGACACGGGCAGCGGGCTGTACTGGGGCTGCTTGAGCAGTTCGGTCACGCGGGCACCGCGGTCCAGCTGCTTCTTGGTCGAAGCGTCCAGGTCCGAGGCGAACTGCGCGAAGGCGGCCAGTTCGCGGTACTGCGCCAGGTCGGTACGGATACCGCCGGACAGGCCCTTGATGACCTTGGTCTGCGCTGCCGAACCCACGCGCGACACCGAGATACCCGCGTTGATGGCGGGACGGATGCCGGCGTTGAACAGGTTGGTTTCCAGGAAGATCTGGCCGTCGGTGATCGAGATCACGTTGGTCGGCACGAAGGCGGACACGTCGCCGGCCTGCGTCTCGATGATCGGCAGTGCGGTCAGCGAGCCGGTCTTGCCCTTGACTTCACCCTTGGTGAAGGCTTCGACGTAGTCGGCGCTCACGCGGGCGGCGCGCTCCAGCAGGCGGCTGTGCAGGTAGAACACGTCGCCGGGGTAGGCTTCGCGGCCCGGCGGGCGGCGCAGCAGCAGCGAGACCTGGCGGTAGGCCACGGCCTGCTTGGACAGGTCGTCATAGACGATCAGCGCGTCCTGCCCGCGGTCGCGGAAGTACTCGCCCATCGTGCAGCCGGAGTAGGCCGACACGTACTGCATGGCAGCCGATTCCGAAGCCGCAGCGGCGACGACGATGGTGTATTCCATAGCACCAGCCTGCTCCAGGGCGCGCACCACGTTCTTGATCGACGAGGCCTTCTGGCCGATCGCAACGTAGACGCAGGTCATGTTCTGACCCTTCTGGTTGATGATCGCGTCGATGGCCACGGCCGTCTTGCCGGTCTGGCGGTCGCCGATGATGAGCTCGCGCTGACCACGGCCGACGGGCACCATCGCGTCGATGGACTTCAGGCCGGTCTGCATCGGCTGGTCCACGGACTGACGGGCGATCACGCCGGGCGCGACCTTCTCGATCACGTCGGTCAGCTTGGCGTTGATCGGGCCCTTGCCGTCGATGGGCTGGCCCAGGGCGTTGACCACGCGGCCGATCAGCTCGGGGCCGACGGGCACTTCCAGGATGCGGCCCGTGCACTTGACGGTGTCGCCTTCGGAGATGTGCTCGTACTCGCCCAGGATCACGGCGCCGACGGAGTCGCGCTCGAGGTTCAGCGCCAGGCCGTAGGTGGGCTGGCCACCGGGCGTGGGCGGGAACTCCAGCATTTCGCCCTGCATCGCGTCGGACAGGCCGTGCACGCGCACGATGCCGTCGGTCACCGAGACCACGGAGCCTTCGTTACGGATGTTGGCGCTGACGCCCAGCCCTTCGATGCGGCTCTTGATCAGTTCGGAAATCTCTGCGGGATTGAGTTGCATGACTCTTTCCTTCTTTCAATCGGGTGTAAGGACGCGCGCCACCAGCCGGGTCAGGCGGTGAGCGCCGCCTTCATTTGTTCGAGACGGGCCTTGACCGAGGTGTCGAGCACTTCGTCGCCGACCACGGCGCGGATGCCGCCGATGAGCGACGGATCCAGCTCCACGCGGGTGGTCAGCTTGCGGCCGAAGCGGCGCTCCAGTGCGGCCTGGACTTCGCCCAGAGCCGGGCCTTCGATGGGGAAGGCGCTGAAGAGCACGGCATCGGCAGCGCCGCTGGCGGCGTTCTGCAGGGCGCGGTACTGCGTCGCCACTTCCGGCAGCGCGGCCAGGCGGCCGTTGTCGATGACGGCGTGCAGGAAGTTCTGGCCAGCTTGCGGCAGGCCGCCCGGCACCATCCCGGCGATCAGGTCGAACACCTGCTGCGAGGACACCTTGGGGCTGGCTGCGAATTGCTGCAGCTGCGCACTGCCAGCCACCTGGGCCAGCGGCTCAAGCCATTCGGCCGCAGCCTGCGCGTTGCCGGCTGACGCCTTGTACAGCGCCTCGGCGTAAGGACGGGCAATGGTGGCGAGTTCGGCCATCGGTTCGTCCTTACAGCTCGGTCTTCAGGCGATTGAGCAGGTCGGCATGCACGTTGGCATCGACTTCCTTGCGCAGGATCTGCTCGGCGCCCTTGACGGCCAGCGTGGCGACCTGCTCGCGCAGGACTTCACGGGCACGTACGGACTGCTGCTCGGCCTCGTCGCGCGCGGCGGCCACGATCTTGTTGGCCTCCTCGGTGGCGCGGGCCTTGGCCTCTTCGATGATCTGCTGGGCGCGGCGCTCGGCATCGGCCAGGCGGTTGCTGGTCTCGGTGCGCGAAGCCTGCAGCTCCTGCTCGACGCGTTGGTTGGCGGAAGCGAGCTCGGCCTTGGCCTTCTCGGCGGCCGCCAGGCCCGCAGCGATCTTTTGAGCCCGTTCATCCAGCGCCTTTGCGATCGGCGGCCACACGAACTTCATCGTGAACAGCACGAGCAGCAAAAAGACGACGGCCTGAACGAACAGGGTTGCGTTGATGCTCACGACAACACCTTTCTACAGACGGTGTGGACGAAAAGGATCAGGCGCCGGCGACGACGAAGGGGTTGGCGAAGGCGAACAGCAGGGCGATGGCCACACCGATCAGGAAGGCGGCGTCGATCAGGCCGGCCAGAATGAACATCTTGGTCTGCAGGTCGTTCATGAGTTCAGGCTGGCGAGCCGAGGACTCGAGGAACTTGCCACCCATGAGGGCGATGCCGATGGACGCGCCGATAGCGCCGAGACCGACGATCAGACCACAAGCCAGAGCGACGAGACCGAGAACGTTTGCCATGATGACTCCTTAGATGAAAGGCAAGAGAGAGGGGAAAAACGAAACGAGAGGAAAAGCGGGAGCACGAGGGCCGCGAGGGCCACTCAGTGGGCTTCGTGCGCCTGGCCCAGGTAGATGAGCGTCAGCATCATGAAGATGAAGGCCTGCAGCGTGATCACCAGGATGTGAAAGATCGCCCAGATGGTGCCGGCAATGATGTGCCCGATGGGCAGCAGCACGCCCGACAGCGAGGCCGCCATGGCGCCGCCCATCAGGGCGATCAGCATGAAGACCAGCTCGCCCGCGTACATGTTGCCGAACAGCCGCATGCCATGCGAGATGGTCTTGGCCAGGTATTCGATGATCTGCATCAGCAGGTTGATGGGCCACAGCAGGGGATGGGCACCGAAGGGGGCAGAGATGAGCTCATGGCCCCAGCCGCCCAGGCCCTTGATCTTGACGCTGTAGATCAGGCACAGCAGCAGCACCGAGGTCGACAGGCCCAGCGTGGTGGACAGGTCGGCGGTGGGCACCACGCGCATGTAGGCATGGTGCGGGTCGTGACCCATGGCCGCGTAGGCCTTGGACCAGATCGCCGGCAGCAGGTCGACCGGCAGCATGTCCATGGCGTTGAGCAGGAAGATCCACACGAACACGGTCAGCGCCAGCGGAGCGATGAACTTGCGGCTCTTGGCATTGTGGATGTTGGCCTTGGCCTGGTTGTCGACCATCTCGACCAGCATCTCGACGGCGGCCTGGAAGCGGCCCGGCACGCCGGCCGTGGCCTTGCGCGCGGCGAGCCACAGCACGAAGCAGCCGAGCGCGCCGATCACCAGCGCATAGAGAACGGAATCGAGATTGATGACACCGAAGTCCACGATGGCCTTCTGGACCACGGGCTTCAGGCTCCAGTCCACCTGCCAGTGCTGCAGGTGGTGGACGATGTACTCACTCGCGGTCGGGGCGTGTCCTTCGGCGGCCATCTTTCAGCGTCTTTTCTCTTAAACAGTCAAATACGGTTCGGTTTGCGGGGCCGCATGACCAGCGCGAGCCAGTACATCTTGAGCGCGACCACCGCGCCGGCCAGCAGAGCCAGCCAGTGAATTCCCTCGATCAGCCACGGGGCCGCGGCCAGCAGAGCCACGGTCAGCGCGATCTTGATCAGTTCCCACACCATAAAACCCAGCATGGCAGCCGATTGCGACACGCCACCACGCATGCGACCCATGGCACGGGCGAACAGCGCAGCGGGCACAGCCACCGCCATGGCTCCGTAGAACGCGGACACCGCCGCCACCGGCCGTTGCGTCCAGCCCCAGGCCACCGCTGCCACGATCAACCCCGAGGCGATCTGGGCCCCGACCACCCACCAGGGGGAGAGTTCGGGATGGCGCTCGCGAAGCCGCTGGGCCTCTTCGGCGGTCAGCGGGGTGAAGCTGTCTTCGTCAGCTTCCGCGGGCTCGGTGTCGACCGTGGGGATCGGGGCCTTGGTTGTCATTCGAATGGCAGCCGTCGGTCCAAACGGTCAAGTGGAGAAATCTACAAAGCCACTCATTATAGGTAGCAAAAACACGTAGAGGCCAGCCCAGAGTGGTGCGCCTTCGATAATCGCCCCATGCCTGCTGCCACGCCCCTGCCCGAATCCCTGTGCCATCTCGATGGCGAGTACCTGCCGCTGCGCGACGCCAAGGTGAGCGTCCTGGACCGCGGCTTCATCTTCGGCGACGGCATCTACGAGGTCGTGCCGGTGTACGAGGGCCGCCTGTTCTGCTTCGACGAGCACATGGCCCGCCTGGAGCGCTCGCTCGACGAACTGCGCATTCCCAACCCGCACGACCGCGGCGGCTGGCGCACCATCGCGGAGCAGCTGATCGAGGCCTCGGAGCGCTCGCCCTCCCAGTCGCTCTATATCCAGATCACCCGCGGCGTCGCCATCCGCGACCATGTGATGCCGGCGGGCCTCATCCCCACGGTCTTCGTGATGCTCAACCCGCTCAAGCCCGTGGCCGACAAGGCCCGCGCCGAGGGCGTGGCCTGCGTCACGGCGGAGGAATTCCGCTGGCAGAAGGCCCACATCAAGAGCACCAGCCTGCTGGGCGCCGTGTTGGCGCGCCAGATCAGCGTGGAAGCCGGCGCCGCCGAGACGCTGATGTTCCGCGGCGAGCTGCTGAGCGAGGCCTCGTCGAGCAACGTGTGGGTGATCAAGGACGGTGCCGTCGCCGGCCCGGTGCCCGACCACCGTGTGCTGCGCGGCATCCGCTATAGCCTGCTGCAGCGGCTGTGCGAATCGCGCGGCATTCCCTTCGCGCTGCGCGACATCACCCGCGACGAAGTCTTCGCCGCCGACGAACTGCTGATCTCCTCCGCCACCAAGGAGATCGTGCCCGTCACCCGCCTGGACGGCCGCCCGGTTGGAAAGGGCGTGCCCGGCCCCATCTACCAAGCCTTGTATGCGGCCTACCAGGACGCCAAGCAGGAGCCCCAGCCATGACCGACACCCCCGCCACCCCCGGTTCGACCGACCCGCGCAAGGATTCGCTGATCGAATACCCCTCGCGCTTTCCCATCAAGGTGATGGGTGCGAAGGTGGACGGCTTCGTCGGCGCCGTGACGCACATCGCCAGGCAGTTCGACCCCGAGTTCGACGCCGGCACCATCGAGCTGCGCGACAGCCGCGCCGGCAACTACCTGGGCGTGACCATCACCATCACCGCCACCAGCCGCGAGCAGCTGGACGAGCTCTACCGCACGCTGTCCTCGCACCCGATGGTCAAGGTCGTGCTGTGAGCGTGGCCGACGGCGAAGCCCCGGCCGCGGCAGAAGCCGTCCGCCCGCCCCCACCCACGCCCGAGTGGCTGGGCCGTGTGGACTACGCCGCCACCTTCGCCGCCATGCAGCGCTTCACCGCCGAGCGCACGCCCGAGACCGCCGACCGGCTCTGGCTCTGCGAGCACGATCCGGTCTTCACGCAGGGCCTGGCCGGCCGGCAGGACCACCTGCTGCTGCCGGGCGACATCCCCGTCATCCAGACCGACCGCGGCGGCCAGGTCACCTACCACGGCCCGGGCCAGGTGGTGGCCTATCCGCTGCTCGACCTCCGACGCGCCGGCTACTTCATCAAGGAATACGTCTACCGCATCGAGGAGTCGGTGATCGGCACGCTGGCCCACTTCGGCGTGACCGGCCACCGCGTGCCCACGGCGCCGGGCATCTACGTGCGGCTGGACGACCCTTTCTCGCACGCGGCGCTGACCGGCCCCATGCCCGGCGGTGACCCCTTCCGCGGCCTGGGCAAGATCGCCGCGCTGGGCCTCAAGGTCAGCCGACACTGCACCTACCACGGCGTGGCGCTGAACGTGGCCATGGACCTGGAACCCTATTCGCGCATCAACCCTTGCGGCTACGCAGGGCTGCGCACGGTCGACCTTTCTACAATCGGCGTCCCCGTGGCCTGGGACGATGCCGCCCAGGTACTGAGCCGGAAGCTGCAGGCCTACCTCCTGCCCTGACACCGCCCGGCCCCTCCCAGAAAGCCTCCCAATGAGCTCCACCGAAGTCGTCCGCGACGCCCAGAGCGCCGACACCTACAACCCGCTGGCCAAGCAGAAGGCCGCTGCCAAGCTCTCGCGCATCCCCGTCAAGGTCGAGCATTCGGGCGAGGTGCTCAAGAAGCCCGAATGGATCCGCGTCAAGGCCGGCAGCCCCACCACGCGCTTCTACGAGATCAAGCAGATCCTGCGCGAGTCCAACCTGCACACGGTCTGCGAAGAGGCCTCCTGCCCCAACATCGGCGAATGCTTCGGCAAGGGCACGGCCACCTTCATGATCATGGGCGACAAGTGCACCCGCCGCTGCCCCTTCTGCGACGTGGGCCACGGCCGGCCCGACCCGCTGGACAAGGACGAGCCGCTCAACCTGGCCAGGACCATCGCCCGGCTGCGCCTGAAGTACGTGGTGATCACCAGCGTGGACCGCGACGACCTGCGCGACGGCGGCAGCGGCCACTTCGTGGAATGCATCCAGAAGACGCGCGAGCTCTCGCCCACGACGCAGATCGAGATCCTGGTGCCCGACTTCCGCGGCCGCGACGACCGGGCGCTGGAGATCCTCAAGGCCGCGCCGCCGGACGTGATGAACCACAACCTGGAGACCATCCCGCGCCTCTACAAGGAAGCGCGGCCGGGCTCCGACTACCAGTTCAGCCTGAACCTGCTCAAGAAGTTCAAGGCGCTGCATCCCAACGTGCCGACCAAGAGCGGCATCATGGTCGGCCTGGGCGAGACCGACGAAGAGATCCTGCAGACCATGCGCGACATGCGCGCGCACGACATCGACATGCTGACCATCGGCCAGTACCTCGCGCCCAGCAACAGCCACCTGCCGGTGCGCCGCTACGTGCACCCCGACACCTTCAGGATGTTCGAGGAAGAGGCCTACAAGATGGGCTTCAGCCATGCCGCCGTGGGCGCCATGGTGCGCTCCAGCTACCACGCCGACCAGCAGGCCGGCCATGTGCTGGCCGCCGGCGCCGAAGCCGCGCCTGCTGCCTGATCACCGCACCATGAGGCAGCTGGCGGCGCCTGCGCGCACCGTCCTGCCCGTACGGGTGGTGAAGCCGTGATCTCCACCACCGCCCTGCGCTACTTCGTCGAATCGGTGCGCTGCGGCTCCATCCGCGCCGCCTCCGAGATCCTCTTCGTCGCGCCCTCGGCCATCAGCCGCCAGATCGGCCTGCTCGAAGAGACGCTGGGCGCGCCGCTGCTGGAGCGCAGCCGGGGCCGCTCGACCCTCAAGCTGACGGCCGCGGGCGAGCTGCTGATGCGCTATGCCAAGAGCGTGGACAGCGAATCGCGGCGCCTGCGCTCCGAGATCGAGGCCATCCAGGGCCTGCGCCGCGGCCACGTCAACCTGGGCATTCCGGAATCGCTGATCCGCGACTTCATGCCCGGCTTCATGGCCCGCTTCACGCGGCGCTTTCCGGGCTTCACCTTCAACGTGCAGGTCTACAACAGCCCGCAGCTGATCGAGATGCTGGTGGACGACCGGCTGGACCTGTGCCTGACCTTCGGCAACGTCACCCATCAGGACGTGACCATCGCCTATCAGCGCCTGCTGCCGCTGTACGTGTACGTGAGCGCCGACCATCCGCTGCACGGGCGCGAGACGCTGCGCCTGTCGGACTGCGCCGAATACGGCCTGGCGCTGCCCGACGCCACCATGTGGACCAAGCAGCAATACGACGAGATGCTGTCCAAGGCCAAGATCCGGCCCAAGGTGGCGCTGGAGACCAACTCCTACGAGCTGCTGCGCAACGTCTCGGCCGAGGGCATGGCGCTGTCGATCCTGACGCCGCCGCTGCAGGACACGCAGCACCTGGCCGGCCGGGGCCGCTACGTCCTGCTGAAGGACCCGCGCGCCAAGCCGCAGCGCTTTTCGCTGTGCGTGCATCGTGGGCGCAACCTGCCGCTGCCGGTCACCACCTTCACGGCGGAGCTGACCTCGGCGCTGGAACAGCTGGAGCCCGAGAAGGTGTGAACGCGCCCGCCCTCGGTGCCGCCCGGCCCGGCCGCCGCGGCACGGGCCCGTGCACTGTGGGGCGCGCTCAGCCCGCCGCTTCCTCGGCCGCCAGCTCGGCCGGCGTCCTGTACTTCTGCACCGAGGCGAAGCGGCTCACCAGGTAGTCGCCCGACTTGATCGGCGCATGCCGCGGCGCCTCGCCCGGCTCGACGAAGCCGGGCAGGCAGGCCACCGGCGTGTCGTAGTCCAGGTTGAAGAAGGTCGGGATCGAATAGCGTTCGCGGCCGGTGCGGTTGGCCACGCGGTGCAGGTTGGACACATAGCGGTCGTTGGTCCATACCTTCACCAGGTCGCCCAGGTTCACCACCAGCGTGCCCTCGATGTACGGCGCGGCCACCCATTCACCGGCCTTGGTGCGCAGTTCCAGGCCGCCGATCGGGTCCTGCACCAGCAGGGTTAGCATGCCGTAGTCGGTGTGCGCGGCGGCGCCCAGTTCCAGCTGCGTCGGCGACTCCTGCGGCGGATAGTGGAAGAGCCGCGCCTGCACCATCGGCTTGCGGGCGTACTGCAGGAAGAACGCCTCCGGCTGACCCAGCGCCAGCGCAAACACGCGCAGCAGGCGCTTGCCCAGCGCGATGGTGTGGTTGAAGTAGGCCATCGCGGCCTCTTCCAGCCAGGGCTTGTCGGCCGGCCAGCGGTTGGGGCCATGCAGCGGGCGCCCGGCCTGCACGTCGGCATCGGTGAGCGGCAGGTCCAGGCCCAGTTCGTAGCTTTCCTTCAGGTCGGGCTTGTGGCCCGGATGCTGCGTCACGCCGATGGGCATGAAGCCGCGGCGGAAGCGCTCATCGATCTTGTCCTTCAGGCGCTCCTCCATGGGCAGCGACATGTAGCGGCGGGTGGCGTCGAACACGGCATCGATGACGGCCTGCGGCACGCCATGGTTCTTCACGTAGAAGAAGCCGGTGCGGGTACAGGCCTCGCGGAACTGCGCGACCAGCGGCTCGATGGGACCGCCGGCGATCCATTCGCCCAGGTCGAGGACGGGCATTTCCTGCGCCGAGGCACGGCGGGGCGCGACCACCGCGTGGTCGTTCGATTCGGTCATGGGAGGCTCCTTGGTTTTGGGGGTGCGCGCGGCTCGGAAAGACTAGCTGCCGCGCGAGAGATCGGTGAAGGCGTCGGCCCAGAAGATCACGCGCCGCGCGATCCAGCGCACCGCCGCATGCAGCACGATGCCGATGAGCGAGAGCACGATGAGGATGGCGAACATGCCCGCCGCGTCCATCGAGAAGTTGCGCTGCAGGATCAGGTAGCCCAGTCCCGCCTGGGCGCCGACGAACTCGCCCACGATGGCGCCGATGACCGACAGCACGATGCCGATGTCCAGCCCCGCGAACACATAGGGCAGCGCATGCGGCAGCCGCACCATGCGGAACACATGCCAGCCCGAGGCGGTGAAGGCGCGCATCAGGTCGATCTGCTCGCGCGGTGCCGAGCGCAGGCCGACGATGGTGTTGGCCAGCACCGGAAAGAACACGATGGTGGCCGTGATGATCACCTTCGACGTGGTGCCGAAGCCGAACCACAGCACGAACAGCGGCGCCACCGCCACCTTGGGCACGGTCTGGAAGGCCACCACGTACGGGTAGAGCACCGCCTCCAGCAGCGCGCTCTGGCCGATCAGCGCACCCAGCACGAAGCCGGCCAGCGCCCCGGCCGCGAAGCCGGCCAGGATCTCGTAGAGCGTGACCCACAGGTGCGACGGAATGTCGCCCGAGGCGATGCCGTCGTAGAGCGCCTGCACCACGGCCAGCGGGCCGGGGAAGATCAGGTGCGACACGTCGAGCGCCGTGACCGCCAGCTGCCAGGCGGCCACCACCGCCACGAACACGGCAACGATGAGCACGCGCCGGCGCATCGGTGTGAGACCGGTGGCGCGCGCAGGCGCGGTCTCGGCCGCGTCGGCCACGGCGGCGCCCGACGGCACGGAAGAGGTCAGGGTGTCGGCCATCAGTCCAGCCCTCCGCTGGCATGCAGGTTCGCGCGGATGCCGGACACGTAGGTGCCGAAGCGCTCGGTGTTGATCAGGTCCAGGGTGCGCGGCGAGGGCAGGTCCACCTCCACCACCTGGGTCACGCGGCCGGGCCGCGGCGACATGACGATCACCCGGTCGCCCAGGAAGACCGCCTCGGGAATGCTGTGCGTGACCAGCATGATGGTGGCGCCGGTGCGCTCGCGCAGCTTGAGCAACTCGGTGTTCATGGTCTCCCGCGTCATGGCGTCGAGCGCGCCGAAGGGCTCGTCCATGAGGAGCAGCAGCGGATCGTTGACCAGCGCGCGGGCGATGCCCACGCGCTGCTGCATGCCGCCCGACAGCTCGCTGGGGTACTTGGTCTCGAAGCCGGACAGGCCCACCAGCTGGAGGTAGTGCCGGGCCCGTTCTCGCGCGGCGGCGCGGTCGCGGCCCTGGATCTCGGCCGGCACCAGCACGTTGTCGAGGATGTTGCGCCAGGGCAGCAGCACAGGCGACTGGAACACCACGCCCACGTCGCGGCTGGGGCCGGCATGCGGACGGCCACCCAGCTCCACCTGGCCGCGGCTGGCGCGCTCCAGGCCGGCCAGGATGCGCAGCAGCGTGCTCTTGCCGCAGCCGCTGGGGCCGACCACGGTGACGAACTCGCCGCGCCGCACGCTGAAATGCACGTCGTGCAGGGCGACGACGTCGCCGCCGTCCTTGGAGCGGAAGGTCTTGTGCAGGCCGCCGAAGCGGAAGGCCGGCGGCGCTTCGGGCGCCAGGGTCGAACTCATGCGAGGTCCTCGGGAGAAGGGTCAGACGGCGGCGTCGGCCAGCGCCACCCAGTCGTCGATGGCCGCCAGCGCCTGCGCGCGCTGCGCCTCGGGCATGAACGCGGCCTCGAAGCTCTGGCGCGCCAGTTGCGCCAGCTCCGCCTGCGTCAGGCCCAGCGCCTGCTGGCAGGCGAGGTAGTTGTCGTTGACGTAGCCGCCGAAGTAGGAGGGGTCGTCGGAATTGACCGTGACGCACAGGCCGGCGTTCATCAGCGTCTTGAGCGGATGCGCCGCCATGTCCGTCACCACCTGCAGCTTGAGGTTGGACAGCGGGCACACCGTCAGCGGAATGCGGCGGCGCGTCAACTCCTGCACCAGCGCCGGGTCGTCCAGGCAGGCATTGCCGTGGTCCAGCCGGTCCACCTGCAGCAGCTCCACCGCCTCGCGTACATAGGCGGCCGGGCCTTCCTCCCCGGCATGGGCCGTCACCTTGAAGCCCAGTTCGCGGCAGCGGGCGAAGAAGCGCTCGAACTTCGAGGGCGGATGGCCCAGCTCCGCGCCGCCCAGGCCGAAGCCCAGGATGCGGTCGAACCAGGGCTCGGCCTCGGCCAGGAGCGCCATGGCCTCCTCTTCGCTGCGGTGGCGCTGGGCCACCAGGATCAGGCCGCTGGTGATGCCGTCCTCGGCCTCGGCGGCCTCCATGGCCGAGAGCACGCCCTGCATCACCACCGCCAGCGGCACGCCGCGCGTGGTGTGGCCCTGCGGCCCCAGGAACATCTCGGCATGCCGCACGCCGTCCGCATGGGCGCGGCGCAGGTAGTCGCGCGTCACCTCGCGGAAGTCGGCCGCCTGCAGCAGCACGCGGCAGCCGTCGTAGTACAGGTCCAGGAAATCCTGCAGCCGGGTGAAGCGGTACGCCGCGCGCAGTTCGGCCTCGGTCTGCCAGCGGATGGCCACGCCGTTGCGGCGGGCAAGAGCCAGCATCAGCTCGGGCTCGATGGAGCCCTCGATGTGCATGTGCAGCTCGGCCTTGGGCAGGCCGGCGATGAACTGTTCAGGCGTCATGTCAGACGTTCTTGCAGGCCTTGGCGGCATCGATGACGGCCTTCTGGTCGAAGCGGTTGATCGCCTCCACGAAGCCGGGCTTGAGGTAGAGCATCGACTCGACCGGCACCGTGCGCTTGATCAGCCCCTCGCCCTGCATGAAGTCCTGCATGCGGCCGTAGGCCGCCGGGTCCATGGCGCCGATCAGCTTGCCCCCGTTCATGGCGTGGGCTGCCTTCATGGTGTCCAGCTGCGTGTCGAGCAGGGCCAGGTCCCACTTGGCGAGCGTGGCCTCGTCGGCACCGGTGGGCTTGGTGGAGGGGAAGTTCTTCCAGTGGATGCGGCGCGCGCAGTCGGGGTTGGTCCAGGCGAAGAGCGTGGCCTTGGCCGCGCCGCGCGAGATGGCCTCCACCATCGCCGGGTCGGTGTCGATGGTCTTCTGCATGGTGGCAAAGGTGAAGTCGGGCAGGGCGCGCCAGGCCGGCGCGTACAGCACCCGCAGCGGCGTGCCGGCGTTCTGGAAGCCGGTGAGCGCCGAGCCCCAGAACATCAGCGCCTGCACGCGGTCGCTCTTGAGCGCTTCGAGCGCGGGTGCGCCGGCGCCGGTGGCGATGATCTGCACGTCCTTGTCAGGATCGATGCCGTTGGAGCGCAGGTAGCCCTTGAGCAGCGGCACGCCGCCGGTGCCCAGGCTGAAGATGCCGATCTTCTTGCCCTTGAGGTCCGTCACGCTCTTGATGGGGCCGTCCTGCGTCACGCCGATGCCCCAGTCGATGACGCCGGTGCCCATGAGCCCGCGTACGGCCACGTTGTTGTCGGTGTTGGCCTGGATCAGGCCGGTGGAGTTGACCTGCGCGAACTCCACGCCGCCGGCCACCATCTGCTGGATGCCCTGCAGCGAGCCACCCACGGTGACCACCTTGACGTCGTAGCCCTCCTCCTTCCAGTAGCCCAGCGCGATGGGCAGCGTGAGCCAGGGATAGGTGACGTTGACCACCTGCGTGCCCAGGGCGATGGTGACGGGCTTGAGCGGCTTGGCGGGTGCCTGCCCATGGGCCGGCGCCAGCGCCGCGAGAGCGGCCGCAAAGCCCAGGGCCAGGCGGGCAAAACCAATACGCAGAGCGGTTGTCGTGGGGGAGAGCATGCGGGGTCCTCTGTCTTGATGCAGGAAAAGATAGCACCCGTGAAGTTCACCTTGGGATCAGATTTCAGCAATTCATGTACTGATTTTTTGCACATTCAGACGCAGCGCGGCATGGGGCTGTTCGATTCGCAAACGACGCGGATCGGGACGCATGGCTACAGTGCCGGGCTCGCCGGACCCGCCATGCTCGCCATCCTTTCGATCACCGTTCCCATCTATCTCGCCATCGCTGCCGGCTGGCTGGTCACCCGCAGGGGCCTGTTTGCCCGGACGGACATGCGGGTGCTGGGGCAGTTCGTCATCCGGCTGGCGCTGCCGGCCCTGCTGTTCAGCGCGCTGGTCCAGCGACCGACGGGCGATGTGCTCAACCTGCGCTACATGCTGCTGTACGCGGTGGGGTCGCTGCTCACGCTCTTCGTGGGCCGCTGGTGGGCGGCGCGACAGGCACCCGCCGGCAGCCCCGTGCCGGCGCTCGTGGCCATGGGCATGAGCTGCCCCAACAGCGGCTTCGTCGGCTACCCCATCCTGTCGATGGTGATCGCGCAGAGCGCCGGCCTGGTGCTGGGCCTGAACATGATCGTGGAGAACCTGCTGCTGGTGCCGCTGGCCATGGCGCTGGCTGATGCCGCCGACGGCCGCGGCGATTGGCGCCTCACGCTGCGGCGCACGGCGCACAGCCTGGCGCGCAACCCCATGATCTGGGCCATGGCGGCGGGCGTGGCGGTGGCGCTGACCGGCCTGCGCCTGCCGGCGCCGCTGCTGCGCACCATCGGTCTGTTCGCGCAGGCCAGCACCGCACTGTCACTGTTCGTGATCGGCGGCTCGCTGGTGGGCCTGGGCCTGGCGGGCATGCGCCGCCAGGTGCTGCGCATCGCGGCCGGCAAGCTGCTGCTGCACCCCGCTTTGATGCTGGCCGTGCTGCTGGCCGCCGAGGCGCTGGGCATGCCGCCCATGGAGCCGGCGCTGCGCCTGGCGCTGGTGCTGTCGGCGGCTGCGCCCATGCTGAGCATCTATCCGATCCTGGCGCAGCCGCATGGCCAGGATTCGCTGGCGGCCGCCTCGCTGCTGGCCACCACCGCCCTGTCCTTCTTCACCATCAGCGCCCTGCTGGCGGTACTGCCACACCTGCTCGGCATGTAGCCGCGGCACGCCGGGCCCGCGCTGCGCCCTCACACGGCAGCGTGGGCCCATTCAAATTTCCTCCGACTTTGCCCCCGACCATTCGCTCGCGCCGGTCTCCTGCCGGCGCCCATGGTTCCAGCCGACGGCTGGCCGTGGCTCGAAAGGAACGGAGCAAGAATGAAGAACACCCTCGTCGCCCTGGCCTGCGGCGCGCTCGCCGGGGCCGCCTCGGCCCAATCGTCTGTCACCCTCTTCGGCACCATCGACACGGGCGTGACCTACCAGTCGGCCACGGCCACCGATGCCACCACCGGCCTCACCACGCGCCAGAGCCGCACCAGCCTGGGCAACTCGGGCTACGGCAACAGCAGCCTGGGCCTGCGGGGCGTGGAAGACCTCGGCGGTGGCCTGGCCGCCAGCTTCTGGCTGGAGGCGCCGCTGTCCACCGACGATGGCGCCGGCAGCCTGTCGTTCACGCGCCGCTCGACGGTGAGCCTGTCGGGCCGTTTCGGTGAACTGCGCCTGGGCCGCGACCGCACCGCCAACTCCCTGAACGACACGATCTTCGACCCCTTCGGCGGCAACGGCTCGGGCGCGAACATCATCGGCGCGGTGAGCGCGGCCGACACCGGCCTGGCGACCAACTACCTGCGCGCCAGCAACATGGTGGGCTACTTCCTGCCGGCCACGCTGGGTGGCTTCTACGGTCAGGTGCAGTACGCAGCGCACGAGAACGTGGACACCAGCACCAGCCTCACCGGCACCAGCGATGCGGGCCGCTACACCGGCGCGCGCTTCGGCTATGCCAACGGCCCGCTCGACATCGCCCTGGCCTCCGGCCAGACCACCGTGACCGACAGCGGCAGCCTCACCCGCACCGTGCGCCGCAGCAACCTGGGGGCCACCTACGACTTCGGGCCGGTCAAGCTCTTCGGCGAACTCTCCAACGTGCGCGACCGCTCCGACACGCTGCAGACCTCGCTCAGCAACAACTACGACGGCTACCTGATCGGCGCCAGCATGCCGGTGGGCGCGGGCCTGATCCGCGCCTCCTACGGCCAGGTGCGCTACGACGAAGGCGCGCTCGCGCCGCTCTACGGCGAAGCGCCGCGCTCGCGCAAGCTGGCGCTGGGCTATGTGCACAACCTGTCCAAGCGCACGTCGCTGTATGCCACCGTGGCGCGCATCAGCAACCGCAACGACAGCGCCTACACCGGCAGCCTGTCGGCCGCGGCCACCACCGGCTACGGCTCGGTGGGCGTGGGCTACAGCGGTCTGCCGAAGTCGTCCACGGGGTACGACTTCGGCATCCGCCACAACTTCTGACCGGGAGGCCGCCGTGAGAGCTGGAGCCCGCACCGACGCCACCGCCTGGCGCACCGCGCCCGCGAGCCTGCCTGCCGGCGTACAGCCGGCCGACACGACGGCCGACCTGCGCGCCGTGCTGGCCGCCATGGCAGCCGGGCCGCGCCTGGCGCCGGGCGTGTCCGTCGACTGGCAATTGCCGGCCCATGCCCTGTGGGTCGCCATGGCGCCGAACGGCCTGGCACAGGTGCTGGGCCGCCTGCTCGCGCTGGCCGCCGAACTGCTGGCGCCCGCCGGCGGCGTGCTGCGCGTGCACGCACGCGCCGAAGGCGCCACCGCCGCCGTCTCGGTGGTGGACGAGCCGGCAGACCGGCAGCCGCCCGCGCTGGCCCGGCGCGTGCACGGCTTCTCGCAGGCCGTGCATCCGGAGCGCGACGCCGCGCTGCGGCCGCTGGCCGAATGCGCCCAGGCCATCGATGCCCACCGCGGCCGCCTCTATGCCGCCCCCTCGGCCTGGGGCGCGATGGGGGCCACGCTGCGACTGCCCCTCGTGCCATCCGTGAAGGAGCAAGCCTGATGTCCCCCTCGAAGCAAACCGGCCGCGGCTACCGTGCCCTGGGCCCCGTCACCGCGCTCGTCGGCGTGTTCAGCGGCGTATGGCTCAGCTGGAGCCCGTGCACCGCCGACCCGCACCCGAGTCACCAGGATTTGTTTACCCTCGGGCCCATCGTCCAGCACGCCCCCCCGCCCGGCGAGTTGCCCTGGCCCTTCCGGCCATCGGCGCGACCGGCGGCAGCCCAATGCCCCGCCTGACGCTCACGCGCAAACTCTTCCTGGCCCTGGCCACCCTGCTGCTCACGCTGCTGGTGGCCTTTGCCGTTTCATCGATGCTCTCGCTGCGCAGCGGCCTGGGGCCGTACGTGGCCGAGATCGAGATCCGCCGGCTGAGCTGGCTGGCCGAGCGGCTGCAGCAGCACTACGTGGCCAATGGCAACTGGTCGCGCCTGCGCGGCAATGAGGAGGCATGGAACCGGCTCCAGCGCGGCGAGGTGGACCCGGCCTCGCTGGCGCCACGCGAACGCCCGCCCAGCCTCTGGGACCGGTCCTCGCGCGGTGGCGGCTGGGCTCTGCCTTTCGGCGAGGACCGCGAGCCCCCATCGCCGCTGGAGCCGGGCGGCCGGATCGCGCCGCCCTGGTTCTTTCCCTTTCCCCGCGGCGAGGGTGGTCCGCCCGACCTGATCTTCAAGCGCTTGGCGGTGGTCGACACGGCCGGCAAGCTGGTCGTGGGCGCCAAGGTGGACCCGACCACCGCGGCGCACCTGCCCATCCGCAGCGGCACGGTCATCATCGGCCAGCTGCTGCTGGCGCCCATGCAGGGCCTGGAGCACGAAGCCGACCGCGCCTTCCTGGCGCGGCATTCGGGCTTCATCGCGCTGGCAGGCGCAGTCGGCCTCGTGGCCGCGCTGCTGATCGCAGGCCTGGTCGGCCGGCGCTGGCTGGCGCCCATCGACGACCTCACCCACGCGGCCCGGGCCGTGGCCCGCGGCCGGCTGGGCACGCGGGTGCGTGTGCAGGGGCAGGACGAGCTGGCCCTGCTCGGCCGCACCTTCAACACCATGGCCGACCGCCTGGACAAGGCCGAAGCCGGCCGGCGCGCCTGGCTGGCCGACGTGGCGCACGAGCTGCGCACCCCCCTGGCGGCCATGCGGGCCGAGATCGAGGCCATCCAAGACGGCGTGCGCAGCTTCGACGACCGCACGGCCCTGCGGCTGCATCGGCAGGTGATGCGCCTGACCCAGCTGGTGGACGACCTGCGCCACAGCATGGACAGCCATGGCACCGCGCTGCGCGAGCACGCGCCCACCTACCCACTCACGTTGCTGCAGGAGGCATTGGCCGCCACGCGCGACCGCTTTGCGCAGGCCGGCATCAAGGTCGAGGCCGGCGGCGTGCGCAGACTGGCCGAGGAGCGGGCGCCCCGCGTGCTGGGCGAGGCCCGCAAGCTCAGCCAGGTGTGGATCAATCTCCTGGAGAACACGCTCGCCTACACCGATGCGGGCGGCCGCCTCGCCATCGAGGCCCGCATCGACCGGGTGGACGGCGCGCCGGCGCTAGTCGTGCAGCTGGACGACAGCGCCCCCGGCGTGACCGAGGACGAGCTGCCGCGCCTGTTCGACCGCCTGTTCCGCGCCGAGGCCTCGCGCAACCGCGCGCTGGGTGGCTCGGGCCTGGGCCTGGCCATCTGCCGCGCCATCGTCGACGCCCACGGCGGCGACATCGAGGCCGGCGCATCGCCGCTCGGCGGCCTGCGCATCACCCTCTTCCTTCCCCTTTCGGACACCGAACCCTCATGACCCGCATCCTCATCGTCGAAGACGAAACCGACATCGCCGACGTGCTGCGCGACTACCTGCGCCGCGAGGGCCACCAGACCGACCATGTGGCCGACGGCCGCGAGGCGCTGCGCCACATGCTGGAAACCCCGCCCGACCTCACGCTGCTGGACGTGATGCTGCCCGGGCTGGACGGCCTGTCGGTACTGCAGCAGGCGCGGGTGCACACGCAGCACCCGGTGATCATGCTCACGGCCCGCACCGAAGAGGTCGACCGCCTGCTGGGCCTGGCCCACGGCGCGGACGACTACGTGTGCAAGCCCTTCTCGCCGCGCGAGGTGGTGGCCCGCGTGGCCGCCGTGCTGCGCCGCACGCGCGCACCGCAGGAAGTGGCCGCCGCCGCGCACGGCATGGAGCTGGACGAGAGCTGCTGGCATGCCTCGCTCGGCGGGCAGCCGCTCAACCTCACCCGGCGCGAGTTCTCGCTGCTGCGCGTGCTGGCCCGGCAGCCGGGACGCATCTTCTCGCGCGCACGGCTGCTGGAGCTGGCCTATGAAGACGATGTCGACGTCACCGAACGCGCCATCGACAGCCATGTGAAGAACCTGCGGCGCAAGCTGTCGCAGGCGGCGCCCGAGCACGAGTGGATCCGCTCGGTCTACGGCGTGGGCTTCTCCTTCGAGGCGCCTCCGGCGCCGGCCGCACCCCGCGGCTGAGCGGCTGAGCGGCCGCGCGTCCCGTGCCCGCGAGTGTGGCGGGCGCGCGTCGGTCTGCGGCGGGATGTGCACTTTGCCACCCCGCTGCGCAATGCCTCCCAGGTCGGCGCCAACACTGATGTCTTCCTCGACACACCCAGAAGGGACGCAAGACATGGCTTCATTCCGACCACTCGCCGCCGCAGGGGCCGCCCTGCTCGCCGCCGGACTTTCCGGCTGCATCATGCTGCCGCCACCCCCGCCACCGCAGGCCCATGCCCAGTGCATGATGCGCCCCGCCGGCGGCCCGCCGATGCCGCGCCCCGACGCGGAGGCAGGCTGCGGCGCGCCACGTCCGGGCCCGGGCATGGGCATGGGCTTCGGTGAAGGCGCCATGCCGCGCGGTGGCATGCCCATGCCCTGAGCGGCGCCGCCACGCATCTGGGGCACACTCCGGGCCCCGATGCGCGCCGCCTTCCTGATCGCCCCCGCCACACTCGCCCAGCACCTGCCCGTTGCCGCCTACCAACGGGGCCTGGAGGCCTATCGGCGCCAGCAGGTCGTCAGCCATTCGCTCGCACCGGCCAGCCGCAGCGAATGGCGCATCGAGGGCGAAGTGCAGGGCGAGGACCGGCAGGTGCACGAATGCAGCGTGCTGCTGGAGCTGGACGCGGATGGCCGCATCGCCAGCTTCGGCAGCGACTGCAGCTGCGCCGCCGGCAGCCGCTGCCGGCATGCGGTGGCCCTGACGCTCAAGGCCGCCTACCAGAGCGGCACCGTGCGCGGCGCCGAGCCGCCCTCCCCGCCGCGGCCCCCAGCGCCGGCCGCACCTGCGGGACTGCCGCCCTCGCTGGGCCTGTTCGACGATCTGGCGCCACCGCCCGCTGCGCCCGAGAGCGATCCACCGATCTACCTGCTGCAGGAAAGCCGCCGCAGCCCGCGCGAGCCGGCACGGCCGCTGCTGGCCTGGCGGCTGGCCCGGCCGCTCAAGCGTGGCGGCTGGGGCCGGCTGCGCTCGCCCGATGCCGATGCCATGGTGCGGCTGGGCCTGCCCGGCGGCGGGCTGTCCGAGGCCGACCGCGAGTGCCTGGCCCACATCGGGCGGCTCGGCGGTGCCTTCTACCTGCACACCGCCAGCGGCCTGCTGCACGGCGCCGAGGCACCCGCCGCGCTGCAGGCCGCGGCCCGCACCGGCAAGCTCTTCCTGGCCGATGCCGAGGGCCGGCCGCAGGGTGCGCCGCTGCGCTGGGGGGCGCCGCGCGCCATCGGCTGGCACTGGGCGCCGGCCACGCTGGGCGATGCGCCGGCCTGGGCCCTGCTGGCGGTGCTGGCCGAGCCGGGGGAAGGCCGCACGCTCTATGCCTCGCTGCCGCCGCTGTACCTGGACCGGACCACTGGCGAATGCGGCGTCGCCCAGGCCTCCGGCCTGTCGCCTGCGCAGCTGACTCAGCTGCTCACCCTGGGGCCGCTGCCGCAGTCGGCCTTCGACGATGCGCAGGCCGAGCTGCTGCCGCGACAGCTGGGCATGCCACTGCCCGCCCGCGCCGACCATCCGGAACCCTGGCCGGTCAGCCTGCCGCAGCCCTGCCTGCGCCTGCGGCCGGTGCCGCCGGCCGAGCGCGCCGCGCGCGGCCTGCTCGTCGCACTGCTGGACTTCGACTACGGCGGCCTGCGCGGCCACTGGCCGGAGCATCCAGCGCGGGTGCTGGCCGAGCACGACGGGCGCCGCGTGCTGCTGCAGCGCGACCTGGCCGCCGAGCAGTGGGCGCGCCAGCGCCTGCAGGCGCTGGACCTGTCGGTCGACGCGCTCGGCCGCTGGCACGGTGCCTCGGCGGCACGCTGGCTGGACTGGGCCGTGAGCGGCTGGGCCGCACTGACGAATGCCGGCTTCCGTGTCGAGCCCGACCCCGCCCTGCGCGGCCTGGCCGAGCCGCCCCATGCACTGGCGCTGCGCATCGTGGAAGGAACGCCCGAGGACGCGGCGCCCGCTGGCGAAGCCCCGGACGAGCGTTCCGCCTCGCCCTGGTTCGAGCTGTCGCTGGGCATCGAGATCGACGGCGAGCGCCACAACGTGCTGCCCTGGCTGCCGGGCCTGCTGGCGCAGATCGAACACGGCCCCGACGGACCCCAACTGCCCGACTGGCTGTGGCGCGAGCAGCCCGACGGGCGCTGGCTGCGCCTGCCCTCCGCCCCGCTCAAGCCCTGGCTGCAGGCCCTGCTCGACCTCGTGGCCGAGCGCCCCGCCCCCGACTGGGAGCAGGCCGCGACGCTGCGCCTGACGCAGGTGGAGGCCCTGCGCATCGGCGCCACGCTGGACGACGGCGCGGTGTGGGACGGCGCGGACCGCCTTCGAGAGTTGCTGCGCCAACTGGGCGGCGACGCCGCGCTGCCCACGGTGCCGGCACCGGCCGGCCTGCAGGCCGCCCTGCGTCCGTACCAGCAGCAGGGCATGGACTGGCTGCAGTTCCTGCGCCGCCACCAGCTCGGCGGCATCCTGGCCGACGACATGGGCCTGGGCAAGACGCTGCAGACCCTGGCGCATCTGCTGCGCGAGAAGGAGGACGGCCGGCTGGACCGGCCCTGCTTGGTGCTGGCACCGCTCAGCCTGCTGGGCAACTGGCGGCGCGAGGCCGCCCGCTTCGCGCCCGCGCTGCGCACCGCCGTGTGGCACGGCCCGCAGCGCCATGGCCGCGGCGGATTCGGCGGCACCGACCTGGTCATCGCGCCCTATTCGCTGCTGCCGCGCGACCGTGTCTTCTGGCAGAAGCAGGCCTGGCACGTGGTGGTGCTGGACGAGGCGCAGCAGATCAAGAACGCCGACTCGCAGGTGGCCCAGGTCGCCGCCAGCCTGGAAGCGCGCCAGCGCGTGGCCCTGTCGGGCACGCCGCTGGAGAACCACCTGGGCGAACTCTGGAGCCTGTTCCACTTCCTCATGCCCGGCTTCCTGGGCAGCCAGGCGCGCTTCCGCGAGGTCTTCCGCACGCCCATCGAGCGGCATGGCGACACGGCCTGCCTCGAACAGCTGCGCAGGCGCGTCACGCCCTTCCTGCTGCGGCGGACCAAGCAGAACGTGGCCAAGGAGCTGCCCGACAAGATCGAGACCCTCAGCACCGTCACGCTCGAAGGCCCGCAGGCCGACCTGTACGAGACCATCCGCCTGGCCACCGAGCGCCAGGTGCGCGAGTCGCTGGCCGAACGCGGGCTGGCGCGCTCGCAGATCCAGGTGCTCGACGCACTGCTCAAGCTGCGCCAGGTGTGCTGCGATCCGCGGCTGGTCAAGTCGTTGCCCGCGGCGCAGCAGGTGCGCCAGTCGGCCAAGCTCGAATGGCTGATGGACGTGCTGCCCGAGATGCTGGACGAAGGCCGGCGCGTGCTGCTGTTCTCGCAGTTCACCAGCATGCTGGCGCTGATCGAGGCCGCGCTGCGCGAGCGCGGCCTGCGCTGGACCACGCTCACCGGCCAGACCACCGACCGCGAGGCCGCCATCGCCCGCTTCACCCGCGGCGACGTGCCGCTCTTCCTCATCAGCCTGAAGGCCGGCGGCGCGGGCCTGAACCTGCCCGAGGCCGACACCGTCATCCACTACGACCCGTGGTGGAACCCCGCCGTCGAAGCGCAGGCCACCGCCCGCGCCCACCGCATCGGCCAGCAGCGGCAGGTGATGGTCTACAAGCTGGTGGCCGAGGGCACCATCGAGGAACGCATCCTCGCCATGCAGGCGCGCAAGGCGGCCCTGTCGCAGGGCCTGCTGGAAGGCGGCATCAGCGGCGACCGGCTGCTGTTCACCGAGGACGACGTGGCGCTGCTGCTGCGCCCCCTGGGCAGCTGAGCCTGGCGCGCAAGCAGGCGACAGCCCGAGCGAGGCCGCGCCGCTATGCTGGCCGGCAGAACGGCCGCAGCCGGCCGCACCCTCAGGAGACCGCTTCATGACCGCCCAGCAACTCGTGGCCGAACAGTCCTTCGGCACCGTGTCCGACCTCATCCGCCTGCATGCGCGCGAACAGCCATCACGGCCCGCCCTGGCCGATGCGCACGGCCGGCTCGACTACGCCGCGCTCGACGCCCGCATGGACCGCGTCGCCGCCGCCCTGCAACGCGACGGGCTGGGCGTGGGCGATGCCATCGCCGTCTGCGCCAATGCCTCGGTGGACTACGTCTGCGTCTTCCTCGGCGCCCTGCGCGCGGGCGTGGCGGTGGCGCCGCTCGCCCCCGGCAGCGCACCGGACAGCCTGGCGCGCATGGTGCGCGATGCGGATGCCCGCCTGGTGTTCGTCGATGCCGTCGGCAACGCGGCCATGGGTGATGCGGGCGAGTCCGCCGCGCCGCGCATCGCGCTGCAGGGCGAGGTGGCCGGCGCCCGGCCGCTGGCGGACTGGCTCGCGCCCGAAGGCGCCACCCCGCAGCCAGCCGAGGTGCAGCCCGCCACGCCCTTCAACATCATCTATTCGTCGGGCACCACCGGCGAGCCCAAGGGCATCGTGCAGGGCCACGGCATGCGCTGGGCCCACATCCAGCGCGGTGCGGTCTACGGCTACGGCCCCGAGTCGGTCACGCTGCTGTCCACACCGCTGTACTCCAACACCACGCTGGTGGTGTTCTTCCCCACGCTGGCCTTCGGCGGCTGCGTGTGGCTGATGCCCAAGTTCGACGCGGGCCAGTACCTGCAGCTGGCCGAGCGCGAAGGCGTGACGCACACCATGCTGGTGCCGGTGCAGTACCAGCGGCTGATGGCGCACCCGGACTTCGACCGCCACGACCTGTCGCGCTTCCAGGCCAAGTTCTGCACCAGCGCGCCCTTCCGCGCCGAGCTCAAGGCCGACGTGCTGGCGCGCTGGCCGGGCGGGCTGATCGAGTTCTACGGCATGACCGAAGGCGGCGGCACCTGCATCCTGGAGGCGCATGCCCACCCGGACAAGCTGCACACCGTGGGCTGCGTCGCGCCCGGCAGCGACATCCGCCTGATCGACGACGAGGGCCGCGAGGTGCCCGCGGGCGAGGCCGGCGAGGTCGTGGGCCATTCGGCCGGCATGATGGTCGGCTACCACAAGCAGCCCGCCAAGACGCGCGAGGCCGAATGGTTCGCGCCCGACGGCAAGCGCTTCATCCGCACCGGCGACGTGGGCCGCTTCGACGCCGACGGCTTCCTCACGCTGTTCGACCGCAAGAAGGACATGGTCATCAGCGGCGGCTTCAACCTCTACCCCAGCGACCTGGAAGCCGTGCTGCGCCGCCACCCGGCCGTGGCCGACTGCTCGGTGATCGGCATTCCCTCGGAGCAATGGGGCGAGACGCCCGTGGCCTACGTGGTCCACCGGCCCGGCGACACCACCGCACCCGAGACGATCCGCGAATGGGCCAACGAGCAGTTGGGCAAGACCCAGCGTCTGGCCGGCCTGCGCTTCATCGACGAGCTGCCGCGCAGCGCCATCGGCAAGGTGCTCAAGCGCGAGCTGCGGGAGCGCTGGGCCGCGGCCCCTTCAAACTGACTCTCGGGTTGCTATACGCTTCTCGCGTATGATCGACCGATGTTCACGGTGAGCGAAACGCGGGCTTTCGTGCGCAGCATGGCGGCGATCTGGGCAGAGGGCGAGCGCGAGGCCTTCATCGACTGGATCGCCCGCAACCCGCTGGCCGGCGACCTGATCGTGGGTTCTGGCGGGCTGCGCAAGGTGCGCTGGTCGCGCGCCGGTGCGGGCAAGCGAGGCGGCGCGCGCGTCATCACCTATGCCTTGCTGGACGAAGGCCAGGTCTGGCTGTTGATCGGCTACACCAAAGCGCGCTTCGACACGCTGCCCACCGAATTCCTGGTTCAACTGCGAGAGGAGATCGACGATGCCCCGCCGAAACGCTGATGCGGAAATGCAGGCCTTCCAGAACGATCTTCTGGAGGCCGTGAAGGACATGAAGGCCGGTCGGGCCGCCCGCGTCACGCGCGTGGAGATTCCCGACGCTGCCGATGCACGCGCCCGCGTCGGTTTGTCGCAGACGCAGTTCGCACAGTTGCTGGGTGTGTCGGTGCGCACTCTGCAGAACTGGGAGCAGGGCCGCTCCCAGCCCTCCGGCGCGGCACAGACGCTCATCCGTGTGGCTCGCGTGGCACCGCAGGTGCTGCGCAGCGTCGCGCCCTGACGCCGATGACGTGGCGCTCCGCCGTCAGCAGCGGGCCGACGCCCGCCGCCCTCTCGCTGCGCGACTACGGCCCGTCGCGCGGCAGCCATGCGCACGACCACTTCCAGGTGCTGGTGGCGCTGCAGGGCGTGCTGGCGCTGGAGGTGGAGGGCCGGGGACGGCGCCTGGCCGCGGGCCAGGGTTTCGTCGTGGCGCCGGGCGATCGCCACGACTTCGAGGCCGAGGCGGGCGCCAGCCGCTGCCTGGTGCTGGACACCCGGGACGCGGCCTGGACGCCGCATGCGGGCCGCGCCGCCGAGGGCCCACGGGCGGCGGCACTGGCGCATTACCTGGGACTGTGTCTGGCCCAGCCGCAGCCGGCGGCGCTGGCGCTGGCCCAGGCTCCCTGGCTGCTGTGCGAAGCCTGGACCGCACCGCCCTCGCGGCCGCCGCGCGGCCGGCCCATCGACTGGGCGGCGCTGTCGGCCTGGGCCGCGGCCCACTGGCAGGGGCCCCTGGGCGTGGAGGACCTGGCCGCGCGCGCCTGCCTCAGCCCGAGCCAGTTCGCCCAGCGCTGCCGCGATGAGCAGGGGCTGAGCCCGCTGGCCTGGCTGCGCGCCCTGCGCCTGGCGCAGGCGCGCCACCTGCGCGCCCAGGGCCTGGCGGTGGCCGACACGGCGCGCCGCACGGGCTACCGCTCGCCGTCAGCGCTCACGGCGGCGCTGCGGCGCGACGGCGGCTGGCGCACCTGAAGGGCACCGTCTTCCCGGTCGGGCGCGCTGCCAGCCTGCGGCGGCCTGCCTTTGACGCACACCAAACGCCGCGCGCCGTCTTAAGACTGCCTAAATGCCCTGGAGGGACCATGGCGCCCGTTCCGGCCCATGCCGCCTCGCCTTCCGCGGGCCGCACCGGCCGCCCGGCCCGCCAGGGCCTCATTCCACGATGCGCCCGCCATGACCACCGCCACACGCTCCCACCCACGCTACACGCCCTCCGCCATCGCCCTGCACTGGGGCATGGCCCTGCTCATCGTCGCCGTCTACGGCTGCATGCTGGCCTCCGACAACTTCCCGCGCGGCAGCGACACCTACCTCCTGCTGCGCGGGCTGCACTACAGCCTGGGCCTGCTGGTGCTGCCGCTGGCCTGCCTGCGCCTCGCGCTGGTGGCCCGGCAACCCCGCCCCGCCATCGTGCCGGCGCCGGCCGCCTGGCAGGAGCAGCTGGCGCGCTGGATGAAGTTCGCGCTCTACGGGCTGATGCTGGCGATGCCGCTGCTGGGCTGGCTCTCGTTGGCGGCCAAGGGCACGCCGGTGGCCTTCTTCGGCATGCCGCTGCCTTCGCCGCTGCCGCCGGCGCCCAACCTGGCCCACCTGATCAAGGAAGTGCACGAGGCCGGCGCCAGCGTGGGCTATGCACTGGTGGGCGCCCACACGGCCGCGGCCCTGGTGCACCACCATGTGCTGCGCGACAACACCCTGCGCCGCATGCTGCCCGGGCGGGCCTGACAAGGTGTGAACGCTGGCGCCGCTTTCGTCCCCGAGCGGCCCACCGCCCGAGGCCTCTCCCTCCTTGCCAGATCGCAGTCGCGCGACGAGAGACCGGCGGCGCGCGACGATGCGCCCGCCTAAGCTCGGCGGATGCGCCTTCTCTCCGCCTCCACCCTGCATGCCCTGGCCGCCATCGCGCTGTGGGCCTCACTGGCCTCGCTGGGCACCGCGCTTGCGCATGTGCCGCCCTTCCTGCTCACGGGCGCCGCGCTGATCATCGGCAGCCTGCCGAGCTGGCCGCTGGTGCTGCGCGACCGCCGCGCCTGGGCGGTGCCGCCGCGCACGCTGGCGCTGGGCATCTACGGGCTCTTCGGCTTCCACTTCCTGCTGTTCATCGCGCTGCGCCATGCGCCGCCGGTGGAGGCCAACCTGGTCAACTACCTCTGGCCGCTGGGCATGGTGGTGCTGGCGCCGGTGCTGCTGCCCGGCACGGCGCTCAGGCCCTTGCATGTGGTGGCCGCGCTGCTGGGCTTTGCGGGCGCGGCGGTGGCGATCCTGAGCGCCCGCAGCACGGGGGGCGTCGGCGGTTTCGCCTGGGGCTTCGTGCCGGCGCTGGGCTCGGCCTTCATCTGGGCCAGCTATTCGCTGTGGACGAAGCGCGTGCCGGCCTTTCCCACCTCGGCCATCGGCGCCTTTGGGCTGGTCTCCGGGCTGCTGGCCCTGGCCTGCCATGCACTGCTGGAGCCGGCAACCAGCCTGTCGGCGGGCGACTGGGCGCTGGTGGCGCTGTGCGGGCTGGGTCCGCTGGGCGCGGCCTTCTTCTTCTGGGACCGGGCGCTCAAGACGGGTGATGCGCGACAGATCGGCATCCTGAGCTACCTGACGCCGCTGTTGTCGACGACCCTGCTGCTGGTGGTGACCGGCCGGCCGCTGACCGGCGGCATCGCGGTGGCGGCCGCAATGATCGTGTCGGCGGCGGTGATGGGCTCGCGGGCGCGCTGAACGGCGTCGCCCCCGCCCCACGGCACCCGCAGCACCCGCGGCGCACGCGCGGGCCCTCTGCGTGAAGAATGTCGCGTGTGACGCTGCAACAGCGTGTCCGGCGCGCGGCGGGACGACGAAGAGCGCTTCGTTGGCACTGAATTCGCTATGGTCGATGGCACAAGGCAGGCGTCCGGCGCATGCCTTCGTGAAGAACAATCCATCCATCCCCCGCTGTCACACCCGCACATTCCAGAAGAGAGGACATCGTTCATGGCCAAGATCCAACCCGGCGTGGGCCCACGCTTTCCCCAGGTGGTGGTGCTGGTCGGCGCCACCGGCGACCTGGCCCGGCGCAAGTTGCTGCCCGGCCTCTTCCACCTGTGCAGCGCCGGCTTCATCCCCGCCTGGCGCATCGTCGGCTGCTCGCTGGACGACCTGGATGCCGAGGGCTTCCGCCGCTTCGCCCGCGCCGCGCTGGACGAGTTCGGCAGCCGCAAGGTCGACCAGGCGGCCTGGGAGGCCTTCGCCGCCACGCTCGACTACGTGCCGCTGTCGGCCGGCGCGCCAGCGCTGGCCGAGGCCGTGGCCCGGGCCGAAGCCGAACTGGGCACCGAGTCCCGCCGCCTGCACTACCTCAGCGTGCCGCCCAAGGCCGCGCTGCCCGTGGTGCGCACCCTCGGCGAGGCCGGCCTGGTCGAGCGCGCGCGCATCGTCATGGAAAAGCCCTTCGGCACCGACCTGGCCAGCGCCCGCGACCTGAACGCGAAGCTGCACGAGGTGTTCGAAGAGGAGCAGATCTTCCGCATCGACCACTTCCTGGGCAAGGAGGCGGCGCAGAACATCCTGGCCTTCCGCTTCGCCAACGGCCTGTTCGAGCCGATCTGGAACCGCACCTTCATCAACCACGTGCAGATCGACGTGCCCGAGACGCTGGGCCTGGGCAAGCGCAGCGCCTTCTACGAGCAGACCGGCGCCTACAAGGACATGGTGGTCACGCACCTGTTCCAGATCCTGGGCTTCGTCGCCATGGAGCCGCCCACGTCGCTGGAGCCTGTGCCCATCAGCGAGGAGAAGAACAAGGTCTTCCGCAGCATGCTGCCGATCCCGCCCCAGGACGTGGTGCGCGGCCAGTACGCCGGCTACCGGCAGGAGGAAGGCGTGGACCCGGACTCCGACACCGAGACCTTCGTCGCCCTCAAGTGCCACATCGACAACTGGCGCTGGGCCGGCGTGCCCTTCTACCTGCGCACCGGCAAGCGACTGGCCGAGGGGCAGCGGGTGATCTCCATCGCTTTTCGCGAGCCGCCCAAGAGCATGTTCCCGGCCGGCAGCGGCGTGGGTTCGCAGGGGCCCGACCACCTGACCTTCGACCTGGCGGACGCGTCGAAGATGTCGCTGTCCTTCTACGGCAAGCGACCCGGGCCGGGCATGCGGCTGGACAAGCTGAGCCTGCAGTTCGCCATGAACGACACCGGCTACGTGCACGAGGTGCTGGAAGCGTATGAGCGGCTGATCCTCGACGCCATGCGCGGCGACCGCACGCTGTTCACCACCGCCGAGGGCATCGAGCGGCTGTGGGAGGTGTCACAGCCGCTGCTGGAGGCGCCGCCGCCGGTGCGCCTGTACCAGCCCGGCTCATGGGGACCGAAGCCGGTGCACCAGCTGATCGCGCCGCATGCGTGGCGCCTCCCTTTCGAGCGGGCGTGGCGGCCGACGAGCCAGGGCCAGGGCTGAGCCCCTGACCCGTCCGCTGCGCCTTTTTGCGCTTTCAGCTCACCCCAACCACAGCACGAAGGCCGAGGCCACCAGGCAATAGGCACCGAACAGGTACCACCGGCCCGACTCCAGCCAGGACGACAGCCAGCGCAGCGCCGCCAGGCCCGCGAGGAAGCTGAGCGCCATGCCGAAGGCGCTCGGCGCCAGCACACGGCCGAGGTCGTGCACGGCCACCGCATGGCCGGTGCCCGAGGCCGTGAGCAGCCGGTGCGCCTCTTTGACGATCACGGCCGGCGTCAGCACGACGGCCAGGGCGAAGCTGAATTCCTCGGCCTTTCGCCGTTCGATGCCCGCCGCCATGGCGGTGGAGATCGTGGCCCCCGAGCGGGAGAAGCCGCGGAAAGGCAGGCACAGCCCCTGCACGGCGCCGATGAGCATCGCCGAGGGGCCGCCGACGCGCCGGCCGGCCCGCTCGGGGATGAAGGACGCCGCAATGATCAGCACGCCCGCCGCGGCCAGCGCCGCGGCCATGAGGCGCGAATTGCCGAACAGGTGCTCGATCTCGAAGTTGGGATCGGACGCCAGCACCCAATGCTTGATGGCGAACTGCAGCCCGAGGCCGACGACGCCCGTGCAGACCGTGGCCAGCGCCACGGCCGTCGCGTTCTGCCTGAAGGAGGCCCATGAGCCGAAATAGGCCTTCTTCCAGCTGCGCCAGAAGTAGGCGATGACGGCGAACATCGTGCCGGTGTGGAGCATGACGAGCAGCATCGTCATCTCGGGCGTGGTCGGGTCCAGCCCCATCAATTTCTCCGCAGCGATCACGTGCGCGGAGCTGGAAACGGGGAGCAGTTCGGCGGCACCCTGGATGAGGGCCAGGATGGCGACTTGGAGGGCGTTCATGGTCGCGGACAGGATGTCGAAGTGATTTCAGTACCGCCGGCGGCATGGCATGGCCCGCGCGACCACCCTTCATTCGTCCGGTGAGCCGTCGATTCTCTTCAGACAAGCTGACGGCCACGCGACTGCGCGGCAGCTGAAGCGGCCCATCACGAGGTTCGCCGTGATCGAGCCGATGGCCCCTTCATCCGGGGACGCCGCGGCGAGGCACTTCGTTCACACCGGCCGGGCCGCATGCGCCAGGGCCGCATCCGCCGTGTCGGCCTCCAGCGTCGCCAGCCTGTCGTAGCCACGGCGCACCAGGTCGGCGTCGCGCCAGGCATTGCCCTTGAAGGCGGGCAGCAGCCACAGCACGAAGTACCCCGCGCTGAGCAGCAGGTAGACCAGCGCCTGGGCGCCGCTCTCGGGCGCGCGGTCGGTGGCGCTCTCGATCAGCGCCAGGACGAGATAGACCGCGAACCACAGGCCGGCGCGCCGCCAGAGCTTCTTGAACAGCATCCAGAAGAGGCCGAAGAAGAAGGCCGGCCAGGAGAAGCCGACCTTCACGGCCTCCATGCCGTGTGTCGGGTGCGTGTACACGTTGTAGGTCCTCATGATTCCCTCATCGGCCGCAGCCGCCCTGTGACGCGAACACGGTACAACGGCAAAGGCCCCTTCGCCTTGTGCCAGGTCGCCCATGCGGTCGAGCGTGGCCGAGGTGGGCGCAGCGCCGCGTGTCGAGCAGTCGCTGCCGCACCGCGGCCGCTCAGTCGGCGTGGGTGGCGACGAAGCTGGCGGTGGTCATGGTCTGGCGCTGCAGAGGCGCCGGCGCAGGAAGGGGGCGCTCACCAGTTGCAGGACTGCGTCCCGGTGTGCGCGATGTCCTGCGAGAAGGAGAACACCCGTCCGTCCTTGGCCGAGGTGTAGGTGAAGTCGGTGATGTTGGCGCCCTGGCGGCGCACGGTGTAGACGCCGTTGATCCTGCCCTCGAGCACCTCGACCCAGCGGTCCTCGAAGGCCCAGGGCCGGCCTTCGGGCCGGTCGGTGGTGCGGCTGCTGGCGACGACGATGGGGATGGCCTTCTTCGAGCCCTTGTAGAGCACATAGCCACCGCTCCACTCGACGTTGGTGTCGACGACCTGCCGGAACTCCAGCGAGATCGGCCTGGGCCCGGAGGAGCTCAGGCAGCGGAAGTCCTCCTGCAGGGCCGCATGGGCGGTGGCGGCGCAGGCGGCAAGCAGGACGGCGGCGATGGGCGACGCAGGCTTCATGGGCAAAAGATGCTCCTGGGGCAAGGACGGATGGGGCCTGCAGCGTAACGCGGACGCACGGCCCGCCGGTGTCAGGCCACCTTGAGCACCAGCTTGCCGAAGTTGCCGCCCGAGAAGAGCTTGGCCAGCGCCTCCGGGAAGTTCTCCAGCCCGTCGACCACGTCCTCGCGGCTCTTCATGCGACCGTCCTTGAGGTAGCCCGCAAGCTCGGCGATGGCCTCGGGGTAGCGGTCGGCGTAGTCGAAGACCACCATGCCTTCCATGCGGGCGCGGTTGACCAGCAGGCTGAGGTAGTTGCGCGGACCGGCGGTGGGCGCGCTGTTGGCGTTGTTGTACTGGCTGATGGCGCCGCAGATGACGATGCGGGCCTTGGGTGCCAGCTTGGCGAGCACGGTGTCGAGGATGTCGCCGCCCACGTTGTCGAAGTACACGTCCACGCCGCGCGGCGCATGCTGCTTGAGGCCTTCACGCACGGCTTGCGGGCTGGCCTTGTAGTCGATGCAGGCGTCGAAGCCCAGCTCCTTCACCACCCAATCGCACTTGGCCGGGCCGCCGGCGATGCCGACGGTGCGGCACCCCTTGATCTTCGCCAGCTGGCCGACCGTCTGGCCCACGGCACCTGCGGCGCCCGAGACGACGACCGTGTCGCCCGCCTTGGCCAGGCCCACGTCCAGCAGGCCGAAGTAGGCCGTCATGCCCGGCATGCCCAGCACGTTGAGCCACTGGCCGGGCGTGCCGGCGGCAGGGTCGATGCGGCGGACGTCGCCGCGCTGGATCTGCGCATGGCCGAAGGCGGCGAAGTCCTGGATGCCGAGCAGCCCCGATACCGCGTCGCCCTCGGCGAAGCCGGGGTTGCGCGAGGCCACGACGCGGCCGATGCCGCCGGCACGCATCACCTCGCCGATGCCCACCGGCGGGATGTAGCTGCGGCCCTCGTTCATCCAGCCGCGCATGGCAGGGTCGAGCGACAGCAGTTCGGTGCGCACCAGCACGCCGCCTTCTTCCACCGCGGGGATGGGAGCGTCGGCGACGAAGTCGAAGTCCTCGCGCGTGGCGGCGCCCTGCGGGCGGCGGGCCAGGCGGAACTGGCGGTTGGCGGTGGCAGCGGGGGTGGCGGTCATTCGGGTGTCTCCTGGTGCGATGTCTTCGGGGCCGAGCGGACGGTCGCGGGCATGCTAGCCAGGGGCCGGGCGGCGGCTGGTTGCGCAGGCGACAGCACCGGCAGGCCTGCGCACCACTCGCCGATGCGCGACGCGGCAAACGGCAGAACACGCACGGCCGGCGACGGGGCCGCGGGCGGCGCAACGGCGGGTGCGCTCGCCCTGGCATCAGCGGATCAGCGCAGCAGCGCCGTCACCGCCAGTCCCGGCTTCGCCAGCCGCAGGTCGAGCCGGCCGCCGTGGGCCTGCGCCACCAGCCGGCACAGGTACATGCCCAGCCCCACGCCCCCGCCGCCGGCACCGCGCGCCCTCGCGCTGTCGGGGCGGTAGAAGGGCTCGGCCAGGCGTTCGAGCTGGTCCTCGGGCACACCGGGGCCGAAATCGCGCACCTCGATGCAGACGCCGTCGGGCTCATCCGGCGCCGTGGGTGCGCGGTGCAGCGACAGGCGGGGCGGCTGCGGTCCGGCGCCGTGGTGCAGCGCATTGGCCAGCAGGTTGCGCAGCAGCAGCCGCACGCGCGCCCGGTCCAGCGACAGCGCCGGCAGGTCGGAGGCGGCGTCCACCTGCACGGCCTCGGCCAAGGGCAGGCCGCGCGCGACCAGCTCCTGCATGACCTCGCGGGCCAGGGCCGGCAGGTCGACCGGCTCACGCTGCAGGGCCGCATGCGGGCTGGACAGGCGCTCGCCTTCGAGCAGGTCGCTGATGAGGTCGCGCATCTCGTTGAGGTCGCGCAGCAGTGCGGCGCGTTCGGCCGCACCGTCGGGCGTCTCGGGCAGCAGTTCGGCATTGAGCCGGGCCCGTGTCAGCGGCGAGCGCAACTCGTGGCTCACCGCCAGCAGCAGCGCACGCTTGGCGTCGAGCATGCGCTTGATGTCCTCGGCCACGGTGTTGATGTGCTGCGCCAGTTCGCCCAGTTCGTCGCGGCGGCGCAGCGGAATGGGCCGCGAGAAGTCGCCCCGACCGAAGCGCTCGGCACCGGCGCGGATATCCTCCAGCGGTCGCAGCAGCTTGTGGACCACGCCGTAGGCCAGCAGGATGAGGCCGACGACCAGCGCCACCATCGCCCCGTCGAAGCCGTCGTTGGCCTGCTGCATCAGCCGCGGGCTCCAGCCGAAGGTGATGCGGTGGCCGTCGGCGGTGCGGCGCACGTACCAGGGGTCTTCGCCGGGCGCGGTGGGCACGCGCGGGGTGAGCCAGTCGCGTCGGCGATGGCGCTCGTCGTCGGGGTCGGACGCCCAGTTGACCACCGGCCCGCTGATGCGCAGCGAGATGGGCAGCCGCGCGGCCAGCTCGCGCGCCTTCTCGACGCTGGGCGGGCTGCCGATCTCGTCGACCACGCGGCCCATGTAGTCGCTCAGCAGCGGCTGGGCCACGGCGCGCCAGCCGGTGCTGCCGAAGGCCGCGCGGAAGCCGCCCAGGAAGACGATGGTCATCGCCAACGCCAGCACCACGAAGAGCGTGACCAGCCGCAGACGCAGCGAATGGCTCCAGCGCTGGCGCCAGCGGCGGCGGCGCTGGAAGCGGCGCGGCACGAGGCCGTCGCAGGCGGGATCGGCCGGGGCGCGACGGTGGGAGGTCATGAGCCAGCGCCGGGCGGCCGGTCGGCGGTGGCTTGCGCGCCGTTCTGCCCTTCGCCAGGCTCAGGGCGGACGGGGGGACGGGCCGGGGTCGAACCCGCCTCCTCGACCACACGGCCGACGGCCAGGGTATAGCCGGCGTTGCGCAGCGTCTTGATGCAGTCCAGCGGCTCCAGCTTGCGGCGCAGGCGGCTGACGACGATGTCCACCGCGCGGGTGAACAGGTCGGCCTCGTGGCCGCGCAGCCGGTTGAGGATGTCGTCGCGGCTGAACACCTTGCCGGGCTCGGAGGCGAGCAGCGCCAGCAGCTCGAATTCGGTGCCGGTCAGCTCAAGCCGCTCGCCATGGCGCAGGACCTCGCGGCGATCGAGGTCGATGGCCAGGCCGTCGAAGTCATGGCGCTGCGCAGACGCCGGCGCCGCGGCGGGGCGCACGCGCTGCCGGCGCAGGATGGTCTGCACGCGCGCCACCAGCTCGCGCGGCTCGAAAGGCTTGGGCAGGTAGTCGTCGGCGCCCAGCTCCAGGCCAACCACACGGTCCATCACGTCGCCGCGGGCGGTGAGCATGACGATGGGAATGTCGCTGTCCGTGCGGATCTGCCGGCACAGGGCGAAGCCGTCCATCTCGGGCAGCATGACGTCGAGGATGGCGGCGTCGTAGGGGTGCGCACGCAGCCTGGCCAGCCCCTCGCTGGGCCGCAGCGCGCAGTCGAGCGTGCAGCCGAAGCGGGCGAAGTAGCTCGCGAGCGGCGGCCCGAGATGCACGTCGTCGTCGATCAGCAGGATGCGGGGCGCGTCGGTGGACATGGCGGAATTGTGCCCAGGGGCGTCGCGCGCACCGCCGTCGCGTGCGTTGCGCTGGCGGCCATCACCATGGGTCGCGTGGGCCGAGGCGACCCAGGTGCGTGTGGCCGAAGCCGCGCCCGTACTTGAGGCCGTAGCCGAGCAGGCGGTCGAGGCCGACGTGCGCCAGCCAGATCGCCGCCAGCGGCCAGAGCATGGCCGCCTGCGTGGGCAAGGCGAAGCCGGCCGCTGCCAGCAGCACCGGGCCGACCACGCTGTGGGCGGCGTTGTAGGCGCGCGCACCGATGGCCGGGCCGGTCAGGTAGCCCAGCATCGCCAGGTCGGGCAGCAGCAGGAGCGCGGCAAAACGGCCCCACTGGCCAGGCGCCAGTTGGGTATAGGCCAGTACGGCGAAGACCAGCAGCGCGGCACCCTCGGCGCGCAGCAGCAGGCGCACACCGCCTTGGACGGCGCCGGCATCCACCGTGGGGACCGCCCGATGCGAGGGGTTGCGGCGACCCGCCATCGATTCGGCCTCCCCCATGGCGCGGGCTTCGGCGCGCGGATCCGGGCCCGGGTGTTCGCCCGAGGCCGGGCCATGGCCCACTTCCGCCGCCGCCCAGTCCGCCTGCCGGCCCAGCAGGGCCTCAGCCATGGCGCGACCAGCGGCCACCGCGCTGCTCGATGAAGTCGCGCACCTGCTGCTGCTGCGCGGGGCGCAGGTGGTCGTAGAAATCGGCCAGCGCGGCGATCACCTCGGGGCTGCCGCTGCGCACGGCGGCGGTCTTCTCCTCGACGAGGCGCGTCGCGGCGGCCTGGTCGAAGGTGGGGCCGGCAAACAGGGCCCGCCACGGCGCACGCGCATCGGTGGTGTCGCCGCGCATGGCCTGGCGCTGGCTCTGCAGCTTGGCCGCGAGGGTGTCGAGACGCTGGCGCTGGTCGGCATCCAGGTCCAGCTTGCGGCCGATGCGCTCGACCATGTGGGCGCGCATGGCGCCGCTGTCGGCCCCGGCCTCGTGCCAGCCGTGTCGGCCGGCGCAGGCGGTGAGCGAACCCAGCAGCAGCGTGCCGCCGAAGAGGGCCAGCAGGCCACGGGCGATGCGAGGACGGAACTTCATGATGAGGGCTCCTGGAGTGGCTCGGACAGGTGCGGCAGGGCGCTCAGAGGCGCGAGCCGGCGGCCGACTGGGCGCGCACGTCGACCGGGTTGGGCAGCGTGGAGATCACGGTGCTGTTCACGCGCGAGCCCGAGCTCACGTTCTGGTCCGGCGCCGCCGCGGTGCGGATGGCGTCGGCCACCACGCGGGCGCGCGGTTGGGACACGGCCACGGTCTCGGGGCCGCGCGAGCCGCGGGTCACGTTCTGGTCGGGTGCGGCGGCGGCGGCGCGCGCTTCGGCGCGCACGCCGTCGCGGCTCATCGCGGAGACGGGCGCAGTCACGCCCTCGTAGGTTTCGGCATGGGCCGCCGTGCCCAGCAGGGCCAGGGCAGAGACGGCGAGGAAGGCAGCGCGGACGTTGGTCATGAGAGGTCTTTCGAGGAAGTTGTTGAAAGAGCCTTCATGGTGCCGGCCGCCTCGTGCCCGGTCTTTTCACGGCCGTCGCGCCGTGTTTCGTTTCTTTTCTTTCAGCGGCCCAGCAGCTCGGCGGGATCGTCGCTGTCGACCACCTGCCGCGCCCAGTCGGCGAGCTTGCCGGCGTCGGCGCGCAGCACCTCCTGCTTGACGGTCAGGATCTGCGAGGGATGCATCGAGAAGCTGCGCAGGCCCAGACCCAGCAGTAGCCGGGTGAACTGCACGTCGCCCGCCATCTCGCCGCACACGCTCACGCCCTTGCCCAGGCGGCGCGCCTCGGCGATGGTCTGCGCCACCAGCCGCAGCACCGCCGGGTGGCTCGCGTCGTACAGATGCGCCACGCTTTCGTCGGCCCGGTCGATGGCGAGCGTGTACTGGATCAGGTCGTTGGTGCCGATGGACAGGAAGTCGAAGTGCTTCAGGAAGATCGACAGCGACAGCGCCGCGGCCGGCACTTCGATCATGGCGCCCAGGCGCACCGGGCCGGCCTCGTCGCCGCGGGCCTTCAACTCGGCGCGGGCCTTGTCGATGAAGACCAGCGTCTGCCGGATCTCGCTGGCGTGGGCCAGCATCGGGATCAGCAGGTTCACCGGCCCGTGGGCCGCGGCACGCAGGATGGCGCGCAGCTGGGCCAGGAACATCGCCGGCTCCGACAGGCTCCAGCGGATGGCACGCAGGCCCAGCGCCGGGTTGAGGTATTCCTGCCGGGCGGCCTTGCCGTCCAGCGGCTTGTCGGCGCCGATGTCGACGGTGCGGATGGTGACCGGCATGCCCTGCATGCCCTCGACCGCGCGGCGGTAGGCCTCGTACTGCTCGTCCTCGTCGGGCAGGCGGCTGAGGTGGCGCGCCTCGCGGCCCATGAAGAGGAACTCGCTGCGGAACAGGCCCACGCCCTGCGCGCCGGCCTTGACGGCGGCGGCGGCGTCCTCGGGCATCTCGATGTTGGCCAGCAGTTCGACACGCTCGCCGTCGAGCGTGACGGCCGGACGGTGACGCAGGCGCCACAGGCGCTCGCGCTCCAGCTCGCCCTGGCGCTGCTTGAAGCCGTATTCGGCCAGGATGATGGGCGACGGGTCCACGATCACCACGCCGGCGTCGCCGTCGATGATGACCCAGTCGTCCTGCCGCACCAGCTGGCTGGCCACGCGTGCGCCCACCACGGCCGGGATGTCCATGCTGCGCGCCACGATGGCCGTGTGCGAGGTGCGCCCGCCGACGTCGGTGACGAA
This sequence comes from Pseudacidovorax sp. 1753, assembly GCF_040544975.1. Lineage (NCBI taxonomy): Bacteria > Pseudomonadati > Pseudomonadota > Betaproteobacteria > Burkholderiales > Comamonadaceae > Pseudacidovorax > Pseudacidovorax sp. 1753. The sequence goes on along the minus strand of NZ_JBEPKY010000026.1, from coordinate 13,573 downwards.
GCCGGCGAACACGCTCTTCTTGAACTGCACCATGTCGGCTGGCGACAGGTCGTGCGCGATGAGCACCAGGGGAGCGTCGAAGCCGTCGGCCTCGTCGTCGCCGGCGATCGGCGTCTTGCGCGGCGGCGGGGGCGGCGGGGCCAACACGGCCGCCGTGCCCTTCATCTGGCGCAGGATGCGCTCGACCACCTGCTCCAGGTCGGCCTTGCGCTCGCGCAGGTACTCGTCCTCCATCTCGTCGAACTGGCGCGCCACCACCTCGAGCTGGCTGGTCAGCGCCCATTCGGCGTTGTAGAGCCGGTCGACGATCCAGTGACGCACGCCGTCGGACAGGGCTTCGTCCTGCAGCAGCATGAGGTGCACTTCGAGCAGGCCCGCCAGTTCGTGCGGCGCCTCATCGCGCTTCATCTGCGAGACGCTGGCGCGCAGGCGCTCCAGCTCTTCGGCCACCGCGTCGCGCGCGGCGCGCACGCGGTCAAGTTCCGTCTCGATTTCCTGCGGCTGGATGAAGTAGTGCGCCACATCCAGCCGGCTCGACACCACCAGCACCGCCCGCCCGATGGCAATGCCCCGGGCGACGTTGAGACCGTGGATAGAGATGGTCATGGCCGCACGCCGGGCCGCCCCAAGTGCGGCCAGCCCCCTCGGGGGGTGGCGTTACACGCCGCGCAGCGGCGTGATAAGCCTGGGGGCCACATCCTCACTCGCCCTCGCCGAACTTGTCGTTCATCAGGGCGACGATGGCGTTCATCGCCTCCTGCTCCTGCGGCCCATCGGTCTCCAGCTCCACCGTGGCCCCCAGCCCCGCGGCCAGCATCATCACGCCCATGATGCTTTTGGCATTGACGCGCCGCTCGCCGCGCGCGATCCACACCTCGCACGGAAAGCTGCCCGCCAGCTTGGTGAGCTTGGCGGAAGCGCGCGCATGAAGGCCCAGCTTATTGCTGATGGTCACGGATGTCTTGATCACTGTATTTACGTCTCACCTGATTGAGGGGGGCGGCCACGGCCACCTGCATGACGCCAGCCGTGCCGCCGGCGATGGCCCGTTGCACCTGCGCGTCGAGCGGCTCGTGGCGATAGGTCACGGCCCGCAGCAGCATGGGCAGGTTCACCCCCGCCACCAGCCGCGAGCGCACACCGTCCACCAGCTGCTGCGCCACGTTGCACGGCGTGGCACCGAACACGTCGGCCAGCACCAGCACATTCGAGCGCGAACCACCCCGGTGGAACTGCTGCTCCAGCAGGATGCGTGCCGCACCCAGCGACTCCTCGGGCGAGACATTGGGCTGGACGTCGAGCGCGGCCAGTGCGCCTTCGCAATCGGGAAAGACATGCAGGGCGCACTGGCGCAAGGCATGAGCCAGAGGCGCGTGGGCGACGATGAGGATGCTGTTCATGCAGACGGCAGGCGGCGAGGGCATCGATTATGGGCCGAGGGCCCGGTGCACTGGCATGGCGGTTGCACGGCGGCCCTGACATGGAAAGGACGGGGCGTCAGCGCAGGCGCAGGCCTTCCCAGAAGGTCTCCAGCGCCTGCGCGTCCGGAGGATGGCCGAGCACGGTGGCCTGATAGAGCGTGTAGCGGCCGGCGGCATCCACCTGGGCGAACCAGCGCATGCGGGCCTGCTGCGGGCCGGCAGCGCCGGTCTCCCCCTCGGCGACGAGGTCGATGGCCGGCGGGGTCTCGGCGGCGCGTGGCACACGGGTCGGCGACTCCTGCACTTGGCCGCGTGCGCGCCACGGCGCGCGGGCAGCCATGCGCCAGGCCTCCAAGCGGCGCCGGGCCTCGGCGGGCGAGTTGCCGCCCTCCATGCGCGCCACGGCGAAGGTGGCGTCGCCCGCGGTGCAACCGGCCATGTCCAGACTCGCCGCCTGGCCCGACAGGTCGACCTCGCGCTGGGCACGGTCGGGCTTGCAGGGCAGCAGCACCAGCAGGCCATCGCCCAGCGGCACGTCGCGCCAGTTGAACACCGGATTGCAGGCGGCCAGCAGTGCCAGCACAGCCATGTACACGGAACTAGAATTCCGACGCCTCATCGAAGGATGCCTCCATGAAAACCGCTCTCCCTGTCCATTCCCGCGCGCGGTCCGTGACCCGCTCCGGGGCCTTGTCGATGCCGGGAGCAGCCTGACCATGAAAAAAGCACTGTATGCGCTCGCGCTGGCGGCCGTGGCGGCGGTGGGCACCACGGTCTACCTACAGGCCGGCACCAGCCCGGCGCCCAGCTCCAAGTTCGTGCTGCTGGACGGCTCCACCAAGTCGACGGCCGATTTCAAGGGCAAGGTGACGCTGGTCAACTTCTGGGCCACGAGCTGCACCACCTGCGTGGCCGAGATGCCGCGCGTGATCGGCACCTACGAGAAGTACAAGGGCCAGGGCTACGACACCGTCGCCGTCGCCATGGACTACGACCCGCCGAGCTACGTGGTGAACTTCGCGCAGACGCGCAACCTGCCCTTCAAGGTGGCCATCGACAACACCGGCGCCATCGCGCAGGCCTGGGGCGACGTCAAGCTCACGCCCACCACCTATCTGGTCAACAAGCGCGGCGAGATCGTGAAACGCTATGTGGGCGAGCCCGACTTCGCTGAATTGCACCAGCTGATCGAGAAGCTGCTGGCGCAGGCCTGAACCAGGGCCCGCGCTCAAAGACAAAGGCGTCCCGCGGGACGCCTTTTTGCTGCCTGCACGAAGTCGCCTCACACGACGACGGCAGACAACGGGGCGGGCCCAGGCCGGGCCGCCGCGCTCATCACTCGCGGAAGGAATCGTGGCAGGCCTTGCACGAGGCGCCTGCCGGGCCGATGGCGGCCTTGATCGCGTCCAGGTTGCCCGTCTTGGCGGCGGCGGCCAGTTTGGCCACTTCGCCTTCGGCCTTGCCGGCGGCGGCCTTGAACTTGTCCTGCTCCTTCCAGATGGCGGGGCTGGCCTTGCCGCCTTCGGTGCCGGGACCGAAGCCTGCCCAGGGCTGCTTGATCAGCTCGGCGGCGCGGGCCGCGCTGGACTCGGCCACCTTGGCATCGAAGTCGGCCCGGCCGCTGGCCATGTCGGCGACGCGTTTGAAGTTCTGCTGCATTTCCTTCAGCGTGGCCTGGCGGTACTTGATGGCGTCCTGCGGCGTCGCGAAGGTCGGCTGGGCCACGGCATTCGTGGCAAGGATCGCCACGGCGGCGGCAGAAACGAGGGAACGGAACATCGAGGGATTCCTTGTAGAAAGTGGACCCGCCACACCGACGGGGACGGCCGCGGGAGTTTAGGGCCGGCCTCCACATGCCGGTGCATGGTCGGGCGCGGCAGCGACTTATCGGGCATCCGTACTGCTTTTGTTAATCTGCGGGGCATTTTTTGGCTCGTGCGGCCCTTGCCGCCGCTTCCCTCGTCCCATGACATCCAACGCTGCATCCTCTGTCCCGACCGCGCGCGTGCGTGTCTGGGACCTGCCCACGCGACTGTTTCACTGGGCCCTGGCCGGCTGCGTGATCGGGCTGGTGGTCACAGCCAAGACCGGTGCGATGGAATGGCACTTCCGGCTGGGCTACACCACGCTGGCGTTGCTGCTCTTCCGGCTCGTGTGGGGCTTCGCCGGTGGCTACTGGTCCCGCTTCGGCAGCTTCCTGCGGGGACCGGGCGCGGTGATGGCCTACCTGCGAGGCCGCGCAGACCCCCATTCGCAGCTGGGCCACAACCCGCTCGGTGCACTGTCGGTGCTGGGCATGCTGTCGGTGCTGCTTCTGCAGGTGTCCACCGGCCTCATGGCCGATGACGCCATCAGCTTCACCGGGCCGCTCGCGGCGTTCGTGCCTGGAGCCTGGTCCAGCTGGGCCACCGATTGGCACAAGGACGCCGGGCAGTGGCTGGTCATCGCCTTGGTCGTGCTGCATGTGCTGGCCGTGGCGTTCCATGCCGTCGTCAAGCGTGAACGCCTGGTGCCCGCGATGGTGACGGGCGATCGGACCGTGCAGGTCGCGACGGCCGTGCCGCAAAGCCGCGACGACCTGCCACGGCGCACCCTGGGACTGGTGTTGTTCTCCCTTTGCGCAGCGGTGGCCGCCTGGGTGTCCACGCTGCAGGGCTGATGCAGCATGGACGAAGCCGACATGCGCTCCATCCATCTGAGCGAGCCTCGCGACGACATGCAGCTTGCCGCGGCCAAGGCATTGCTTCGGGAATACGCCGCGTCGCTGACGATCGACCTGTGCTTCCAAGGGTTCGACGAGGAACTGGCCGCGCTGCCGGGCGACTATGCCGCGCCACGCGGCACGTTGCTGCTGGCCTGGGTCGGCGGGCCCCCTGAGGCCGCCGGCGAGGACGCCGAGTTGGCGGGATGCTGCGCCTTGCGTCCGCTGGACACGGCGGACTATCCCAACGCCGCGGAGATGAAGCGGCTGTACGTGCGCCCCACGTACCGCGGCCTGGGGTTGGGCCGGCAATTGGCGGAGGCCACGCTGGACGCGGCACGCCAGGCGGGCTATTCCTGCGTGCTGCTGGACACGCTGGACGACATGGAATCGGCGCGGGCGCTCTACATGGACCTCGGCTTCCAGGACATCCCGCCCTACTACCACAACCCCATCGCAGGGGCGCATTACCTCAAGGCCGATCTCTGAACCCAGGGCCGACGGCGCGGCACAGCGGCGCTCGCCTGTGCCCGCACCGTCCCCGGCTGGTTCAGACGCCTCCAGGCCGGGAGGCAGCGATGCCCGCTTTCCAAAAAAGAGGGCCGGACGAATCGTCCGGCCCGCTGATGGCGCGCGAGGCGGCGAGGCGATCAGCCCTTGGCCTGGGCCAGCAGTGTCCCCGCGTCGCTCACCTCGAACTTGCCGGGACCCTCGACGTTGAGCGCCGCCACCTTGCCGTCCTTGACCAGCATCGAATAGCGGTTGCTGCGAACGCCCATGCCGCGTGCGGTGAGGTCCAGCGTCAGGCCGGTGGCCTTGGCGAAGTCGGCACTGCCATCGGCCAGCATGCGCACCTTGCCGTTGGTCTTCTGGTCGCGCGCCCAGGCGCCCATCACGAAGGCATCGTTGACGCTCAGGCACCAGATCTCGTCCACACCCGCTTCCTTGAAGGCGGCTGCACCCTCGACATAGCCGGGCACGTGCTTGGCCGAGCAGGTGGGCGTGAAGGCGCCCGGCAATGCGAAGAGGGCAATGGTCTTACCCGCGCTGGCCTTGGCCACATCGACCGGGTTCGGGCCGATGCTGCAGCCTTCGCCCTCCACTTCCGAATATTCGTACAACGTGACCGCGGGAATCGTGTCGCCAACCTTGATCATGGAAGCTCCTCTGGGGTTTGATGGAAAACAAAAACGGCCCACATTGTGGGCCGTTTTGCTTGCACCGCGAGGGTGGTGGGGATCAGACCGCGGCGGCCTTCTCGACCAGACGCGTGGCGATCCAGTTCTTGGACTTGGAGATCGGACGCGACTCGGTGATCTCGATCACGTCGCCCAGGTGGAACTGGCCGTCTTCGTCGTGCGCGTGGTACTTGCTCGACTTGATCATGATCTTGTTGTAGATCGGGTGCTTGACGCGGCGCTCGACGAGCACCGTCACCGTCTTTTCGCGCTTGTCGCTGACGACCTTGCCGACCAGGGTGCGCTTGAGGGATTGCTTGGCTTCCGTCATGTTCACAGTCCTTACTTGGCGGAGTTGAGGCTGGAGGCAGCCTGCTTCTGCGCCAGGATGGTCTTGGCACGGGCGATGTCGCGGCGGGTCACGCGCAGGCTGGCCACATTGGCGAGCTGTTGCGTGGCCTTCTGCATGCGCAGGCCGAAATGGGCCTTCTGCAGATCCTTGACTTCGGCCTGGAGGCCGGCGACGTCCTTCTCGCGCAGGGTTGCGGCCTTGGACACCTTGGCTGCATTCTTCTTGGTTGCCATGAGAGTTCTCCTATCAGGCGCCAAGCTGGCGAGCAACGAAGGTCGTGCGCAGCGGCAGCTTGGCTGCAGCCAGGCGGAACGCTTCACGAGCGAGTTCTTCGGGCACGCCGACGATCTCGTAGATGACCTTGCCCGGCTGGATCTCGGCCACGTAGTACTCGGGGTTGCCCTTGCCGTTACCCATCCGGACTTCGGCGGGCTTGGTCGAGATCGGCTTGTCGGGGAACACGCGGATCCAGATACGGCCACCGCGCTTCACATGGCGCGAGATGGCACGGCGAGCGGCTTCGATCTGGCGCGCCGTCAGGCGGCCGCGATCGACAGACTTCAGGCCGAAGTCACCGAAAGCCACCGAGTTGCCCCGGGTGGCGACGCCGGTGTTGCGGCCCTTTTGTTCCTTGCGGAACTTTCTGCGTGCAGGTTGCAGCATTAGATTTCTCCGTCTTTCTCAGGGCCGGGTTTATTCGGCCTTGGCGCCGTCCGCTGCTGCAGCGGGCGCGGCTTTGCGGACGCGCTTAACGGCGGGCTTGTTGGGGTCCACGGCTTCGGCGGGCTTGTCGCTGCCGTCGGCCGGGGCGGTGTTGCCACCGATCGGACCACGGGCACCGGCACGCGGGCCACCGCGGCGGTCGTTGCCGCCCGGACGGCCATCACGGCGCGGACCACGCGGACCGCGGCGCTCTTCGCCCTCGGGGCGCGGCGTGCTGTCCAGCGAAGGCGCGTCGTTGCGGCCCAGGGTATCGCCCTTGTAGACCCAGACCTTCACGCCGATCACACCGTAGGTGGTCTTGGCTTCGGAGGTGCCGTAGTCGATGTCGGCGCGCAGGGTGTGCAGCGGCACACGGCCTTCGCGGTACCACTCGGTACGAGCGATTTCGATGCCGTTCAGGCGACCGGCGGACATGATCTTGATGCCCTGGGCGCCCAGACGCATGGCGTTCTGCATCGCGCGCTTCATGGCGCGACGGAACATGATGCGCTTCTCGAGCTGCTGCGTGATGCTGTCGGCGATCAGCTGAGCATCGACTTCGGGCTTGCGCACTTCCTCGATGTTCACAGCCACCGGCACGCCCAGCTGCTTGCCCAGATCGCGCTTCAGGTTCTCGATGTCCTCGCCCTTCTTGCCGATCACCACGCCCGGACGTGCCGAGAAGATGGTGATGCGTGCGTTCTTGGCGGGGCGCTCGATCAGCACGCGCGAAACGGACGCGTTCTTGAGCTTCTTCTTCAGGTACTCGCGAACCTTGATGTCCTCGGCCAGCATGCCCGCGAAGTCGCGGTTGTTGGCGTACCAGCGGCTGGCCCAGTTGCGGCTGACCGCAAGGCGGAAGCCGGTCGGGTGGATTTTCTGTCCCATGTTTCTTCCAGACCTTAGTTGCCGACGGTCACGTACACATGGCACGTGGGCTTGCTGATGCGGTTGCCGCGGCCCTTGGCGCGCGCGGTGAAGCGCTTGAGCGTGGCGCCCTGCTCGACGTAGATCGTCTTGACGCGGAGCTCGTCGATGTCGGCTCCGTCGTTGTGCTCGGCGTTGGCGATGGCCGACTCGAGCACCTTCTTGACGATCACGGCGGCCTTCTTCTGGGTGAATTCCAGAATGTTCAGCGCTTGATCGACCTTCTTGCCGCGGATCAGGTCGGCGACGAGGCGGCCCTTGTCCACAGACAGGCGCACGCCGCGGAGAACTGCACGTGTTTCAGACATGTTCTCTGCTCCTTACTTCTTGGCTTTCTTGTCCGCCGGGTGACCCTTGAACGTACGGGTCAGTGCGAACTCGCCCAGCTTGTGGCCGACCATCTGGTCGGTCACGTAGACAGGCACATGCTGCTTGCCGTTGTGCACGGCAATGGTCAGACCGATGAACTCGGGCAGCACCATCGAGCGGCGCGACCAGGTCTTGATCGGCTTCTTGTCCTTGGTCGCGATGGCCTTCTCGACCTTGGCGATCAGGTGGTGGTCGACGAAGGGACCTTTTTTGAGAGAGCGAGTCATGGCTGCCCCTTACTTCTTGCGACGCGACACGATGAAGACCTGCGTGCGCTTGTTGTTGCGGGTACGGTAACCCTTGGTGAGGTTGCCCCACGGGTCGACCGGATGGCGGCCTTCGCCGGTCTTGCCTTCACCACCACCATGCGGGTGGTCGACCGGGTTCATCACCACACCGCGGACGGTCGGGCGAATACCACGATGGCGGGTCGCACCAGCCTTGCCGTACTGGCGCAGGCTGTGTTCTTCGTTGGCCACTTCACCGATGGTGGCGCGGCACTCGATGTGGATCCGGCGCACTTCGCCCGAACGCATACGCACCTGGGCGTAGATGCCTTCGCGGGCCAGCAGCGTGGCCGAAGCACCGGCGGAGCGCGCGATCTGCGCGCCCTTGCCCGGCTGCAGCTCGATGCAGTGGATCGTCGAACCGACGGGGATGTTGCGGATCGGCAGGGTGTTGCCGGCGCGGATCGGGGCTTCCGAGCCGCTCACCAGGGTTGCACCGGCTTCCACACCGCGCGGGGCGATGATGTAGCGGCGCTCGCCATCGGCGTAGCACACCAGCGCGATGTGGGCGGAACGGTTCGGGTCGTACTCGATGCGTTCGACCTTGGCCGGGATGCCGTCCTTGTTGCGCTTGAAGTCGACCACACGGTAGTGGTGACGATGGCCACCGCCCTTGTGACGGGTGGTGATGTGGCCGTTGTTGTTGCGGCCGGCCTTCTGGAACTGGGGCTCCAGCAGGGGCGCGTAGCCTTCACCCTTGTGCAGGTGGTCGCGCGAGATCTTGACCGCGCCGCGTTGGCCCGGGGAAGTCGGCTTGAGCTTGATGACGGCCATGATTACGCAGCCTCCGAAACCAGGTTGAGCTCCTGACCGGGCTTGAGCGTCACGTAGGCCTTGCGAACGTTGTCGCGGCGGCCCACCGAGCGGCCGAAGCGCTTGGTCTTGCCCTTGATGTTGGCGACAGACACGCCCTTGACCTCGACCTTGAACATCAGCTCGACAGCGGCCTTGATCTCGGGCTTGGTGGCGTCCTGGAGAACCTTGAAGGTGATGGCATTCGACTTCTCGCCGACCATCGTGGCCTTCTCGGAGACGATCGGTGCGACCAGCACGGCCATCAGGCGGCCTTCGTCGAACTCGCGCTCCGCGGGGGTGGGATTCATGCGGCTCATGCGAACATCTCCTTGAGCTTGTCGACGGCCGCCTTGGTCACCAGCACCTTCTTGTAGTGCACGAGCGACACGGGATCGGCGTAGCGCGGCTCGACCACCAGCACGTTGGCCAGGTTGCGCGAGGCGAGGTACAGGTTCTCATCGACTTCTTCGGCGATCACGAGCACGGACTCGAGGTTCATCGCCTTGAACTTGGCAGCCAGCTGCTTGGTCTTGGGCGAGTCGACCTTGAGGGACTCGACGACGGCCAGGCGGCCTTCGCGGGCCAGCTGCGAGAAGATGGACGCCATGCCGGCGCGGTACATCTTCTTGTTGATCTTCTGCGAGAAGTTTTCGTCAGGCAGGTTCGGGAAGATCCGGCCGCCTCCACGCCACAGCGGCGAAGAGGTCATACCGGCGCGGGCGCGGCCCGTGCCCTTTTGCTTGAACGGCTTCTTGGTGGAGTGCTTGACCTGCTCGCGGTCCTTCTGGGCACGGGTGCCCTGACGCGCGTTGGCCTGGTAGGCGACGACGATCTGATGGATCAGGTCTTCGTTGTAGGCACGGCCGAACACGGTCTCGGGCGCGTCGTACTTCGACGCGGCCTGGCCCTGCTCATTCAGGAGTTCGAGTTCCATTACTTCGCTCCTTCTGCCTGGGGCTTGGCCTTGACGGCGGGACGCACGGTCACGAAGCCGCCCTTGGCACCGGGGATGGCACCCTTGATCAGCAGCAGCTGCCGGGCTTCGTCGATGCGCACGATGTCCAGGTTCTGGGTGGTGACGGTCTCGTCGCCCATGTGGCCGGTCATCTTCTTGCCCGGGAACACGCGACCCGGATCCTGGGCCATCGAGATGGAGCCCGGGACGTTGTGGGAACGGCTGTTACCGTGCGACGCACGCTGCGACGCGAAGTTGTGGCGCTTGATGGTGCCGGCGAAGCCCTTGCCGATCGAGGTGCCCTGCACATCGACCTTCTGGCCTGCGGCGAACACGGCGTTGGCGGCGATCACGCCACCGGCCTGGTGCTGCGCAGCAGCTTCGGCGGTCACGCGGAATTCGCGGATGATTTCGCCGGCTTCGACGCCAGCCTTGGCCAGATGGCCAGCCTGGGGCTTCGTCACGCGCGAGGCACGACGGGCACCGAACGTCACCTGCAGAGCGACGTAGCCGTCGTTCTCTTGGGTCTTGACCTGGGTCACGCGGTTGTTGGACACGTCCACCACGGTGACGGGCACTGCATCGCCGTCGTCCGTGAAGAGGCGCATCATGCCCACCTTGCGGCCCAGCAACCCGAGGGAGTTGCTTTGACTCATGGTTTTTCTCCAAAACTCCCGCCGCTGCCACTGCAATTGGCGACAACGTTGAACGCCCGCGGAATGCAGGCGGATACGAGAGAAGGGTTGATGAATTTTCGTGCCGTTCGGCGCCTGAGGAACCGGAACGGAGCGAACTGCGCACTGTAGCACGAAGCAGGAGGTCGCGCAATGCGGGGCCCATCCATCGACGGCAGGACGCTACTTCACCGGCATCAAGATCATCTTCTCGCCGCCCGGGGTTTCCTTGAGCCGACCCGACGGCGGCAGACTCTTCGACGGGGCACCAACCTGGATGGGAATCGAGGCCGCCGTGGTGGCGCCACCCTGGGTGATGAATACGTTGAGATAGGCTGTCCCAGTCGCCTGAGGCGTCACGTGAACGGTCCACGAAGAACGCCCGGCGGGCAGCGACCACTCGGGAGACGGCGAATCCACCGTCACCCCGGCCTCGGGCTGCAGTTTCACGATCGCCCCCTGGCTGCCGACGCCGGAAAACACGAGGAGAAGCGACACCGTCTCGCCGGCTCGAGACGCCGCAGCCACGCTGTGCTGCAGGATCACGCCAGAGCCGTTCATCTTGACAGGGGCCGTGACCAATCGAGGGCCAAGCGCCGTGGGCGCGGAGGTCCCGCCAGCTTGGACACCCCACGCAAGAGCGAGAAGCGTGGCCGCACAGCAGCAGGCCTTGAATGTGTTGCGCATGCTCTTCCCTTTCAGTTGATCGTCACCGTGAAACAGGTGTTTGAGGAGGCGTTGTTGTAATCATTGATGGCCAGCACAGCCTGCCCGGCGGCCAGACCGACCGCCCCCGACTCCGTACCGGAATTCGCGTTGACGGCCTCTCCCACTTTTCCGCGCTGGTAGACGAGGAAGTCGGGGTCCGAAGCCGCCGGCCCCTGGATGCTGATCGTGTAACTGCGCGCCTGCGCCACCGGAAGAACCAGGAAGGCATAGCTTCCGAGTTTGTTGCCATCCGCCCCGGGGTCGGCCCGGTTGGTGACGCATGCCTGCTGAGGCGTCGCCAAACTGACGGCGGTGTACAGGGGCAAAGCAAAGGCACCCAACCCACCATCATTGGTTTCGTTGGGACCAAAGGCATCCACGGGCGGGACCACACCCTGCGCAGTAAGCAGGCCGTTCAGCGACGCGGTCTGACCGGGCGTAGCCACCGCATAGAACGCGGTCGCGAACGCATGGACCGACGTCACCGCCGCCGTGCTTTTCAATCCCTGCGTCATGGCCTGGTGAATCGGCGCCAGACCGACCGCGGCATTCAACTTCCACAGAATGGACTGCACGGACATTTCATTGAACCAGCCGGGCGAGCTGGCCGCCCCGGCATCCAGTGCAAAGGCAAAACCCTGCGCTTGCCGCTGCCCCGCCGAATCGGAATAGGTGCTCCGGTCCAGCGCGATGCCAGACCAGGCATTGCCCCACCCCTCTGAAAAGGCGAGCCGCCGATCGAGCAGGTCACCGAAGCTGTGCGTACCGCCAGGAGAGTCGTCCCTGGAGAAGGCCGATTGGTAGTAATGCCCCCACTCATGGACGACCACAGCACTGTCGTACTCGTCCGTGTCCACGTTCTCGCTGCCCAGGACGAAGATGGCGCGCGTCCCGCCACTGGCGGTGTAGTCGCTGAAATGCGAGGTGCCGATCTGCCCGAGGGTCACGGAGCCCGATGCAGGCCTGTTGCTGGGGCTCCAATAGACATTCAAGATAGGAAACGATGCACCCGGCGCAACGCCGAGGATCTTGGCTTGCGCCGTGTAGATTGCATCGAGCAGCGCGAAGGGCGCCGCCACCCGCTCGCTCCCATACGACGAGCCGGACCAACCCGAGGGGGCGTGAAGGTCTTTTGCCTGGTTGCTACCGGTGGCGGCGAAGTATCCACTTTGCATGCCATAAAGGCCGCCAGATTGGGTGTTATCCCGAACCGCGACATCCCAACTGCCATCGGCCCCACTGTGCTGCAGCCGGGCCATGACACGCACCGCGAGCGACGTCGCGGCCGGAATCACGACCGAGTAGCGCCCGTCGGCATCGGTCACGGTCGACGCCTTGACAGTGCCTGTGGCATCCACGACGTCGAGTGGCGCACCCCGAACAGGCTTGGCCACGGTGGCTGCATAGTTCAACGCGCCATTGAGACTGGGCACCGAGTCAAAGGTAATGCGCCCGGAAAGGGTTGCCGTCGCCGGGGCCGCGGTGCCTGACGACCCTTCGCCTCCACTCGTGACGGGCAGCACAGCGCCCCCCCCTCCGCCACCGCCTCCACCTCCGCACGAGGCCAGCAATACCGCACAGGCCAGCAACGCTGGGCCCGACCACCATCGACGAGTCATTTGACTTCTCTCCCTGACAGCAAAGGGCGAGAAGCTTAGAGGCCGAGGGCGTCAAGCCAAAGAACACAAAAGCCCGCGGCCTGAAGGCACGCGGGCTCTTTTCACGAAGCTGCCGAAAAACTTACTGCAGCTTGATCTCGACGTCCACGCCGGCCGGCAGGTCGAGCTTCATCAGCGCGTCCACCGTCTTGTCCGTGGGATCGACGATGTCCATCAGGCGCTGGTGCGTGCGGATCTCGAACTGGTCACGGCTCGACTTGTTGACGTGCGGCGAACGCAGGATGTCGAAGCGCTTGAACCGGGTCGGCAGGGGCACCGGGCCCTTGACGATGGCGCCGGTGCGCTTGGCGGTATCGACGATCTCGGCAGCCGACTGGTCGATCAGCTTGTAGTCGAAGGCCTTGAGGCGGATGCGGATCTTCTGCTTGTTGGTAGCCATGATGGGTCCAATCCTTACTCGATGATCTTGGCCACGACGCCGGCGCCGACGGTACGGCCGCCTTCGCGGATGGCGAAGCGCAGGCCTTCTTCCATGGCGATCGGGGCGATCAGCTTCACCGTGATCGACACGTTGTCGCCAGGCATCACCATTTCCTTGTCCTTCGGCAGCTCGATCGCGCCGGTCACGTCCGTCGTGCGGAAGTAGAACTGCGGGCGATAGTTGTTGAAGAACGGCGTGTGACGGCCACCTTCGTCCTTGGACAGCACATACACCTCAGCGGTGAAGTGCGTGTGCGGCTTGATCGAGCCGGGCTTGCACAGCACCTGGCCGCGCTCGACTTCTTCACGTTTCGTGCCGCGCAGCAGAATGCCCACGTTGTCGCCAGCCTGGCCCTGGTCCAGCAGCTTGCGGAACATTTCCACGCCGGTGCAGGTGGTCTTGAT
>NZ_JBEPKY010000025.1:0-99626 GCF_040544975.1 Pseudacidovorax sp. 1753 | reverse complement strand
GTGGCCTTCTCGCTGTTCAAGCAACACGCGATGTTCGATGCCCGCCTGGCGGCCACTGTCGCTTGACGAGAACCATAGAACCTCAGCCCGAACGGACCCAAAGGCTGCGTTCGGCACGCCCGGCGGCAAGCACGCCCGACTGCACGCGCATCCGCGCCGACGGGCACGCCGCGCAAAGCGCCGTGCCTTTCTCTGACGCCCGGCGCACCACCAGCCCCGGGTAATCCCGGTTCCCGAATGCGTCATGACGGTGTCACATGCGCACCTTCAAATGAAAACGTTTACATGATGTTTTCCATCGAAGGTTTCTCCGCATGAGCATCCAGGCCGTCGCCGACAAGGCCGGCGTCTCCATCGCCACCGTCTCGCGCGTGTTCAACGCGCCCGACAAGGTGCTGCCCGCCACGCGCGCGCTGGTGGAGTCGGTCGCGCGCGAGCTGGGCTACCTGCCCAGCGCCAGCGCGCGCACCCTGCGCACCCAGCGCAGCCGGGTGCTGGGCGTCGTGCTGCCCACGCTGCTCAACCCCACCTTCGCCGAATGCCTGCAGGGCTTGGCCCAGGCCGCGGCCGAGGCCGGCCATGCCATCGTGCCGCTGACCACCGGCTACGACCTGGACGCCGAGCAGCGCGCGGTCGACCAGCTGCTCGCCCGCGAGGTCGAAGGCATGGTGCTGGTCATCTCCAATCCGCCGACCTCCGCCGCGCTCGCCCGGCTGCAGGCGCGCCAGCGGCCCTATGTGCTGGCCTACAACCGGCATCCGGCGCATTGCTGTGTGGCGGTGAACAACGAGGCCGCCTCGGCCGAGGCCGTGGCGCATCTGGCCGCGCTGGGGCACCGGCGCATTGCCATGGTCAGCGGCACGCTTGCCCAGTCCGACCGCTCGCAGCAGCGGCACCGCGGCTTTCTGGCCGGCATGGCCGCCGCCGGGCTCGAGGCGCCGCCGCTGATCGAGGTGCCCTTCGTCGAAGCGGCGGTCGACGCGCTGCGCGAACGGCTCTCAGCCAGCGACCGGCCCACTGCCCTGTTCTGCTCCAACGACCTGCTTGCCATCCGCGCCGTGCGCGCAGCCCACCTTGCCGGCCTGCGCGTGCCGCAGGACCTGTCGGTGATGGGCTTCGACGGCATCGCGCTGGGCGACGAGCTCACACCGCGGCTCGGCACCATCGAGCAGCCCGCCGCCGACATCGGCCGCCGGGCCGCACAGCTGCTGGTGGCGGCGCTGGACGAGCAGCGCACGCCGCTGCCCGCGGACAGCCTGCTGCTGCCGCACCGCCTGCGCACCGGCGAATCATGTGCACCGCCGCCAGTCATGGCGGCCGACGAGCCCGCCTCCCCCACAACCCCCAAGAGCCGACGCCGCCCCGCGCGCTGAACCGGCCTGCCTCTGTCCGTCCCTCTCCCATCCAAAGGAACGCTTCCATGACCTCCAAGCTCCTCGCCGCCACCCGCCTCGCAGTCGCCGCCGCCGGCTTCGCCGCCACCGCGGCCTTCGCGCAGACGGCCATCTGCTACAACTGCCCGCCCGAATGGGCCGACTGGGGCAGCCAGATCAAGGCCATCAAGGCCAGGACCGGCGTCACCGTGCCGCCGGACAACAAGAACTCCGGCCAGGCCCTCGCACAGCTGGTGGCCGAGAAGGCCAGCCCCGTGGCCGACATGACCTACCTGGGCGTGACCTTCGCCATCCAGGCCCAGAAGGACGGCGTGGTGCAGCCCTACCAGCCCGCCAACTGGAAGGACATTCCCGATGGGCTCAAGGACCCGCAGGGGAACTGGTTCACCATCCATTCGGGCACCCTCGGCTTCATGGTCAACGTGGATGCGCTCAAGGGCAAGCCGATCCCGAAGTCGTGGGCCGACCTGCTCAAGCCCGAGTACAAGGGCCTGGTGGGCTACCTGGACCCGGCCTCGGCCTTCGTCGGCTACGTGGGCGCGGTGGCGGTGAACCAGGCGCGCGGTGGCAGCATGGACGACTTCAAGCCGGCCATCGACTACTTCAAGGCCCTGCAGAAGAACGAGCCCATCGTGCCCAAGCAGACCGCCTATGCCCGCGTGCTCTCGGGCGAAATCGGCATCCTGCTCGACTACGACTTCAACGCCTACCGCGCCAAGTACAAGGACGGCGCCAACGTGGCCTTCGTGATCCCGAGCGAAGGTACGGTGGTGGTGCCCTACGTGATGAGCCTGGTGGCCAAGGCGCCGCATGCGGCCGACGCCAAGAAGGCGCTGGACTTCGTGCTCTCCGACGAAGGCCAGGCCGTGTGGGCCAAGGCCTATCTGCGGCCGGTGCGCGCAAGCGCCATGCCCAAGGACGTGGAAGCGCAGTTCCTGCCTGCCAGCGAGTACGCCCGCGCCAAGCCGGTGGACTACGCGAAGATGGCCGGCGTGCAGAAGGCCTTCTCCGAGCGCTACCTGAAGGAAGCGCGCTGAGCCGATGCAGCGACCGCAGCTGATCCTGCTGGCCTGCGCCCTGCCGGCCGGCATCTTCTTCCTGGCCTTCTGGCTGCTGCCCGCGCTGCAGCTACTGGCCCTGCCGGCGCGCGAAGGGGCTTCGGCCTACTTCGCGGTGCTGACGCAGCCGCGCTACCTCACGAGCATGCTGCAGACGCTGGCGCTGTCGGTGGTGGTCACGCTCGCCACCCTGCTGCTGGGCGCGGCCGTCGGCCTGTACCTGGCGCGCCAGCGCTTCGCGGGCCGCCGGCTGCTGCTGGCGGTGCTGACGCTGCCGCTGTCCTTTCCGGGCGTGATCGTGGGCTTCTTCGTGATCCTGCTCGGCGGCCGGCAAGGGCTGGTGGCCGACATCTCGTCCAGCCTGGGCGGCGAACGACTGACCTTCGCCTACGGGCTGCTGGGGCTGTTCCTGGCCTACCTGTACTTCTCGCTGCCCCGGGCCATCGCGGCCTACACGGCGGCGGCCGAGGCCATGGACCCGGCATTGGAAGAGGCCGCGCGCTCGCTCGGCGCCTCGCGCATCGCCATTGCGCGCGACGTGTGGGTGCCCGAGCTGGCGCCCACCACGCTGGCCTGCGGCGCCATCGTCTTCGCCACCGCCATGGGCGCCTTCGGCACGGCCTTCACGCTGGCGAGCAAGTTCGAGGTGATCCCCATCACCATCTACGACGAGTTCACCAACTACGCCAACTTCGCGCTCGCGGCCTCGCTGTCGATCGCGCTGGGGCTGGTGACCTGGGCCGTGCTCTTCATTGCGCGGCGCTTCAGTGGGGAGGCCGGCGCATGACCACGGCCCGCAGCGGTACATCGCGCTCGCCCGTGTTGGCGACGCTCACCGGCCTGGTGGCCTTCTTCACGCTGGCGCCCATGCTGCTGTCGGTGCTGGCCGGCCTGGTGACCAACTACGGACGCGGCTGGCGCAGCGGCTTCACGCTGCGCTGGCTGGTGGAGGTGTGGGACAGCTACGGCAGCACCGTCACCGGCTCGCTGCTGCTGGCCGCGACCTGTGTGCTGTGCACCGTGCTGCTGGGCGTGCCCTGCGCCTGGGCCCTGGCACGCAGCCGCACGCGCGCGGCCCGCCTGTTCGAGGAGCTGCTGACGCTGCCCGTGGCCGTGCCGGGCCTGGCCACGGCCCTGGCGCTGATCCTCGCCTACGGCCAGGTGCAGGGCTTTCGCCAGAGCTATGCCTTCATCCTGGTGGGCCATGTCGTCTTCACCCTGCCGTTCATGGTGCGCACCGTGGCCTCGGCCTTCCAGCGGCGTAAGCTGGTGGCGCTGGACGAGGCCGCGCGCACGCTGGGCGCGAGCTTCGTGCAGCGCTTCCTGGGTGTGCTGGTGCCGGCCGTGTTCCCCGCCATCGTGGCGGGCTGCCTGATGGTGTTCACGCTGTCGGTGGGCGAGTTCAACCTCACCTGGATGCTGCACACACCACTCACCCGCACGCTGCCCGTGGGCCTGGCCGACAGCTATGCCTCGGCCCGCATCGAGATCGGTTCGGCCTACACCCTCGTCTTCTTCCTCGTCATCCTGCCCGTGCTCTGGGGCCTGCAGGCCGCCGCGGACTTCATTCGCAAACACCATGGAACTTGAACGAACGGCCATCGACATCGAACGCTGCGCCAAGACCTATGCCGACGGCACGCGCGGCCTGCAGCCCACCGACCTGCATGTGGAACCTGGCGAGGTGCTGGCCCTGCTCGGCCCCTCGGGCTGCGGCAAGACCACGCTGCTGCGCCTGATTGCCGGCCTGGAGGGCATGGACGCGGGCGGACGCATCCTCTTCGGCGGCCAGGACGTGAGCGACCGTCCGGTGGAGCGGCGCAACGTGGGCATGGTGTTCCAGAGCTATGCCCTCTTTCCGCAGATGAGCGTGGCCGCCAACATCGGCTACGGTTTGCGCATCCGCGGCACGCCGGCGGCCGAGGTCGAACGCACGGTGGGCGAGCTGGTGGAGCTGACGCGCCTGACCGGCCTCGAACACAAGCGCCCGTCCGAGCTCTCCGGCGGCCAGCGCCAGCGCGTGGCCCTGGCCCGCGCGGTGGCAGTGCGCCCGCGCGTGCTGCTGCTCGACGAGCCGCTGGCCGCGCTGGACGCCAAGCTCAAGGAGTCGCTCCGCGACGAGCTGGCCGAGTTGCTGCGCCGGCTGCACATCACGGCCGTGCACGTCACGCACGACCAGCAGGAGGCCCTGGCCATCGCCGACCGCTTGGCGGTGATGCGCGGCGGCCGCATCGTGCAGGTGGGCCGCGGCGAGGACCTGTACCGCACGCCGGCCCATCCCTTCGTGGCCGAGTTCCTGGGCCGGGTGAACCGCCTCGACCGCAACGACGCCGCGCGCCAGCAGGGCGTGGTCATGCTGGGCGGCGTGGCGCTGCCCTGCCCCGATGGCCTGGCCGCGCAACCGGCGCTGCTGGTGCGGCCTGAGGACATCGAACTCGGCCCCCCGCAGACCGGCTGGGGCCAGGCCCGGGTCGTGCAACGGACCTTCCTGGGCGAGCGTGTGCAGCTGCGGCTGGACACCGGCGACCAGCCGCCGCTGCTGGCCGAGGCTGGCCGCGACTGCCCTTGGCAGCAGGACCAGCAGGTGGGCATCCGCACCACCGCCGACCGCCTGATGCCCGCCACGGAGATTGCCTGATGACCCGACCCACCTTCCTCGTGCAGCTCACCGACCTGCACATCCGCGAACCCGGCCGCCTGGCCTATGGACGTATCGACACCGCGCCCTACCTGCGTGAGGCGGTGGCCAGCGTGCGGCGGCTGCGGCAGGCGCCCGACGCCATCGTGATCACCGGCGACCTGAGCGACTTCGGGCGCGAGGCGGAATACGCGCACCTGGCCGAGCTGCTGGCGCCCCTGGGCGCCACGCCCGTCTACCTGCTGCCGGGCAACCATGACGAGCGGGTGCAGCTGCGCCGCAGCTTTCCCACGCACGGCTACCTGGGCGACGGCGAGTTCGTGCAGTTCAACGTGGCGGTCGGGCCGCTGCGGCTGATCGCACTCGAC
Organism: Pseudacidovorax sp. 1753; assembly: GCF_040544975.1. Lineage (NCBI taxonomy): Bacteria > Pseudomonadati > Pseudomonadota > Betaproteobacteria > Burkholderiales > Comamonadaceae > Pseudacidovorax > Pseudacidovorax sp. 1753. The sequence goes on along the minus strand of NZ_JBEPKY010000025.1, from coordinate 94,168 downwards.
ACGGTGACGCCCGGCGCCTCGCATGGCTCGCTGTGCAGCCGCCGGCTCGACTGGCTGGCGCGCGAGTTGGAGGCCAGCCGCGGGCAGCCGGTGGTGATCGCCATGCACCATCCGCCCTTCCGCACGCTGATCGGCCACATGGACGACATCGGCCTGCTCGAAGGCGCGGCCGAGCTGGAAGCGCTGGTGCGGCAGCATCCCAACGTGGAGCGCATCATCTGCGGCCACCTGCACCGCGCCATCGACGTGCGCTTCGGCGGCACCGTGGCCAGCACCGCGCCGGCCCCCGCGCATCAGGTCTGCCTGGACCTGGCGCCCGATGCGCCCTCGGCCTGGACGCTGGAGCCGCCCGGCTTTCGCGTGCATGCGTGGGACGGCCAGCGGCTGGTGACGCACCTGGCCGCAAGCGGCGTCTTCGAGGGGCCGTATCCCTTTCATGACAACGGCGCGTTGATCGACTGAACGCCACATCCATGACGGACCAGCCAAGGCCTGCGCTCTGCTGGCGCTGCGCACCCGCATGCAGCGGCCGCAGAGAACTGGTCCTCAGCCTACGGCCAGGCTGGCACGAGGCGTGCAGAATGGTTGCCCCGTTTTCCACTGCCACTCTTCACGAAGGAGACGCACCCCGTCCATGAAGCATCTGCTGAACCTGCTTGCCGCCGTCGCCCTGCTCGTGTGGGGCACCCATCTCGTGCGCACGGGGGTGCTGCGCGTGTTCGGGGGCGACTTGCGCAGGTTGTTGCAGCGCAGCCTGGGCAACCGCTTCTCGGCGGCTCTGGCGGGCATCGGCGTGACGGCGCTGGTGCAGTCGAGCACGGCCACCTCGCTGATGACCTCGTCCTTCGTGGGGCAGGGGCTGATCACGTTGCCTTCGGCGCTGGCGGTGATGCGCGGCGCTGACATCGGCACGGCGCTGATGTCGGTGCTGTTCTCCACCGATCTTTCCTGGCTGTCGCCGCTCTTCATCTTCACGGGCGTGGTGCTGTCGATCACCCGGCCGGCCAGCGCAGCGGGGCGGTTCGGCCGCATCCTGATCGGCCTTGGGCTCATGCTGCTGGCACTGCAGCTGGTGGTGCAGGCGACCGGCCCGCTGTTCGAGAGCGAGGCCATGCGCGCCGTGATCGCCTCGATCACCAGCGACCTGATGCTGGAGATCACGGTGGGCGCTGCGCTGGCCGTGGTCGCCTACTCCAGCCTGGCCGTGGTGCTGCTGGTGGCGGCGATGGCCACGGGCGCGGTGGTGCCGTTGGACGTGGCGCTGGGCCTGGTGCTCGGTGCCAACCTCGGCAGCGGGCTGCTGGCCGTGCTGACGACGGCCAAGTCGCCGCCCGCGGTGCGGCAGGTGACCGTGGGCAACTTCCTGTTCAAGCTGCTGGGCGTGGTGATCGCGGCGCCCTTTGTGGGGCTGGTGCTGCGTCACGCGCCGACCTCGCTCGTGGATTCGCCGGCGCAGCTGGTCGTGATGTTCCACCTGGCCTTCAACGTAATCGCGAGCGTGGCCTTCATCGGTCTGACGACGGCCGTGGCCAAGCTGTCGATGAAGCTGGTGCCGGTGCCCCGCACGCCGGCCACCGGCTCGCGGCCGCGGCACCTCGACCCTTCTGCACTCTCCACGCCCACCCTGGCCATCTCCAACGCCGCGCGCGAGGCGCTGCACCAGGCCGACGTGGTGGAGAGCATGCTGATCGGCGTGCTCACGGTCATCCGCAGCAACGACCTGCGGCTGGCCGAGGAGTTGCGCAAGATGGACGACCAGGTCGACCGGCTCTACTCGGACATCAAGTACTACCTCACCAAGATCTCGCGCGAGGCGCTGGGCGAGGAGGAGAGCCGGCGCTGGACGGACATCATCAGCTTCACCATCAACATGGAGCAGATCGGCGACATCATCGAGCGGGTGATCTCCGACATCGAGGACAAGAAGATCCGGCCGCACCGCAACTTCTCCGAGGCGGGCATGGCAGAGATCGTGGAGATGCACGAGCGACTGGTGGCCAACCTGCGGCTGGGCATGAGCGTGTTCCTCAACGGCAATGTGCGCGACGCGCAGAAGCTGCTGGAGGAGAAGGTGCGCTTCCGCGATCTGGAGCGGGCCTATGCCAACACCCACCTCACGCGGCTGATGGACCGCACGGCGCCGAGCATGGAGACGAGTTCGCTGCACATCGACCTGATCAGCGACCTGAAGCGCATCAACTCGCACATCTGCTCCATCGCGTACCCGATCCTGGACTCGGCGGGGGCGCTGGCGCCCAGCCGGTTGCGGTCGTCACTGGTCGGGGCGGACGACCCGCACTGAGGGCTTTGACACGGCCCGTTGCTGGCTGCCGCGCGATACAGGTGTCGGTCAGGGCGGGTGCGCCGGTCCGGACGGGGGCGGGCCACCGCCCGGACCGGAACTGACCGCCGGTGCTGCAAGCCCGCAAGCCCGCAAGCCCGCAGCGACGCGAGGACGCGAGGACGTGAAGAGGCGAAGAATCCGTCCGTATCACCGCCCCCAACAGTTCGGGCTGAGCTCGTCGAAGCCCTGCGCAGCCCTGAAAAGGCAAGGCACGCCTTGAGCATCGTTGCTGCACGGCATGACGCCGGCAATGACCTCGAAGCGCCGCCGAGAGCCCACAGCCTTCGTACCGGCCGATCGAGCACCCGGTGTCCGCGCGCGAGGAATGGCCCGGCGCGGGCGATTTGCGAGGCGGCGAGAAGCGCAGCGGACCCGGCCGCGGGCCTGCCGAAGGACAGGCCCGCTTCGTGATCTGACTCGCGGCAGTTGTTTGAGCGGAGCTGCCGCAGGCAGCGCAGCGAGTTCTGCCGCGGGCCGGGTTCGCGAGCATCGCAGCGGAGTCGGCACGCAGTGCCGACCGCCTTGCCATGAGCCCACGCCGGGCCGTTCCTCGCGCGCCCGCCCTGCCCTCAACCAGGCTGGCTCCCCAAGCGTCCCACCAAATCCGCCCAACTCAAACGGTCCATCCACACCCCACCCAGCAGCGCCTCAGCCAACCGGCCCAAGCACGCCAAGTCCGCGGCCACCACGGGCCTGATCCGCCGAGCCCCACCGCACTTACACCATTCGCCGCACCGTTGCTCGCCGTCACGCAGACCACCGGCCGCGCTCGGGATATTGAGCTGACCCAAGGCTGACATCCACGCACCCGCACGATGATCAGCGCCCTCTGAAACCACGCCTGGGAGAAGGCCCGATGAACGACCTGACGAAGCACCACCAAGACGCCACCGGACTGCTGGACACGCTGCAGTGGCGCTACGCCACCAAGAAGATGGACCCCGCCAAGGCCGTGCCGGCCGACAAGGTCGAGCGCATCCTGGAAGCGATCCGCCTCGCGCCCACCTCCAGCGGCCTGCAGCCCTTCGAAGTGATCGTCGTCACCAACCCCGAAGTGCGCCAGCGCATCCAGGCCATCGCCTGGAACCAGGCCCAGGTCACCGAAGGCTCCCACCTGCTGGTCTTTGCCGCCTGGGACCACTACACGGCCGAGCGCATCAACCACATGTTCGACCTGGTGAACGAGGAGCGCGGCTTCCGCAACGAAGGCTGGGAGGCCTACCGCCAGAAGCTGCTGGCCGCCTACCCGGGCCGGCCCGCCGAGCAGAACTTCGAGCATGCCGCCCGCCAGGCCTACATTGGTCTGGGCGCGGCCGTCATCGCCGCCGCCTTCGAGCAGGTCGACAGCACGCCCATGGAAGGCTTCGACCCCGCCGCGCTCGACGAGATCCTGCAACTGCGCGCGCGCGGTCTGCGCAGCGTCGCGATCCTGCCGCTGGGCTACCGCCAGGCCGACGGCGACTGGCTGGTGAACCTGAAGAAGGTGCGCCGCCCGCGCGAGCAGTTCATCACCGAAGTGCGCTGATCGCGCACACCCCCCGTGGCGCGCTTCGGCGCTGCGCTGCGGGGCCTGTCTGTGTTCAGGCTTTGCGCCAGTTCAACGCCGATGATCGACGACGTCGGCTCAACCCGCGAAGCCGCCCTCGGCCAGGAAGGCCTCCTCCTCCGGCGTGCTCTGCCGCAGAAGGATCGCGTTGCGGTGCGGGAAGCGCCCGAAGCGCTCGACGATGTCCCGGTGCTCCTCGCCATGGCGCAGGGCCTCGGGCGCGAGGCGGCGGTAGAGCGCGACCGAGCGCTGCTGGTCGGCCAGCTCTTCCGAATGCGCGAAGGGCAGGCAGAAGAAGAGCCGCAACGGCGGCTCCACCCCCATCTCATGCCCTTGATCCAGTGCCCGGCTGGCAACGGCCCGCGCGCGCGGATCGGTCGCATACATGTGGGCCGTTCCACGAAAGGCATTGCGCGGGAACTGGTCCAGCAGGATCAGCAGCGCCAGGGCGCCTGTCGGCGTCGCAGCCCAGTCATCGCGTTCACCGCGCGCCGCCGCCAGATGCGACTGAAGGTAGCGGTCGAACAGCGCCGCATCGAAGGCATCGCTCTTGCGGAACCAGTTCGGCTGCGAAGCACGCCAGAAATCCACGAGAGCAGCGGCTTCGGGCGGAATGGAGGCGGAAGGCGACGTCATGGGCAGGGGGGGCCGCGCAGGCTGCGACAGGAAAGGGGGCCGGCATGATGCCAGCCATGGTCCACCGGGGCCGTCGAGCCTTCGAATGGACCCGGCTCGCGGCAGCGGCTCTGGAGGAAACGACCGTTCAGGCCGTCCGCGGCGCCGCAGCCGCTGCGCCATCGGCGAGCGCCGGCTCGGCCCGCCGCGCATAGCGCTGCGCCAGCACCGCGCACACCATCAGCTGGATCTGGTGGTACAGCATCACCGGCAGCACGATCGGCCCCACCGCCGAGGCAGGGAACAGCACGTTGGCCATGGGCACGCCGCTGGCCACGCTCTTCTTGGAGCCGCAGAACACGATGGCGATACGGTCCTCGATGGAGAAGCCCAGACGCTTGGCGACGGCGTTGGTGACGCCCAGCGCCAGGGCCAGCAGCAGCGCACTCACCACCGCCACGGCGATCAGGGCAGACAGCGGCAGTTGGTGCCACAGGCCCTTCACCACCGCGGCGCTGAAGGCCGTGTAGACCACCAGCAGGATCGAGCCCTGGTCCACCCACTTCAGCATCTTGGCATTGCGCTGCACGAAGCCACCGACCCAGGGACGCAGCAGGTGACCGGCCACGAAAGGCACCATCAGCTGCAGCAGGATGCGGCCGATGGCGTCCAGCGAGGCATCGGCATGGTGGCCGGGCACCACCAGCAAGTTGACCAGCACCGGCGTCAGCAACACGCCCAGCAGGGTAGAGGCCGAGGCGCTGCACACGGCCGCCGGCACATTGCCGCGGGCCATGGCCGTGAGCGCGATGGACGACTGCACCGTCGAAGGCAGCACGCACAGGTACAACACGCCGGTGTAGAGCGTTGGCGTGACCAGCGGCTGCAGCAGCGGCTTGAGCGCGAGCCCCAGCAGCGGGAACAGCACGAAGGTGCTGGCCAGCACCAGCAGGTGCAGCCGCCAGTGGCCCACGCCGGCCAGCACGGCCTCGCGCGACAGCCGGGCGCCGTGCAGGAAGAACAGCGCCGCGATGGCGATCGTGGTGAGGGTTTCCATGCCGACCGCCACGCGCCCCTGCGCGGGCAGCAGGCTGGCCAGGGTCACGGTGCCGATCAGCATCAGCGTGAAGCGATCGGGCAGGAAGCGGGCGAGCGATGTCATGAGGCGATTGGACGCCTCTGCTCCATCAAAGGGAAATGGATTTATCTGATGGTTTTATGATCCAGCCGCATGAATGTGTCGCTGCGCCAGCTCCGTGTCTTCCTTGCCGTGGCGCAGCTGCGCAACTTCAGCCGGGCCGGGCAGGAGGTGGGGCTGACCCAGCCTGCCGTGAGCCGCGCCATCCACGAGCTGGAGTCGCAGCTGGGCCTGAAGCTGCTGGACCGAACCACGCGCGAGGTCGCCCTGACCGAAGCGGGCCGGGCCCTCGCGCTCAAGCTGGCACGCGTGCTGGACGAGCTGGACCAGTCCCTCGCCGAAGTGCGCGACCTGGGCCGACTGCGCCGCGGCAAGGTCCGTGTGGCCAGCAGCCCGACGCTGTCGGCCTACCTGATGCCAGCCTGCATCGCCGCCTGCGTGCGCGAGGAGCCCGACATCCAGCTGCTGCTGCTCGACCGCATCCAGCAGGACGTGCTCACCAGCGTGCGGGCCGGCGAGGTGGACTTCGGCGTGGTGATCGAGCCCTCCGCCGACGAGGACCTGCATTCCGAGGCCATCATGCGCGACCCCTTCGTGCTGGTCCTGCCGCAGGGGCACCGGCTGGCGCGCAAGTCGGCGGTGCCCTGGTCCGCGCTGGACGGCGAGCCGCTGGTGCTGCTGGACCATGCCTCGGGCAGCCGGCGGCTGATCGATGAGGCGCTGGCGCGGCATGGCGCGCAATGTCCGGTGTCGCAGGAGCTCGGCCATCCGACCACGGTCTTCCAGATGGTGGTGGCCGGCCTGGGCATCAGCGTGATGCCGGCCCTGGGCCTGCCGCCGGGCGGCTTGAACGGCCTGCAGGTGCGGCCGCTGACGCCCAAGGTGGAACGGGCCATCGTGCTGGTGCACCGGCGCAACCGCCAGCCTTCGCCGCTGGCGTTGCGCGTGTGGGAACTGGTGCGCGCCACCGCGCGCGAGCGCGAAGCGCAGGGCGCCGTTCCCTCCGCCTGAAGTGCCCCGCGCAAGACGAGGCCGCGGCGGTCAGTCCAGCGTGAGCACGGTGCAGCCGGTGGTCTTGCGGGCTTCCAGGTCGCGGTGCGCCTGCTGCACGTCCTCCAGGCGGTAGCGCTGCTCCACCGGGATCTTGACCGCGCCGCTCTGCACCACGGCGAACAGGTCGTCGGCCATGGCCTGGGTGCTTTCGCGCGTGGCGATGTGGGTGAACAGCGTCGGCCGCGTGATGTAGAGCGAGCCCTTGGCGCCCAGCTGGCCGATGTTGACCGGAGGCACCGGTCCCGAGCCGTTGCCGAAGCTGGCCAGCAGGCCGAAGGGCCGCAGGCTGTTCAACGAACCCTCGAAGGTGTCCTTGCCCACCGAGTCGTAGACCACCTTCACGCCCTTGCCGCCGGTGATCTGCCTGACCCGCTCGGCGAAGTCCTCGCGGCTGTAGTTGATGCAATGCGCGGCGCCGTGGGCCAGCGCCAGCTCGCACTTGGCGTCACTGCCGGCGGTGCCGATCAGTTGCAGGCCCAGCGCCTTGGCCCACTGGCAGGCGATCAGGCCGACCCCGCCGGCCGCCGCGTGGAAGAGCACGAAGTCGCCCGGCTGCAGGCCTTCGGCGGGCAGCGTCTTCTTGAGCAGGTACTGCGCCGTCAGGCCCTTGAGCATCATGGCCGCGCCGGTCTCGAAGGAGATCGCGTCGGGCAGCCGGCACACGCAGCGCGCCGGCATCACGCGGCGCTCACAGTAGGCGCCGGGCGGCTGGCTGGCGTATGCCACGCGGTCGCCCACGGCAAGATGCGTCACGCCCTCGCCCACCGCCTCGACCACACCGGCCGCCTCCATGCCCAGTTGCAGCGGCATGGGAAAGGGATAGAGGCCATTGCGCTGGTACACGTCGATGAAGTTCAGGCCGACCGCATGGTGACGCACACGGATCTCGCCGGCGCCGGGTTCACCGACCTCCACCTCCACCAGCTTCAGTTCCTCGGGACCGCCCTGGCGGTCGATGCGGATGGCTTTGCTCTTCTGGCTCATGGGTTCATCTCCTGGGTTGTCGTGCGGGATCGCAGCCGATGCGGGGCGGGACCGGGCGCCCTTGCAAGGCGCCGGTCGCTGCGGGTCAGTAGGTGCCCGGGTACGCGCCGCCGTCCGCCAGCCAGTTCTGGCCGGTGACATAGGCCGCATGCATGCTGCACAGGAAGGCACAGATGGCGCCGAATTCCTCGGGCGTGCCGAAGCGGCGCGCGGGAATGGTCTTCTTGCGTGCCTCGTGAATGGCGTCCACGCTCTGGCCGGTCTTCTTGGCCGCGGCGGCGGCGGTGCCCTGCAGCCGATCGGTGTCGAAGCTGCCGGGCAGCAGGTTGTTGATCGTCACGCCCTTGGCCGCGAGACCGGTGCGCGCCACGCCGGCCACGAAGCCCGTCAGGCCGCTGCGCGCGCCGTTCGACAGGCCCAGGATGTCGATCGGCGCCTTCACCGAGCTGGAGGTGATGTTGACGATGCGGCCGAAGCCACGGGCGGCCATGCCATCCACGGTCGCCTTGATCAGCTCGATGGGCGTGAGCATGTTGGCGTCCACGGCCTTGATCCAGGCTTCGCGGTCCCAGTCGCGGAAGTCGCCGGGCGGCGGACCACCGGCGTTGGTGACCACGATGTCGTAGTCGGCGTGGGAGGCGAAGGCCTGGGCACGGCCCTCGGCGGTGGTGATGTCGGCCGCCACCCATTTGACGAATGGCGCATCGCCACTACTGGCCGGGCGCTCGGCCTCCAGCTTGGCGGCGGCGGCCTGCAGCGCCTCGGCGCCGCGCGCCACGATCACCACATTGACGCCCTCGCGCCGCAGCGCCTGCGCGCAGCCAAAGCCCAAACCCTTGCTGGCGCCGCACACCAGCGCCGTTCTGCCTGCAATACCCAGATCCATGTGTAGAAGACTCCTAGATGAATGCCGCGCCGGGCCAGCCGTGCGGCGATGGGGCGCAAGGGTAGCGGAGCCGGGCGATCCGTGCTCGGCCGAGGGGAGTGCCTGTACAGCCTGCGGGACCGGCAACCGCCGCTGCGCGACCGCCGCGCACGCGCAATGACGAGTGCGCTCAAGGCCGGGTGAAGACGTAGATGCCAGCCAGCACCAAGGCCGTCCCCGCGGCAATCCACACGGTGAAGGGCTCGCCGAGCAGCACCACACCCATCAGCAGCGTGGACATCGGTCCGATCATGCCCGTCTGCGCCGCAACCGCGGGCCCAATGCGCTCGATGGCCATCATCACGGCCAGCACCGGCACGGCGGTGCACAGCGTGGCATTGAGCACCGACAGCCAGACCACCTGCGGCGCCACATCCATCACCGTGCCGACGGGCCGCAGCACCAGGTACTGGCCGATGCACAGCAGACAGGCCACCGTCGTGGCCAGACCCACCAGTCGCAGCGAGCCCAGTCGTTTGACGAACTCGCCGCTCCACACGAGGTAGATGGCATAGCTGATCGCACTCAGGAAGACCAGGAAGGCCCCCCAGGCCGTCGCACCGCCCTGCCCGAGGCCGAGCTCGTGGCCGAAGACCAGCATGACGCCCGCATAGCTGATGGCCGCGCCCAACAGCTGTTTGCCGCGCACCTTTCGGCGGTACACCGCCCAGCCGAACAGCATCACCAGCGTGGGGTTAAGGTAGAGGATCAGCCGCTCCAGGCTGGCCGAGATGTAGGCCAGCCCGGCGAAGTCCAGGAAGCTCGCCAGGTAGTAGCCCGTGAGCCCCAGCCCGAACACGCCCAGCCAGTCGCGCTGCGTGAGCGGCGGCTTGCCCCGCCCTGCCCACCACGCCATCACCGCGAACAGCGGCAGCGCGAAGAGCATTCGCAGCATGATGAGCGTGACGGCATCCACGCCATGGCGATAGGCCAGCTTGACGATGATGGCCTTGCCGCTGAAGGCGATGGCACCGAACACCGCCAGCAGCAGGCCGGTGCCCATGCCGGCGCGGGCCTTGGGGGAAACGGAGGAAGACGCCGCGCCGCTGCTCATCTCACCAACCGGCGGCGAGGCCGTCGCGCCGCGGATCGCTGGCGATCACATAGCCCTCGGTCTTCGGATCGCCCATGCGCCAGATGAACTGGCCGGCGCCGAAGTCCTGGTACGAGTCGTTGATGACATCGATCTCGTGGCCCATGCCGCGCAGGCCCTCGACCACGCCGGGCGCCATGGCCGACTCCACATTGATGTTCAGCCCGGCGTTGAAGCGCCAGCGGGGCGCATCGCAGGCGGCCTGCGGATTCTGGTGATGGTCGATCATGCGCACCAGCGTCTGCATGTGGCCCTGCGGCTGCATGTTGCCGCCCATCACGCCGAAGCTCATCACCGGCTGGGCGTCCTGCGTGAGGAAGCCCGGGATGATGGTGTGGAAGGGCCGCTTGCCCGGGGCCACCTGGTTGGGGCTGCCGTCCTTCAGGCTGAAGCCGTGGCCGCGGTTCTGCAGGCTGATGCCGAATTCCGGCTCCACGCAGCCCGAGCCGAAGCCCATGTAGTTGCTCTGGATGAAGCTGACCATCATGCCGTTCTCGTCCGCGGCCGTGAGGTAGATGGTGCCGCCCTTGACCGGGTTGCCGGCCTGGAAGTCCTGTGCGCGGTGCATGTCGATCAGTTTGGCACGGCTCGCCAGATAGGCGTCATCGAGCATTTGCTCGGGGGTCACCGTCATCGACGATGGCTCGGACACATAGCGGTAGACGTCGGCGAAGGCCAGCTTCATGGCCTCGATCTGCAGATGCTGGGCCTGCGCCGAGTCGATGGCCATGTCGGCGATGTCGAAGTTCGACAGGATGCCCAGCGCGATCAGCGCCGCGATGCCCTGGCCGTTGGGCGGGATCTCGTGCAGCGTGTAGCCGCGGTAGTCCTTGCTCACCGGCGTGACCCACTCGGGCTTCCAGTTGGCCAGATCAGCCGTCGTCAGGCTGCCGCCGTTGGCCGCCGAGAAGCGGGCCAGCGCGTCGGCGATCTCGCCGCGGTAGAAGGCCTCGCCGCGCGTCTGGCCGATGGCGCGCAGCGCGCGTGCCGCGGCCGGAAAGCGGAACAACTCGCCCACCTCGGGCGCGCGGCCCCAGGGCATGAAGCTCTGCGCGAAGCCCGGCTGGTCGTGCAGGATCGGCGTGGCCGCGGCCCACTTCTGCTGCACCACGGGCGGGATCAGGTAGCCGCGTTCGGCCACTTCGATGGCCGGCACCATCAGGTCGGCGAAGGGCAGCTTGCCGAAGCGCTCCGACAGCGCGGCCCAGGCGCCCACGGCGCCCGGCACCGTCACCGAATCCATGCCGCGCATGGGTGGTGTGGTGCCATCGGCGCCATGCTTGCGGCGGAAATATTCGGGCGTCCAGGCCGAAGGCGCGCAGCCGGAACTGTTCAGGCCATGCAGTTGCTGGCCGTCCCACAGGATGCAGAAGGCATCGCTGCCCAGGCCGTTGCTCACCGGCTCCACCAGCGTCATGACGGCCGCGGTGGCGATGGCGGCATCCACCGCGTTGCCGCCTTGGTGCAGCATGCGCAGGCCGGCCTGCGCGGCCAGCGGATGCGAGGTCGACACCACGTTGCGGGCGAAGACCGGGATGCGGGTGGAGGGATAGGGGTTGCCGTAGTCGAAGCGCTTCATGGGTCTCTCCTGCAAGGTCCTGTGTGTCTGGGGGTCGAGGGCGGTCAGTCGTTGGTGATCTTGCGCTCGACGATGATCTTCTTCCACTTGGCGGCGTCCTGCGCCACCATGGCCGCGAACTGGGCCGGCGTGCTGGTGGTGGGCTCGATGCCCAGCTTGTCGAGCTTCTCGCGCACCTCGGGATCGGTGATGGCCTGCGCCGCTGCGGTGTTGACGCGCGCCACCAGGTCGGCAGGCAGACCCTTGGGGCCGTACAGGCCGAACCAGGTCACCGATTCGAAGCCCGGCAGCGTGTCGGCCACCGGCGGAAGATCGGGAACCAGCGGGCTGCGCTTGAGCGAAGTGACGGCCAGCGCGCGCAGACGTCCGTCACGCACGAAGGGCAGGCCCGTGGGCAGCGAATCGAACAGCAGGTCCACCTTGCCGCTCATCAGGTCGGGCATGGCCAGGGCCGTGCCCTTGTAGGGGATGTGCGTGACGAACACGCCGGCCATCGACTTGAACAGTTCCGCCGTCAGCTGCACCACGGTGCCGTTGCCGCTGGAGGCGTAGTTGAACTTGCCGGGGTTCTTGCGGGCCAGTTCGATCCATTCCTTGACGCTGCGTGCGGGCGAGCTGTTGGGCACCAGCATGATGCTGGGCGCGTTGCCCACGTGGACGATGGGCGTGAAGTCGCGCACCGTGTCGTAGGGCAGCCTGGGATTGATCGACGGGCCCACCGAATGCGTGCTGGTGGTGGCCAGCAGCAGCGTGTAGCCGTCGGCCGGCGCCTTGGCCGCCAGATCGGAGCCGATGGCACCGCCGGCGCCGGGCTTGTTGTCCACCACCAGCGCGTTGCCGAGCTTCTCGCCCATCTTCTGCGACAGGGTGCGGGCGAACAGGTCGGTGGCGCCGCCGGCCGGAAAGGGCACGATCAACCGGATGGGCTTGGACGGATAGCTCTGCGCCAGCGCGGCGCCGGCGGGAAGCAGGGACGCCGAGGCGGCCTGCAGGAAATGTCTGCGTTGCATCGTCAAGAGCGAAGAAGAGGGAATGGTGGGTGGCGGTCGGCCCGGCGGCCGCGCGGCGCCGATTGGAACGCTTTCGGGACTGATGAGGAAATGGATTTGGTTGATGAATTCATGCAGCCCATCTATGAATCGCACTGCACTCGCCCGCCCAAAGAAAAACGGCACCCGAAGGTGCCGTTCGTTGGTGCAAGGGGCGTGCCGCTGGCCGCACGCCGCCGCCCCCGTCATTCTTCGACGAAGGCTTCCTCGCGCTTGGACTTGACCGAAGGCAGCAGCACGATCACCAGGAGCAGCACCGCCATCAGCAGCAGGCCGGCCGAGATCGGCCGCGTGACCAGCACGCTCCATTCGCCGCGCGACAGCAGCAGCGCACGGCGCAGGTTCTCCTCCATCATCGGTCCCAGGATGAAGCCCAGCAGCAGCGGCGCCGGCTCGCAGCCCATCTTGATGAAGGCATAGCCCACCACGCCGAAGATGGCCACCATCCACACGTCGAAGGTGTTGTTGTTGGTCGAGTACACGCCGATGGCGCAGAACAGCACGATCGCCGGGAACAGCCACTTGTACGGAATCGACAGCAGCTTGATCCACATGCCGATCAGCGGCAGGTTCAGGATGATCAGCATCAGGTTGCCGATCCACATCGAGGCGATCAGGCCCCAGAACAGTTCCGGGTTGCTGGTCATCACCTGCGGGCCGGGCTGGATGTTGTGGATGGTCATCGCGCCCACCATCAGCGCCATCACCGGGTTGGGCGGAATGCCCAGCGTCAGCAGCGGGATGAAGGAGGTCTGCGCGCCGGCGTTGTTGGCCGACTCGGGGCCCGCCACGCCGCGGATGTTGCCCTTGCCGAACGGGACTTCGCCCGGACGCGGCTTGAGCTTCTTCTCCAGCGTGTACGACGCGAAGGACGACAGCAGCGCGCCGCCGCCGGGCAGGATGCCCAGGGCCGAACCCAGCGCCGTGCCGCGCAGCACGGCGGGCGTCATGCGCTTGAAGTCTTCCTTGGTGGGCCACAGGCCCTGCAGCTTGGCGGTGAAGATCTCGCGGTCTTCCTCGGGCTTGGCCAGGTTGGAGATGATCTCGCCATAGCCGAACACGCCCATGGCGATGGCGATGAAGCCGATGCCGTCCGTGAGTTCCGGAATGTCGAAGCTATAGCGGGCCACGCCCGAATTCACGTCCGTGCCCACCAGACCCAGCAGCAGGCCGAGCACGATCATGCAGATGGCCTTGAGCAGGGAACCGGAGGCCAGAACCACCGCGCCGATCAGGCCCAGGATCATCAGGCTGAAGTACTCGGCCGGGCCGAACTTGAAGGCCAGCTCGGTCAGCGGCGGCGCAAAGGCCGCCAGGATCAGCGTGCCCACGCAGCCGGCGAAGAAGGAGCCCAGGCCGGCGGCCGCAAGCGCCGGCCCCCCGCGCCCCGCCTTGGCCATGGCATGCCCGTCGATCACGGTCACCACCGAGGCCGATTCCCCAGGCAGGTTCACAAGGATGGCGGTAGTGGAGCCGCCATACTGCGAGCCGTAATAGATGCCGGCCAGCATGATCAGCGCCGCCACCGGGGGCAGCGCGTAGGTCGCCGGCAGCAGCATGGCGATGGTCGCCACCGGGCCGATGCCGGGCAGCACGCCGATCAGCGTGCCCAGCAGGCAGCCGACAAAGGCATAGATCAGGTTCTGCAGCGTGAAGGCCGCGCCGAAGCCGATCGAAAGGTTGGTAATCAGATCCATGGGATTGCGCCGATCAGCCGGTGATGAACGTGGGCCAGACCTGGAACTGCAGCTTCAGGCCGACGATGAATGCGAGGTAGCTGCCCACCGCGAGGATGGTGCCGAGGATCAGCGCCAGCTTGAGCGAGAACTCGGCGCCAGCCAGGGCGGCAATGATCACCAGCGCGTAGATGCCGATGATCAGGCCCATGGCCGGCAGGCCGATGCTGGGCAGGCCGCCCAACAGCACGCCGAACACGAGGTTGGCCGCGATGATGAACACCAGCGGCTTCCAGGCGATCTTGCCGATGGGCTCGCCGTCCACCGTCTCCACGGTCAGCGAGCCGAAGATGACCACCAGGCCCAGGATGGCCAGCACGATGCCCAGCATGAGGGGGAAATACCCCGGACCCATGCGCGCCCCGCTGCCCACGGTGTAGGTCGTGGCGCCCCAGGCGAACCCGGCCCCGACCAGCGTGAACATGAGGCCCGCGAAAAAGTCCTTCTGACTTTTGATCTTCACGAACGGTCTCCACACAAAAAAGAGTGGGCGGATTTTTGGTCAGCCACAAGTCAGCTTCGATGTGGATTCCACCTAACCTGAGTTCAGGGTTAGCCCGGGGTTGCCCCGGCCGCGATCAGCTTCTTTCCTGCAGGGCCGGCGTGGCCGCGAGCACTTCGGCCACGGTGGTCAGCCCCTCGGCGACGCGCAGCAGACCCGCCAGACGCAGCGGCCGCATGCCGTCGGCCACCGCCTGCCGACGCAGCGCACCGATGTCGGGCGCCTGGCCCAGCAGGCCGCGGAAGCTCTCGCTCACCATCATCAGCTCGTACAGGCCGGTGCGGCCGCGGTAGCCGGTCATGCGGCATTCGATGCAGCCGACGGGCTTGTAGGCCCGCACGGTGCCGCCGCTCACGCGCCAGGGCGAAGCCAGCTCATCGAGCGTCTCGCGCGTCACCTCGTCGTCGAGCTGCTTGCAGTGCGGGCACAGCGTGCGCACCAGACGCTGGGCCATCACGCCCAGCAGCGTGGCGTTGACCAGGTACGCGGGCACGCCCAGTTCCATCAGGCGCGAGATGGCGCTGGGCGCATCGTTGGTGTGAAGCGTGCTGAACACCAGGTGGCCGGTGAGCGCGGCTTGGACGGCCATCTCGGCGGTGTCCAGATCACGGATCTCGCCCACCATGATGATGTCCGGGTCCTGCCGCATGAGGGCGCGCAGGCCCTCGGTGAAGCCGAAGTCCAGATGGTGCTGCACCTGGGTCTGGTTGAACGAGGGCTCGATCATTTCGATCGGGTCCTCGATGGTGCTGACGTTGACCTCCTCGGTCGCCACGCGGCGCAGCGTCGAATACAGCGTGGTGGTCTTGCCCGAGCCGGTCGGGCCGGTCACGAGGATGATGCCGTGCGGATGCGCGACGAGCGACTTCCAGCGCGCCGCGTCGTGGGCCGAGAAGCCCAGCGCGTCCAGGTCCTTGACCACGGTGTCGGGGTCGAAGATGCGCATCACCATCTTCTCGCCGAAGGCCGTGGGCAATGTGGAGAGGCGCATCTCCACCTCCTCATGCGCTGCCGTGCCGGTGCCGGCGGCCTCGGCGCCGGGCAGCGCCGGGCGCAGGCGACGGGTCTTGATGCGGCCGTCCAGCGGGCGGCGCTTCTCGACCACGTCCATGCGGCCCAGCAGCTTGATGCGGGCGATCATGGCGCTCATCACAGTGAGCGGCATCTGGTAGGCCGGATGCAGCACCCCGTCGATGCGGAAGCGAATCACGCCCTGCTCGCGCCGCGGCTCCAGGTGGATGTCGGAGGCGCGCTGGTCGAAGGCGTACTGCCACAGCCAGTCCACCACCTGCACCACGCTCTGGTCGTTGGCATCGAGCTGGCGGTTGCTGCGGCCGAGCTCCACCAACTGCTCGAAGCTGGTGGCCGCCGCCTGGCCGCCGGCCTTCTGCGCCGCGCGCACCGAGCGCGCGAGGGCGAAGAACTCGGCCGTGTAGCGATGGATCTCGACCGGGTTGGCCACCACGCGCCGTACCTGCCGGCGCGACTGGCGCTCCACCTCGGCCACCCAGTCGGCGATGAAGGGCTCGGCCGTGGCCACGATGACCTCGGTGGGGCCGACCTGCACCGGCAGCACTTTGTGGCGCTCGGCATAGGCCGCGCTCATCACGTCGGCCACCTTGCCCACGTCCACCTTGAGTGGATCGATGCGCAGGTAGGGCAGGCCCGCGCGGCCGGCCAGCCACTCGGTGAGCCGCTCCAGGTCGAGCGGCCGCCCGTCCGCGGCGCCGGTGATGGCCACGTTGGCCAGTCGCACCAGCGGATGCTGGCTGCTCTCGGCCTGGGCGCAGCGGGCGATGGTGCGGTCAGCCTCCTCGCGGCTGATGACGCCGTCCTGCGCCAGCCACTCCACCAGGGTGCGCAACACCACCGGGCCTTGATGGGCGTTCGGCATGCCGGAGCGCGCGGGTCGGGTCATGGCTGCAGGGGTTTGAACACGCGCAGCCACTTGGGCGCCGGCAGGCCCCAGCGCGCCGAGACCACTTCGGCCTGCTGGGCCAGCCGTTCGCGCTTGGGCCGCGACGGGGTACGCTGGGCCAGCACGATGGTGTTGCCTTCACGCGTGGGCTTGAAGGCCCACAGCGCATCGGCGCCGAAGGCCTCGGCGATCTTCTCGACGCTGCGGTCGTAGCTGGAAGAGCGGCCGAAGAGGTTGACCGTCATGCAGCCGTCCTCGGCCAGCACGCCGCGGCAATCGGCATAAAACTCGGCGCTGTCGAGCACGGGCGCCGCCGCCTCGTGGTCGTACAGGTCGACCTGCAGCGCATGCACTTGGCCCTGCCACTGGGCGGCGCGCACCTCTTCAGCGGCATCGGCGATCACGACCTGAAGCTTGGCGTCGTCCTGCGGCAGCTTGAACCAGCCGCGGCAGGCGGCCACCACCGCCGGGTTCAGCTCGATGGCGGTGGTGCGCATGCGCAGCTGCTTGCGGCAGAACTTGGTGAGCGAGGCCGCGCCCAGCCCCAGTTGCATGGCATGGCGCTTGGTCACCTCGGACGGTTCGACGAAGAGCAGCCAGGCCATCATGCGCTGCACGTACTCCAGCTCGATCTCGAAGGGCGCATCGATGCGCATGGAGCCCTGCACCCATTCCGTGCCCAGGTGCAGGTAGCGGATGTCGCCCCAGTCCGAGAAGTTGACCTCGGGAAGCTCCTGCGGCTTGCTGCGGCGGGCCTTCATGCGCAAAGCCCGTGTCGTGCAAAGACCTCGCGCCACGCCTCGGTCTTGCGCGCCAGGCTCCAGGCGGCATGGGCCGGGCTGGTGGAAGGCAGGCGATGGACGACCACGCCTGTCATGCCCAGCCGCATGGCCTGGGCATGGCTGGCGGCGCCGTTGTGGGCGACGGCTTCGAGGCGGGGAAGATCGAGCTGGCGCAGGTCGTTGGGCTCGGCGTCACGGATGGCGGAATCCAGGCTGCCGGTGCGCCGGCAGCGTGCGTACACGTCCCACAGCCCCAGGCCTCGATCGAGGATCCACCGGCAGCGCCCGGCATAGTCGTGAGAAGGCGGAAGCGGCTGCTCGGGCCAGAGGGCTTGCAAGAGTGTCCAGAGCTGGTTGCGGGGGTTCGCATAATACTGCCGCCTCTCGAGCGAGATGCGGCTCGGGAAGCTGCCCAGGATCAGCAGCCGGGTGTGGGCGGCGACCACGGGCGCAAGCCCTTCCAGGAGCGGCGGCTCGGGTGGGGACGAAGGAGACGACACCGGCATGGCGCCATCATCGCGCGGTCGGCTGCGGCTTCCAGGGCCGCCATGCGAAAGAGCCCGCCGAAGCGGGCTCTTTGCCATGGGCCGGGTGGGCCGCCGATCCCGCGGGATGCGGGGCTCGGCGGCACTCACCCCATCACTGCTTGCCGGCTGCCTTGGCCGCTTCGTTCTGCTCGGTGCCGGGGATCTTCTCGCCGATCTTGTCGCCGGCCGTGCGCATGCCGTCGGCCGTCTTGTGGGCCACGTTGGCCGTTGCATCGCCGGCCTTCTGCACGCCGTGCTTGGTCGCGCTGTAGGCCTTCTTGGCACCGCTTTCCGTGGCGTCGACGGCCTTGCCGCCCACTTCCTTCGTCTTGCGATACGCCTTCTTGGCGCCGCTTTCGGTGGCATCGACCGCTTCGCCGCCGACTTCCTTGGTCTTGCGGTAGGCCTTCTTGGCGCCATGCTCGGTGGCGTCGGCCGCCTTCTCGGCGGTGTTCTTGGTGGCGTGGTAGGCCTTCTTGGCGCCGCGCTCGGTGGCGTCGACCGCCTCCTTGCCGGTTTCCTTGGCCCGCTCCGTCAGCGTGGGTTGTGCCGTTGCGGGCACGGCCGGCGTCGTCGCGGTGGTGGTCGTCGTGGTCGTGGCGCTGGTCTGCGCGACCGCCGGCAGGCCGATGGCGGCCAGGGCCACGATCAGGGCGGCAGGAAGGGCGCGGAGGTTGTACGTTGTCATCGGAATCGCTCCTTTGGATACGGGCCGCCTGGGGCAGCCCCGGTTTGGGACACACGGGGTGGTGCCCCCGTATGGCCTGCAACGGCAGGCCGTGGCCGAAGGATGACACCGAAGAACGCCTTGCAATCGCTGGAACGCCATGTTGCGACCTCCGCCTACGAAGCCGTGTCGGCCGCGTCCGACAGGCCGGCAAGCCCTTCATCCCGCGAGGGGCATCAATGCCGCCAGTCGAGGCACCGCCTGGAGGGCATTTCGCGTCGTGGCCGCTGCCACGCCGCCGACGGGCAGGCCGCGCAGTTCAGCCAGCACCTGTGCGATGCGGGGGACTTCCGCCGGCTCGTTGCGCCCCTGGGGCACGCCGGCTTCGCGGGCCTCCCGGGTTTGGTAGAGCCAGCTGGGCGGGATGTCCGGCGCATCGGTCTCGAGGACGAAGGAGTCGAGCGGCAGTTGCGCCGCCAGTTCGCGCAGCCGGGTCGCCCGCTCGAAAGTCATCGCGCCGCCCAGCCCGAGCTTCAGCCCAAGCGCCAGACACTCCTCGGCCTGCTGACGGCTTCCGACGAAGGCATGGGCGATGCCGCTCCATGGTTGGCCGCCGCCCACTTCGCGCAGTTGGCGCAGCACCTTGTCGACCGAGCGGCGCACATGCAGCAGCACCGGCAGCTGCCGCTGCCAGGCCACCTGAAGCTGACGCCGGAACAGCCGCTCCTGCGTCGGCCCGTCGAGGCCGGCTACGAAATAGTCCAGGCCGATCTCGCCCACCGCCACCAGACGCGGATCGTCGGCATGGCGATCCAGCGCGTCTTCCAGGGCCGCGAGCGCCGCATCGCCGCCCTCCGCGGTGCACAGCGGATGGATGCCCAGCGCATAAGCATCCTGTTGCGCATGCGCCAGTACCCGCACGGCGTCGAAATTGGAGGCGGATACGGCCGGGATCAGGCACAGCGCCACGCCCGCTTGCCGCGATCGCGCATGCACCTGCGACGCCTGCGCACCGAATTCGGGCGCATCCAGGTGACAGTGGGTATCGATGAAGACCGCCATGCGGGGAGATCATGCCGCAGGGGCTGCAAAGCGGTACGAAGCGTGCTAGGGTGACCCCACCCCTGCATCACTTTTCCGGAGGTGCATCGATGCGCAGGCCCGCCCGCTACAGCCCGTCGCCCCGTCGTCCCGTTGCCGAGGACGAGCCGATGTCCTCTCCGTTGCCGCCAGCGGGAGGGGAAGGCGACGCCCCCTCCCATGGCCCTTCCGTCCGCCCGGCGGCATGGCAGCCGGGCCGCCGCACCGTGGCGGCACTTACGGTGGCCGTGCTGGCCCTGGGCGCCACCAGCGCTTGGCTGTGGCAGCGCCCGACTACCGGGCTCCAGCTGACGCAGAAGGACATCGACGCCGCCGTGCTCAAGACGCTGCAGACGCAGACGCTGCCTTCGCAGGCGACGCGCGCGGCGGACACGATCCGGCCCTCGGTCGTCCGCGTCGTGAGCTACGGCGAGGAAAAGGAAACCCCCGCCGCGCGGACCGAGAAGCGCGGCCGCAACATGGCGCGCGGCAAACCGCCCGAGGCCTCGGGCCCGCCCGGCGAAGTCGAGCGCGGCATCGGCACCGGCGTGGTCATCGTCGACAAGGGCGTGATCCTGACCAACCTGCACGTCGTCGCGGGCGCGCAGAAGATCAAGGTGACCTTCTTCGACGGCCTGGAATCGGTGGCCACCGTGACCGGCGTGCAGCCCGAGAACGACCTGGCCGTCCTCCAGGCGCAGAAGATCCCCGACGACCTGGTGGCCGCCACCATGAAATCGACCGCCGACCTGCGCCCCGGCGACCAGGTGGTGGCGGTGGGCTTTCCCTTCGGCATCGGTCCGTCGGTCTCGGCGGGCGTGGTATCGGGGCTCAAGCGCTCCTTCCAGTCGCCAGAGGGCAAGCAGGAGCTGTCCAACCTGATCCAGTTCGATGCGGCGGCCAACCCCGGCAACTCCGGCGGCCCGCTGATCAACATGGACGGCGAGGTGCTGGGCATCGTCACCGCCATCCTCAACCCGACGCAGCAGCGCACCTTCATCGGCATCGGCTTTGCGGTGCCCATCGAGAACGCCGCCTCGGCGGTGGGCTCGCCGCCCTTCTGACGCTGTCCGCCGCCCAGCGCCAGCCCGTGCGGCTGGCATCGTGATTGCCCCATCCACAGACCGCCGCCTACCGACCGTCCACCGGAAGCCTCATGACCACACCGACCGCCCTGCCCGACACCGCTGCCACCACCGCCGAGCTGATGGAACAGATCCTCTACCAGGTCAAGCGCGTGGTGGTGGGCCAGGACCGCTTCCTCGAACGGGTGATGGTGGCCATGCTGGCCGGCGGCCACCTGCTGGTCGAAGGCGTACCGGGCCTCGCCAAGACGCTCACCGTCAAGACGCTGGCCGAGACCATGCGCGGCAGCTTCAAGCGCATCCAGTTCACGCCTGACCTGGTGCCGGCCGATCTGGTGGGCACGCGCATCTACAACCAGAAGACCGGCGATTTCTCGACCTCGCTCGGCCCGGTCTTCGCCAACCTGCTGCTGGCCGACGAAATCAACCGCGCGCCCGCCAAGGTGCAGAGCGCGCTTCTGGAGGTGATGCAGGAACGCCAGGTGACCATCGCCGGCGAGACGCACCGCGTGCCGCGCCCCTTCCTGGTCATGGCCACGCAGAACCCCATCGAGACTGAAGGCACCTATCCCTTGCCCGAAGCCCAGGTGGATCGCTTCATGATGAAGGTGCTGGTCGACTACCCCACCGACGACGAGGAGTTCGTCATCGTCCAGCGGGTGATCGGCGAGAAGCTGGAGGCCGCGCCGGTGGCCACCATCGAGCAGCTGGCGGCGCTGCAGGCCCAGTCGCGGCAGGTGTATGTCGACCCGTCGCTGATCCAGTACGCGGTCAAGCTGATCTCCGCCACGCGCAATCCCGAAAAGTTCGGCCTCAAGGACACGCGCCGCTTCATCACCTTTGGCGCCAGCCCGCGCGCCACCATCGGCCTGGCCGAAGGCGCACGCGCTCTCGCCATGCTGCGCGGGCGGGCCTACGTGCTGCCCGAGGACATGAGCGACCTGGTGCCCGACGTGCTGCGCCACCGGGTGACGCTGTCGTACGAGGGCCTGTCGGAAGGCCTCACGCCCGATCTGCTGATCGAGAAGATCATGCGAGCCGTGCCCGCGCCTCCGCGGCCACTCGAACACGACAAGCTGGTGGCCTGAATGAAGCTGTGGCGCCGCAAGCCCGCCGCCCTGCCGGCGGCCAACGACCCGGCTCCCGAGGCCGGGGCGGCCGACCGGCTGCTGCGCCGGCTGGAGTGGACCGTCATCCGCCGCCTCGACGGCCTGCTGCAAGGCGACTACCGCACGCTGATGCGCGGCACCGGCCTGGACCTGGCCGACCTGCGCGAATACCAGATGCACGACGACGTGCGCCACATCGACTGGAACGTCACCGCGCGCCAGCAGGTGCCGCACGTGCGCGTCTTCACCGAAGACCGGGAGATGGCCGCCTGGTTCGTGCTGGATCTGAGCCGCTCGGTGGATTTCGGCTCCGGCCCGAGGGCCAAGCGCGAGATCTCGGCCGGCTTCGTCGGTGTGCTCGCGCGACTGCTCACGCGCCACGGCAACCGCGTGGGGGCATTGGTCTACGGTCATGACCTCGAGGCCGTGCTGCCCCCGCGGAGCAGCCGAACGCACGTGCTGCGGTTGCTGCACGAGATGGAACGCCGTGCGCATGCCGCAACGGACACCAAGGCGCCCCACCACGGCATGACCCGGCTGGCCGACATGCTGCAGTCGGCAGCAGGATTGATGCCCCGGCGCAGCACCGTCTTCGTCGTTTCCGACTTCCTCACGGAGCCCGGCTGGGAGAAGCCCCTTGCGCGCCTGGCCCAGCGCCACGAAGTGGTGGCCGTGCGCCTGTTCGACCCCCTGGAGCGCGAGCTGCCCGACCTGGGCCTGGTGCCGCTGGCCGATGCCGAAACCGGCGAGCAGGTCTGGGTCGACACCCACGACGCGGCCTTCCGCCGCCGCTTCGCCAAGCTCGCCGCGGAGCGCGAGGACGCCCTGCGCGACGCCCTGGCCAACGCCGGCGTCGATGCACTGGAGCTCTCCACCGCCGACGATCTGGTCGAAGCCATCGTCCGATTTGCCGACATGCGCCGTCGCCGGGTGCGCGCGACCGGCGCGCCGCCACGACGCGCTGGAGAACTGCGATGAATGCCACGCTGCCCCTGACCTTCCTCTGGCCGCAGTTCCTGTGGCTGCTGCTGCTGGTGCCTGCGCTGGTGCTGCTGTACGTGTGGCTGATCCGGCGCAAGAAGAAGCTGGCCGTGCGCTATGCCAGCCTGTCCATCGTGCGCGAGGCGCTGGGCGCACGGCAGTCGCTGCGCCGGCACCTGCCACCCGTGCTCTTCCTGCTCGCGATCACAGCCATGCTGCTCGCCGCGGCCCGCCCGCTGGCGGTAATCACCCTGCCCTCCAACCAGCAGACCATCATCCTGGCGATGGACGTGTCGGGCAGCATGCGGGCCGAGGACGTGAAGCCCAACCGGCTGGTGGCCGCGCAGGAAGCCGCCAAGGCCTTCATCAAGGACCTGCCGCGCAACGTCAAGGTGGGCGTCGTGGCCTTCGCCGGCAGCGCCAACGTGGCGCAGTTGCCTACCACCAGCCGCGATGAGCTGGTGGCCGCCATCGATTCCTTCCAGTTGCAGCGGGCCACGGCCACGGGCAATGCCATCGTGGTGTCGCTGGCCACGCTCTTCCCCGATGCCGGCATCGACATCGCCGACTTCGGGCCGCAAAGTCGACAGCAGGGCATCTCGCTGGATCGCGCGGGGCGCAAGCCGGCCGAGCCGTTCAAGCCTGTCGCGCCAGGCTCCTACTCGTCGGCCGCAATCATCATGTTGACCGACGGCCAGCGCACCACCGGCGTCGATCCACTGGACGCCGCCAAGGCCGCGGCCGATCGGGGGGTGCGCGTCTATACCGTCGGGGTGGGTACGGTGGATGGCGAAACCATCGGCTTCGAAGGCTGGTCGATGCGCGTGCGTCTGGACGAGGAAACGCTGAAGGCGGTCGCCAACCGGACGGCCGCCGAGTACTTCTACGCCGGCACCGCGCAGGACCTGCACAAGGTCTACGAAACCCTCAGCTCGCGCCTGACGGTCGAAAAGAAGGAAACCGAGGTCTCCGCACTGTTCGCCATCGCGGCGGCCGCCCTGTCGCTGCTGGCAGCGGGCCTGTCATTGCTGTGGTTCAACCGGATTCTGTAAGCCTGCCAGCGGCGCGGCGGCCGAGTGGCGTGGTCAGCGCCGAGTCACTTGCAGGCCCACGGGAGAAAGCACGAAACCCCGCGCTGGCGGGGTTTCGTTCCCGAGCCTGACGGAGGGCGCAGATGCGCCCTTCCGTATCAGGGCACGCGGCAGGCATCAATATGCGGATTGGCGCCGGCTCAGGCGGCAGCCTGCGCCTCGTCGATCTGCATCGCCTCCGCCAACGTGCCCAGCCGCTGGTCCGTGGCCTGCTCCTCGCCCAAAGTCTCCTTGAGCAGCGAGACTGCCTCCTGGAAGCCCAGCTTCTGCGCCACCAGGCACAGCGAGGTGTAGCCGGCGATTTCGTAGTGCTCTGCCTTCTGCGCCGAAGCGATGAGCGCCGCATCGAGCACCGGGCCGGCTTCGATCTGGTCGATGAGCGAGGTCGCCTCCTCGATGAGGCCTTCCATGCCCTCGCACTTGATGCGCTTGAGCTTGAAGCCACACCGCTCGGCGACCTGCTCGATGCGTTCAACCTGCGCGCGCGTCTCTTCCAGGTGGGCTTCGAAGGCGGCTTGCAAGTCGGGGTTGGTCGCCGCCCGCGCCATCTTCGGCAGCGAGCGGGTCATCTGCTTCTCGGCGCTGTAGGTGTCGGACAGGTCGTGGATGAACAGGTCCTGGACGGTCTTCATGGGCATGGGAACTCCTTGGCAAACGATGGAGCCCCTACCCTGTCATGCTGCTCCAGGTCCGCTGTAGGAAGCGTCGCGGGGAGGCGTGCGCCCCGCGCGATGAAGGCCGTACGCGCCGCAGCAACGTGCGGCGCATCCGGCGGCGGCCCTCACTCCGCCATGGCGTCAATCATCACTTGACCGAAGCCGGAGCAGCTCACCTGCGTCGCACCATCCATCAACCGCGCGAAGTCATAGGTGACCCGCTTGCTCTGGATCGCCGACTCCATGGCCCGGATGATCAGGTCCGCCGCCTCCTTCCAGCCCATGTGGCGCAGCATCATCTCGGCCGAGAGGATGCTCGAGCCCGGGTTGACGTAGTCCTTGCCGGCATACTTGGGCGCCGTGCCGTGCGTGGCCTCGAACATGGCCACGGTGTCGGACATGTTGGCACCCGGTGCGATGCCGATGCCGCCCACCTGCGCCGCGAGCGCGTCAGAGATGTAGTCGCCGTTGAGGTTGAGGGTGGCGATCACCGAATACTCGGCGGGCCGCAGCAGGATCTGCTGCAGGAAGGCATCGGCGATCACGTCCTTGATGACGATGTCCTTACCGGTCTTCGGGCTCTTGACCCGCAGCCACGGTCCGCCGTCGATGGGCTGGCCGCCGAACTCGCGCGCCGCCAGGGCATAGCCCCACTCGCGGAAGCCGCCTTCGGTGAACTTCATGATGTTGCCCTTGTGCACGAGCGTGACACTGGGCTTGTCGTTGTCGATGGCGTACTGGATGGCCTTGCGCACCAGGCGCTCCGTGCCTTCGATGGACACCGGCTTGAGGCCGATGGCCGAGGTCTCGGGGAAGCGGATCGTCTTGGCGCCCAGTTCGTCGACCAGAAAGCGGATCAGCTTCTGCGCCTTCTCGGAGCGGGCCTCGTACTCGATGCCGGCATAGATGTCTTCCGAGTTCTCGCGGAAGATGGCCATGTCGGTCTTGCTCGGCTCGCGCAGCGGCGAAGGCACGCCATTGAAATAGCGCACCGGGCGCAGGCACACGTACAGGTCGAGTTGCTGGCGCAGCGCGACGTTCAGGCTGCGGATTCCGCCGCCGACGGGCGTCGTCAGCGGCCCCTTGATCGAGACGACGTAGTCGCGCACCGCAGCCAGGGTTTCGTCAGGCAGCCAGACGTCGGGACCATAGAGCTGGGTGGACTTGCCGCCAGCATAGATCTCCATCCAGTGGATCTTGCGGGCGCCGCCATAGGCCTGGGCCACCGCCGCATCCACCACTTTGAGCATCACCGGCGTCACGTCGCGACCGACGCCGTCGCCCTCGATGAAGGGGATGATCACCTGGTCCGGCACGTCGAGCGTGTTGTCGGCATTGACGGTGATCTTCCGGCCCTCCGCCGGGACTTGGATGTGCTGGTAGCTGGACATGGATGAGCTTGGGTGGAAGAAGCGCCACTTCGTACGACAACGGTCGCGCTCAGCCGCGGATGGGCCGGCGTGGCAAGGAATTCTAGACGCGGCCCTCCAGGCGACGGGGCGCATGGGGTACCCGCGCGATGTTCACCGGCGCCGTCAACCGGATCGCGTCTGCGCCGTTTTACAAGCAGCCGGCCACGATCCCGTGTATGGCTGAGTGCTCATCAAGGCAGTCCCAAAAACCGTCAATCCCAAAGGATGTTCTTATGAAGAAGCTTCTCGCTTTCGCCACCGCCGGTCTGATCGCCACCGGCGCCTTCGCCCAGGCCCCCGCCGCGGCGCCGACCGACGCGCCGGCCGTGAAGGCCGCCTCGGCCAAGCACACCAAGAAGGCCACCAAGCACAAGGTCGCCCACAAGGCCAAGGCCAAGAAGAGCGTCAAGGCCGCCTGAACGCTGCATCAGCGCATGCACGAAAGCCCGGCACCGCCGGGCTTTTTTGCGGGCTCGCCCCAGCGCTCTGTCCCACAGGGTGCGGCAAGGCAGGCATCAAAGAAATGAGCCCGGATCTGGCTCGCAGTCCGGGCTCGGAGGGCGTTGGCGATAGCAACGCTGATGTGTGGTGGAGCTGGGGGGATTTGAACCCCCGTCCGCAAGCCTTCGCCGCGCAGATCTACATGTTTAGCGCTCTGTTTTGGATCTCGCCACCGGCAACGCGCAGACGCACGCTTTGCCGACAGCCAGCACCCTTAGATCTCGCAACGGCCCAAGGTACCCGGACCGCTGCCAGCCAATGTGATTAACCTTGCAGCCGGGAGGCGTCAGATTGCTCTAACGCCCCCTTGCCCAGCCCATCGGCCGACTGTTGCAAGGCTCGCAGCGATTAGGCTGCGAGTGCGAAACGTTCGTCGTTTGCAGTTAGTTTGTTTGAATCTGTTTTACGAGCACATTCAGCTCGACATGCACCACTGCGGTCCCGAACCCACGTCGAAACCAATGCAGCCCCAGAACCGTTCATTTTAGGCCGACGGCAACCATTGCAAGAGGTCGAGGGGCAAAGAAATCACCGCATCCGCCTCCCAAAGGGTGACATCGGCCTCCGCGCCAAGGTAGCCATAGGCAACGGCAACCGTCCTCATGCCAGCGGCCCGACCTGCGACGATGTCCCTCTGGTCATCGCCCACATAGACGCAGCGGGCAGGGTCCACCCCCATGCGCCGTGCCGCCTCGAGCAACGGCGCCGGATGAGGCTTCGAATGCGGCGTGGTGTCCCCGCTGATGATCGCCCCTGCTGTGCGGAACAACGGCATGCTCCCAGTCAGTGGCACCGTGAAGCGGCTGGCCTTGTTGGTGACCACACCCCAGGGCAGGCGACGAGAGCCGAGTTGGGTGATGAGTGCCTCGACGCCCTCGAAGGCATGGGTGCCATCGAGCATGAGCGCTTCATAGTTCTTGAAGAACTCCTCCCTCAGCTCAGGGAACTGCGCGTCCTCGGGTCGCAGCCCGAATGCCACACCCAGCATGCCTCGCGCACCGGCGCCAGCCATGGACCGGTAGGCGCTCAGCGGCAGCGAGGCCATGCCCCGTTCGACCCGCATCCGATCGGCGGCCGCGCCCAGTTCGGGCGCGCTGTCGACGAGGGTGCCGTCGAGATCGAACAGGACCGCCTGAATGTCCTGCCAGGGCACTGTGCTCATGCGCCGGCCGCCTGGACCGCGCGCCGCGTTGCCAGCATGTAGTTGACACTCACGTCGTCGTTGAGCCAGTAACGGCGGGTCAACGGGTTGTATTGGAGCCCCCGCGAGTGATCGATCATCAGCGATGCCGCCCGGCAGTGCGCCGCAAGCTCCGCCGGCCGGATCAGCTTGGCGTATTCATGGGTTCCCCGCGGCAGCATGTTCAGCACGTACTCCGCGCCCACGATCGCCAGCATGAACGCCTTGGCATTGCGATTGATGGTGGAAAAGAACACCCATCCACCAGGCTTGACCAGCTTGGCGCAGGCCTGAACCACTGAAGCCGGCTTCGGCACATGCTCCAGCATTTCCATGCAGGTGACGACATCAAAGCTGCCGGGAGCCTCTTCGGCCAGCGCCTCCACCGCCACCTCGCGATAGCGCACGCCCTGGGTGCCTGCATCGAGGGCGTGCAATTGCGCGACCTTGAGCGCCTTGCCCGCCAGATCGATGCCCAGGACGTCGGCGCCGCGACGCGCCATGGCATCCGATAGGATGCCGCCACCACAACCAACGTCCAGCACGCGCTGGCCCGCAAGAGGCACCTGCCCCTCGATCCATTCGAGCCGCAACGGATTGATCTCGTGCAAGGGGCGGAATTCGCTGTCCACATCCCACCAGCGGTGGGCCAGTTCAGAAAATTTGGCCAGTTCGGCCGGATCTGCGTTGGGATGAGTTGCCGTCATCGTTGAATTATGGAGTTCGCGTCGAAGTCATCGACCGGATGCGAGGAATGGCCATAAAAAAACCCCGCCGAGGCGGGGTTTTCAGCGGGCTGATCGAAATCAGTTGGCGCGGGTGCCCACCACTTCGATTTCCACGCGACGGTTCTTGGCGCGGCCTTCCTTGGTACGGTTGTCGGCGACGGGCTGCTTCTCGCCCTTGCCTTCGGTGTACACGCGGTTGCGTTCGATGCCCTTGGAGACCAGATAGGCCTTCACGGCTTCGGCACGGCGCACCGACAGCTTCTGGTTGTAGGCATCGGTACCGATGGAGTCGGTGTGACCCACGGCGATGATGACTTCCAGGTTGATGCCCTTGATCTTGGAGACCAGATCGTCCAGCTTGGCACGGCCTTCCGGCTTCAGGACCGACTTGTCGAAGTCGAAGAAGGCGTCGGCAGCGAAGGTGACCTTCGAAGCGGCAACGGCCGGCGGTGCAGGCGGCGCGGGCGGCGTCACGGCAGCCGGGGGCGCAGCAACGGGAGCGGGGGCAGCGGTAACCAGAGCGCCATCGCAACCCACGGCGGCCGTGGCGGGGGTCCAGTTGGCATCGCGCCAGCAGAGTTCGTTGGTGCCGTTCTTCCAGACCAGCTCGCCAGTGCCGTTCTGCCAGTTGTCGATCACGGGACCACCGTTCGCGGCGGTGACCTTGGTCTGCGCGCCGGCGGCCGTGGCGAGCGCAGCGACTGCAAACATCATCGCCACTTTATTCAGTTTCTTCATGGTTCTCCTCTTGGGGAAAAAGCCGCAGCCGCAGCCGCGAAACAAGGACGTCTCAAGTGACCACCACCCAAAACGCTGGAGTTCATTGTGCCATAGGGTCTTTCTCAAACCGGGCGCGCCCGCCCCGGCCGGCGTAGGACTGCAACGGAAAGCCGCACTTGTGTTGCTGTCTCGCGACACCGCGGGCGACGTAAAATCCACCGTTTCGCCCGCCGACCTGCTGCCGCCTCATGACATCGTTCGCCAAGGAAACCCTGCCCATCAGCCTCGAGGAGGAGATGCGGCGCAGCTATCTCGACTACGCGATGAGCGTGATCGTCGGGCGCGCCCTGCCCGACGCGCGGGATGGCCTCAAGCCCGTGCATCGCCGTGTGCTGTACGCGATGCACGAGCTCAACAACGACTGGAACCGGCCCTACAAGAAGTCGGCCCGTATCGTTGGCGATGTCATCGGCAAGTACCACCCGCATGGCGACCAGTCGGTCTACGACACAATCGTGCGTCTGGCGCAGGATTTCTCCATGCGCCACATGTTGGTGGATGGCCAGGGCAATTTCGGCTCGGTCGATGGCGACAGTGCGGCGGCGATGCGATATACCGAAATTCGCCTTGCAAAAATCGCGCATGAAATGCTGGCGGATATCGACAAGGAAACCGTCGATTTCGGCCCCAATTACGACGGCAGCGAAAAAGAACCACTGGTATTGCCCAGCCGCCTGCCCAACCTGCTGGTCAACGGCTCAGGCGGCATTGCGGTGGGCATGGCCACCAACATTCCGCCCCACAACCTGAACGAGGTGGTGGACGCCTGCCTGCATCTGCTTCGCCACCCCGACGCCAGCATCGACGACCTGATGGAGATCGTGCCGGCACCCGACTTCCCGACGGCAGGCATCATCTATGGCATCAACGGCGTCAAGGAAGGCTATCGCACCGGCCGCGGCAAGGTGGTGATGCGGGCCAAGTGCCACTTCGAGGACATCGACCGCGGCCAGCGCCAGGCCATCATCGTCGACGAGTTGCCCTACCAGGTGAACAAGAAGACGCTGCAGGAGCGCATGGCCGAACTGGTGCACGAGAAGAAGCTCGAGGGCATCAGCCACATCCAGGACGAGTCCGACAAGTCGGGCATGCGCCTGGTGATCGAGCTCAAGCGCGGCGAAGTGCCGGAGGTGGTCTTAAATAACCTGTACAAACAGACGCAGCTGCAGGACACCTTCGGCATCAACATGGTGGCCCTGGTGGATGGCCAGCCCAAGCTGTGCAACCTGAAGGACCTGGTGCAGGTCTTCCTGCAGCACCGCCGCGAGGTGGTGACGCGGCGCACGGTGTTCAACCTGCGCAAGGCGCGCGAGCGCGGCCACGTGCTCGAGGGCCTGGCGGTTGCGCTGGCCAACATCGACGAGTTCATCCGCATCATCCGCGAGTCGCCCACGCCGCCGGTGGCCAAGGCCGAGCTGATGACCCGCTCGTGGGACAGCAAGCTGGTGCGCGAGATGCTCACCCGCGCGCGCGCCGACGGCGGCACCATCAATGCCGACGACTACCGGCCCGAAGGCCTGGAGCGCATCTACGGCCTGATGGGCGACGGCCTCTACCGCCTTTCCGAGACGCAGGCACAGGAAATCCTGCAGATGCGCCTGCAGCGCCTGACCGGCCTAGAGCAGGACAAGATCGTCGCCGAGTACAAGGAAGTGATGGCGGAGATCGACGACCTGCTCGACATCCTGTCCAAGCCCGAGCGCGTGTCGGTCATCATCGGCGAGGAACTCGGCGCCCTGCGGCAAGAGTTTGGCCAGACCAAGCTGGGCGCGCGCCGCAGCGAGATCGAATACAGCGCGCAGGACCTCTCCACCGAAGACCTGATCACGCCCACCGACATGGTGGTCACGCTCTCGCACAGCGGCTACATCAAGAGCCAGCCGCTCTCCGAGTACCGGGCGCAAAAGCGCGGCGGTCGGGGCAAGCAGGCCGCCGCGACCAAGGAAGACGACTGGATCGACCAGCTCTTCATTGCGAACACGCACGACTACATCCTCTGCTTCTCCAACCGCGGGCGGCTGTACTGGCTCAAGGTGTGGGAAGTGCCTTCGGGCTCGCGCAATTCGCGCGGCCGACCGATCGTCAACATGTTCCCGCTGGCCGAGGGCGAGAAGATCACCGTGGTGCTGCCGCTGACCGGCGACACGCGCAACTTCCCGTCCGACCGCTACATCTTCATGGGCACGTCGATGGGCACCGTCAAGAAGACAGCGCTCGACGAATTCAGCAACCCGCGCAAGGCCGGCATCATCGCCGTCGACCTGGATGACGGCGATTACCTCATCGGCGCGGCACTGACGGACGGCAAGCACGATGTGATGCTCTTCTCCGATGGCGGCAAGGCTGTGCGCTTCGACGAGAACGACGTACGGCCCATGGGCCGCAATGCCCGCGGCGTGCGCGGCATGATGCTGGAGGACGGGCAGGGCGTGATCGCCATGCTGGTGGCCGAGGATGAGACGCAGAGCGTGCTCACCGCCACCGAGAACGGCTACGGCAAGCGCACCAGCATCACCGAGTACACCCGCCACGGCCGGGGAACCAAAGGCATGATCGCGATTCAACAGAGCGAGCGCAACGGCAAGGTCGTGGCCGCCACGCTGGTGCATGTGGATGACGAGATCATGCTCATCACCGACAAGGGCGTGCTGGTACGTACACGCGTATCAGAAATCCGCGAACTCGGCCGCGCGACGCAAGGTGTCACGCTCATCAACCTCGACGAAGGCGCCAAGCTCAGCGGGCTGCAGCGCATCGTCGAGAACGACGCCAACGCGGCCGCCGATGCGGAAGACGCCGCAGATCCATCCCAGGAGAACCCTCAATGAAGAAACACATCAAGACCGCCCTGATCGGCGCCACGCTCGCTGCAGCCGTCTCCGGCGCCTGGGCCCAGGACAAGGCTGCCCTCATCAAGCAGTTCATCGAGTTGCAGCGTCCGGGCGTGGAAGCGCTGGCGCGGGGCCTGGTCGAAGAGTCGAGCCTGCCGATCGCCCGCGCGGGTGCCGGTTACCTGCAGACGCAAGTGCCCGAGGCCAAGCGCGAAGCCGCCGGCAAGGCCGCCGACGCCGAACTGAAGAAGTACTTCGACGACGCCTATCCGCTGGTGCGCGACAAGGCCGTCCAACTGGCTCCCGCGGCCCTGACGCCGGTGCTGGACCAGAACTTCAATGAAGAAGAGATGCGCCAGCTCGTGGCCTGGGTCAGCTCGCCGGTGAGCAAGAAATACCAGGAACTCAATCCGCAGCTGCAGAACGCGTTGACGGAGAAACTGGTGGCCGAGACCCGCACGTCGGTCGAGCCCAAGTTGCGCGCCCTGGACACCAACGTCGCCAAGGCCCTGGGCGCGCCCACCGATGGTGGTGCGGCCAAGGGCAACGGTGCAAGCAGCAGCGGCACCAGCGGCAGCGCCGCACCCAAGGCCCCCGCCAAGAAGTAACCCCTGCCTGCGCCTCCGCCCGCCGCCCGCCGCCCGCCGCCCGCCGCCGAATGACACCCGCCGCCCCACGCCGTCCTTACAACTTCTCTGCCGGCCCGGCCGCCATGCCCGAGGCCGTGCTGCGCCGCGCGGCAGCGGAGATGCTCGACTGGCACGGCAGCGGCATGGGCGTGATGGAGATGAGCCACCGCGGCAAGGAATTCGGCGAGATCATCGGGCAGGCGGAGGCTGACTTCCGCCAGCTTCTGGCGGTGCCGTCCAACTTCCGAATCCTGTTCATGCAGGGCGGTGGGCTGGGCGAGAACGCCATCGTGCCGCTGAACCTCTCGCGCGGTGGCACGGTCGACTTCGTGGTCACCGGCAGCTGGAGCACGAAGTCGCTCAAGGAAGCGGGCCGGTATTGCAAGGCGCGCATGGCCGCCACCAACGCCGAAGGCGGCCATGTGGCGATTCCTGAAGCCGCCAAGTGGTCGCTGAGCGCAGACGCCGCCTATGTGCACCTGTGCTCCAACGAGACGATCAACGGCATCGAGTTCCAGGAACTGCCCGACCTGAAAGCCCTCGGCAGCGACGCGCCGCTGGTCATCGACTTCTCCTCGCATGTCGCATCGCGCAGCGTGGATTGGAGCCGTGTGGGCCTGGCCTTCGGTGGTGCCCAGAAGAACCTCGGCCCCGCCGGCCTGACGCTGGTGGTGGTGCGCGAAGACCTGCTCGACCGCGCCCTGCCGATCTGCCCAAGCGCCTTCAGCTACAAGCTCGTGGCCGAGAACGATTCGATGTACAACACGCCGCCGACCTGGGGCATCTACATGGCGGGCCTGACCTTCCAGTGGCTGCTGCAGCAGAAGGAAGGCGAGCTGACCGGCGTGGCTGCCATGGAGGCGCGCAACATCGCCAAGGCCAAGCTGCTGTACGACTTCATCGACGCATCGGCCTTTTATGTGAGCAAGGTCGATCCGGCCTGCCGCTCGCGCATGAACGTGCCCTTCCTGCTGGCCGACGAATCGCGCAACGAGGCCTTCCTGACAGGCGCGAAGACGGCCGGGCTGCTGCAGCTCAAGGGCCACAAGTCCGTGGGCGGCATGCGCGCCAGCATCTACAACGCCATGCCGCTGGAAGGCGTTCAGGCACTTGTGTCCTACATGAGAGAATTCGAGCGCCTGCACGCCTGAATACAGGCGTGAGTCCGCTCGATGACTGCTGACCAATCCCCTCCCCCCCCCTCCTCCTCCGCCGCCGACAGCCTCGCGCCTCTACGCGAGCGCATCGATGCGCTGGACGCCCAATTGCTCGACCTGCTGAACCAGCGCGCCCATGTGGCAGAACTGGTGGGCGAGGTGAAGAAGCGCGAAGGCACGCCCTACTTCCGGCCTGACCGTGTCGCGCAGGTCATCGAGAAGGTCAAGCGCAACAACCCCGGCCCGCTCAAGGGCGCGCACGTCGAAGCCATCTGGCGCGAGATCATGTCCGCCTGCCTGGCACTCGAATCGCCGCAGCGCGTGGCGGTGCTGGGCCCCGAAGGCACCTTCTGCGAACAAGCCGCCATCGAGTACTTCGGCGGTGCGGCCGATCTGGTGTACTGCGCCACCTTCGACGAAGTCTTCCACGCCACGGCCGCCGGCAGCGCGCAGTACGGCGTGGTGGGCGTGGAGAACTCCACCGAAGGCGCCGTCGCCCGTTCGCTCGACCTGTTCCTGCATTCGCCCGCCCATGTGGTCGGCGAGGTCAGCCTGCTGGTGCGCCACAACCTGCTGTGCAGCCGCAACTCGCTGGACGATATCGAAGTGGTGATGGCCCATCCGCAGGCGTTGGCGCAGTGCCACGGCTGGCTGTCCAAGCATCTGCCGAAGGCCGAGCGGCGCGCCGTCTCCAGCAATGCCGAAGGCGCCCGCCTGGCGGCCACCAACCCGGCGTGGGCCGGCATCGCTGGCGAACGTGCCGCCACGCAGTTCGGCCTGCACATCGTGGCCCATGCCATCCAGGACGATCCGTACAACCGCACGCGCTTCGCCGTCATCTGCCTGCCGCACACGCTGGCGATGCCGCCGGCCTCTGGACGCGACATGACCAGCCTCGTGGTCTCGGTGCCCAACAAGCCGGGTGCGGTGCATGATCTGCTCGTGCCGCTGAAGGAGCACAAGGTCTCGATGACGCGCTTCGAGTCGCGCCCCGCCCGCACCGGCCAGTGGGAGTACTACTTCTACATCGACCTCGACGGCCATCCCAGCCAGCCGAACGTCGCCGCGGCCCTGGCCGAACTGCGCGGCCTGTGCGCGTTCTTCAAGATCATCGGCGCCTATCCCGTCAAGGCTTGAGTCCGAGGATGTTCCAGCAACTCGGCCTGATCGGCTGTGGCCTCATCGGCGGCTCCTTTGCCCTGGCGCTGCGCCAGGCGGGGCTGGTGCGCCGGGTCGTCGGCTACAGCAAGTCGCCCTCGACCACCGAGCGCGCGCGCCAGTTGGGTGTGATCGACACCGGGGCGCCTTCCGCCCTGCAGGCGGTCGCAGGCGCCGACCTCGTGGTGCTGGCGGTGCCCGTGGCCGCGACGGAGTCGACGCTGAGCGCCATCCGCCACGGCCTCGGCGAGCAGACGCTGCTGATGGACGTGGGCTCGACCAAGGGCGACGTGGTGCAGGCCGGCCTTCGCGCGCTGCAGCATCAGGTCGGCAACTTCGTGCCCGCCCATCCCATCGCCGGCAAGGAAGTCGCAGGCGTCGAGCATGCCGAAGGCGCGCTGTTCGTGGGCCGGCATGTCATCCTCACGCCCACCGAACGCTCGCGCGCCGAGCAGGTACAGCGCGCCATCGAGGTCTGGAGCCGGATCGGCGCCCGCGTGCTGACGATGGACGCCGCGAGCCACGATGCCGCCCTGGCGGCGGTGAGTCATCTGCCCCACCTGCTGGCCTTCGCCTTCATGCAGTCCATCGCGCAGCAACCCGATGGCGCCCGCTGGCTCGAACTCGCCGGTCCCGGATTTCGCGACTTCTCGCGCATCGCCGCCGGCGATCCGGCCGTCTGGCGCGACATCCTCTTGGCCAACCGCGAGGAAGTCCTGCGTCAATCGCGCACCTTCCGCGAGGCGCTGGCGGACTTCGAGGCGCAGATCGCCGCAGGCGACGCGAGCGGCCTCAGCGATGCCATCGGCCGGGCCAGCCGTGCCCGCGCCGCCCTGAAGCCCGCCTTCTCCCACTGAGCGCACGCGCGCGTCGGCCGATGGTGATCCTTGTCGCCCCCGCGTTCGAGCGCTGAGTCCCCGATTCCCGCGGCCCTCCTTCATCTGCCTCTTCCATGTACGCCACCGAGTTCCTCGACCTTCCCGCGCTGTCCGGCGCTGGCGGCGCCGTACGGCTGCCCGGCTCCAAGAGCATCTCCAACCGCGTGCTCCTTCTGGCTGCACTGGCCAGCGGCACAACCGAGATCCACGACCTGCTGGATTCGGACGACACGCGCGTGATGCTGGAAGCGCTGGCCCAGTTGGGCTGCACCCTCACCCGTGATGGCGCGGTGCTGCGCATCGAAGGCCTGGGCGGGCAGGTGAAGCAGCGGCAGGCCGACCTGTTCCTGGGCAACGCCGGCACGGCAATGCGGCCGCTGACGGCGGCGCTCGCGCTGCTGGGCGGCGACTTCCAGTTGCGCGGCGTGCCGCGCATGCACGAACGGCCGATCGGCGATCTGGTCGACGCCCTGGTGCAGCTGGGCTGTCCCATCGACTACCTGGGCAACCCGGGATATCCGCCACTGCGCATCCGCCCGGCCCAGATCTCGGCCCTGCAGCTCGACACCCCCATCCGCGTGCGGGGCGACGTGTCGAGCCAGTTCCTCACTGCGCTGCTGCTGGCCCTGCCACTGGCCGCCGGCAGCCGCGATGTGGTGATCGAGGTGGTGGGCGAGCTGATCTCCAAGCCCTACATCGAGATCACGCTCAACCTGCTCGCCCGCTTCGGCATCCAGGTGCAGCGCGAGGAATGGCGCCGCTTCACCATCCCGCAGGGCAGCCGCTACCTCACGCCCGGGCGCATTCATGTCGAGGCGGATGCGTCCTCGGCCAGCTACTTCATCGGCCTGGGCGCGCTCGCCGCACCGCTGCCGGGGCGCAACGGCATCCGCATCGAAGGCGTGGGCGCCGACTCGATCCAGGGCGACATCCGTTTCATCGACGCCGCGCGCCAGATGGGCGCGCAGGTGGACAGCGGCCCCAACTGGCTCGAGGTGCGTCGCGGCGCTTGGCCGCTCAAGGCCATCGACCTGGACTGCAACGCGATTCCGGACGCCGCCATGACGCTGGCCGTGATGGCGCTGTATGCCGATGGCCCCTGCCGGCTTCGCAACATCGCCAGTTGGCGCGTGAAGGAGACCGACCGCATCGACGCCATGGAGGCCGAGCTGCGCAAGCTGGGCGCCACCGTCGAATCGGGGCCGGACTTCATCGTCGTGCATCCACTGCCCGCCGGCGGCTGGAAGCCGGCCGCCATCCACACGTACGACGACCACCGGGTGGCCATGTGCTTCTCCCTGGCGGCCTTCAACCCGGACCGCCAGCCGGTGCGCATCCTCGATCCGAAATGCGTCGCCAAGACCTTCCCCGACTATTTCGAGACCCTGTTCTCGGTCGTCGCGGCGGACGAGGTGCCGGTGCTCTGCGTCGACGGCCCCACCGCCTCGGGCAAGGGCACGCTGGCGGCCGAGCTGGCGCTGCGGCTGGGCTACCACTACCTGGACTCGGGCACGCTGTACCGCGTGGCGGGTCTCGCGACCCGCCGGGCCGGCCTGGAGCCGGAGCCGGCCCACGAGGCCGCCATCGCCGCCATTGCCCGCGCGCTGCCGCTGCGCTTCGACGCCGGCCGTGTGCTGCTGGCCGACGAGGATGTGACGGACGCCATCCGCACCGAGGCGGCCGGCATGGACGCCTCGCGCGTGTCGGCCCTGCCCGGCGTGCGGGCGGCCCTCACCGAACTGCAGCACAGCTTCCGCCGCCTGCCCGGGCTGGTGGCCGACGGCCGCGACATGGGCACGGTGATCTTCCCCGACGCGCCGCTGAAGGTCTACCTCACGGCCAGTGCCGAGCACCGGGCCGAGCGGCGGCATAAGCAATTGATTTCCAAAGGAATTCCCGCTATACTCGCCGACCTTCGCGCGGACCTGGAAGCACGCGACGCCCGCGATTCGAATCGAAGCGTCGCCCCGCTCAAACCCGCGCAGGACGCCCGCCTCCTGGACAACTCCTTCCTCAGCATCGATCAGTCGGTCGCGCAGGTGTTGGACTGGTGGCGGCAGGTGCAGCCCTTCGAGACGCATTAAGCGCTTTCGTCGGGCTCGGCGCCCCGGCCCTGCCGGGTGCGCCTATCGCTCCAGCCAGGCTCCCCTCGCGCGTCAGCGCACCGGCCTGCTGGTTGTTCAACTTCAACCCCCGGGCTTCACTGCCCAAACCACCGGTTCCAGTCATAGAAACAGCCGCACGCGATGTTGCATGGGCGGCTGGAAACCTGGAGAGACCGGAAGGAAACTCAATGTCCGAATCTTTTGCCGCCCTCTTTGAAGAGTCCCTGAAGCGTTCCGAAATGCGCGCGGGCGAAGTGATCACCGCCGAGGTGGTCCGCGTCGAGCACAACCACGTCGTGGTCAATGCCGGCCTGAAGTCCGAAGCCTACGTGCCGATCGACGAATTCAAGAACGACAAGGGCGAACTCGAAGTCCAGGCCGGCGACTTCGTCTCCGTGGCCATCGGCTCCGTCGAGAACGGCTACGGCGACACCATCCTCTCGCGCGACACGGCCAAGCGTCTGGCTTCGTGGCTGGCGCTCGAGAAGGCCCTGGAATCCGGTGAATTCGTCACCGGCACGACCAGCGGCAAGGTCAAGGGCGGCCTCACGGTGCTGGTCAACGGCATCCGCGCCTTCCTGCCGGGCTCGCTGATCGACACCCGTCCGATCAAGGACCTGACTCCCTTCGAAAACAAGACGATGGAGTTCAAGGTCATCAAGCTCGACCGCAAGCGCAACAACGTCGTGCTGTCGCGCCGTGCCGTGGTCGAGGCCTCGATGGGCGAAGAGCGCGCCAAGCTGATGGAGACGCTGAAGGAAGGCGCCATCGTCCGCGGCGTGGTCAAGAACATCACCGAGTACGGTGCTTTCGTCGACCTCGGCGGCATCGACGGCCTGCTGCACATCACCGACATGGCCTGGCGCCGTGTCCGCCACCCGAGCGAAGTCGTTCAGGCCGGCCAGGAAATCACCGCCAAGATCCTCAAGTTCGACACCGAGAAGAACCGCGTCTCGCTGGGCCTCAAGCAGATGGGCGACGACCCGTGGCTGGGCGTGTCGCGCCGCTACCCGCAGGGCACGCGTCTGTTCGGCAAGGTCACGAACATCGCCGACTACGGCGCATTCGTCGAACTCGAGCCGGGCATCGAAGGCCTGGTGCACGTGTCCGAGATGGACTGGACCAACAAGAACGTGGCTCCCAACAAGATCGTCTCCATGGGCGACGAAGTGGAAGTCATGGTCCTGGAAATCGACGAGGACAAGCGCCGCATCAGCCTGGGCATGAAGCAGTGCAAGGCCAACCCCTGGCAGGAATTCGCGCAGAACACCAAGCGCGGCGACCGCGTCAAGGGCCCGATCAAGTCGATCACCGACTTCGGCGTGTTCGTGGGTCTGGCTGCCGGCATCGACGGTCTGGTGCACCTGTCCGACCTGTCGTGGAACGAAGCTGGCGAGACCGCCGTGCGCAACTACAAGAAGGGCCAGGAAGTCGAAGCCATCGTGCTGGCCGTCGACGTGGACCGCGAGCGCATCAGCCTGGGCATCAAGCAGTTGGACGGCGACCCGTTCACCACCTTCTCGTCCGTCAATGACAAGGGCCAGATCGTGACCGGCAAGGTCAAGACCGTGGATGCCCGTGGTGCCGAGATCGATCTGGGCGGCGACGTCGTCGGTTACCTGCGCGCTTCGGAAATCTCCCGCGACCGCGTGGAAGATGCCCGCAACGTGCTGAAGGAAGGCGACGAAGTCACGGCCGTGGTCACCAACGTGGACCGCAAGAACCGCAGCATCCAGCTGTCCATCCGCCAGAAGGACATGGTCGACCAGCAGGAAGCCATGGCCAGCCTGAACCAGCAGTCGGCCCGCGAGAACGCCGGCACCACCAGCCTGGGCGCCCTGCTGCGTGCCAAGCTGGACGGCAGCGACAAGTAATCGACCCGGATCGCGGCGGGTCGCAGGGGTGCAGACGCCTGAACCCGCCGTGTGCCAGCAATGACACGTTCCGATCTGGTCGAAGAACTCGCCGCCCGCTTTGCGCAGCTCACGCACCGCGATGCCGAGCAGGCCGTCAAGACCATTCTTGACGCCATGAGCGACGCGCTGGTGCGGGGGCATCGCATCGAGATCCGCGGCTTCGGCAGCTTTTCGGTGAGCCGCCGCCCGCCTCGCCTGGGCCGCAACCCGCGTTCAGGCGAAAGCGTGCAGATCCCCGAGAAGCGCGTGCCGCACTTCAAACCGGGCAAGGCCCTGCGCGAAGCCGTGGACCGTTCGAGCGAGGCATGAGCCCAGCCGCGGCCCTTCGTCCTTTATGGGGGCGGATGGGCCAAGGCCTCCTACTTAGAATCGTCCCGCCATCGGGACCTTCATGACGAGATATTGCCTTCACGCGCCCTGCTTCGTGTGGCCACTGCCCCCTCACCGGACCGCAGTTCGCACCGGAGTGGCCTGGCGATGAAATACCTCCTGTGGCTGCTCAAGGCAGCCATTTTTTTTACCCTGTTCGCCTTCGCGCTGAACAACCAGCACGAGACCACCGTGCACTTCTTCTTCGGCACCTCCTGGCGCGGGCCGCTGGTGCTGGTGGTGCTCGCGGCCTTCGCCGCCGGCCTGGTGGTCGGTGCGCTCGGCATGCTGCCCGGGTGGTGGCGCCATCGCTCGGCGGCCGCTGCGTTGCGCCAGCCGTCGGCGCCCCCGGACGGTGTGGCAGATGTGCCGCTGACCCCGCCCCCGGTGGCAGAACCCTCCCACGCCCGACGCCATGGACTTTGACCTGAGCTGGCTGCTGCTGGGCCTGCCCCTGGCCTTCGTGCTGGGCTGGCTGGCCTCGCGCCTGGACCTGCGCCAACTGCGCTTCGAGAACCGGCAGGCGCCCAAGGCCTACTTCCGCGGCCTGAACTTCCTGCTCAACGAACAGCAGGACCAGGCCATCGACGCTTTCATCGAGGCGGTCCAGAACGACCCCGACACGCAGGAGCTGCACTTCGCCCTGGGCAACCTGTTCCGCCGCCGGGGCGAGTACCAGCGCGCGGTACGCGTGCACGAGCACCTGCTGTCGCGGGCCGATCTCAACCGCGCCGACCGCGACCGCGCCCAGCATGCGCTGGCGCAGGATTTCCTGAGCGCCGGCCTGCTCGACCGGGCCGAGACGGCGCTGCAGAAGCTGGAAGGCACGCGCTACGAGAACGAGTCCCGGCTCGCCCTCCTCGCCATCTACGAACGCTCGCGCGAATGGGCGCAGGCCGAGGCCGTGGCGACCAAGCTCGATGCCTCCGACCAGGCGAGCTACGCCGCCCGGCGTGCCCATCACCTGTGCGAGCAGGCGGCGGAGCACAGCGCCCGCGGCGATGCGGACGCGGCGCTGCGCCTGCTCCAGCAGGCGGCACAGCTTGCGCCCGACGCGCCCCGCCCGGCCATCGACACCGCGGCACTGCAACTGCGTCAGGGACGGGCCATGGAAGCCTGGACCACGCTGTCGGAACTCAGCCGCACGGCGCCGCTGGCCCTGCCGCTTTACGCGGCCGCGCTGCAGCAGGCGGCACAGGCCGCCGGCGAACAGGCCGCGGCCGCAGACCTGCTGCGGACCCGCTACGAAGCCGAGCCATCCATCGATGTGCTCGAAGCCCTCATGGCGCTGGAAGCCACCGGCGGCGACGCGCCACGCGACCGCTACCTGGAGCATCTGGCCCGCCAGCCGGGCTCGCTGCTGGCCGCCTCCCGCTGGCTGGCCGGCGAAACCCTGCGCGACGATGCACGCACGCATCCGCCGGTGCAGCGCGCGCTGGACCAGGTGGCCCGTCCGCAGATGCGCTACCGCTGCGCCGCGTGCGGCTTCGAGGCCCACCAGTACTTCTGGCACTGCCCGGGCTGCCAGGCCTGGGACAGCTATCCACCCCGTCGCGTCGAGGAACTGTGACGCGCTTCACGCGCGCCGGCACTGGATGCATTGACAGCCTCCGTCCGCCTGAATTCTGATGGTCGGGCTGCGCGCAATGCGCAGCGCATTCCAATCACATTCAGGAGGAAATTCATGATGATCAAGAAGCTCGTCGCATCCTTGGTGCTGGGCCTGTCGGCCCTGGGCGCCTTCGCCGCCGTCGACGTCAACAAGGGCAGCGCCGCCGAGCTCGACGCGCTGCCGGGCGTGGGGCCGGCCATGTCGCAGCGCATCGTCGACGCGCGCAAGCAGGGGGAGTTCAAGGACTGGTCCGACCTCATGGCCCGCGTGAAGGGCATCAAGAGCAAGTCCGCCGCCAAGCTGTCGGCCGCCGGCATGACCGTGGGCGGCAAGCCCTTCGACGGTGCCGGTGCCCCGGCCAAGGAAGCCGCCAGCAAGAAGAAATAGGAACGAGGCCACATCGCTCAGACCAGGGCCGCCTTTGGGCGGCCTTGTCGTTTTTGCACCGGCATGCGGCCAGACAAACCCCCAGCCGGTGGCCTGATATTTGCACGTATCCTGGATTTCCATATCTTCAACAACAGTCGGAGCGTTCATTCATGAAGTTCAAGTCCAGCCTCGCACTGGCCACGTTCGCCCTTGCGACCGCCGCGTCCGCCCAGGTCAAGTGGGATCTGCCCACGGCCTATCCGCCGAGCAACTTCCACACGGAGAACCTGGCCAAGTTCGCGGGCGAGGTGGACCAGGCCACCGGCGGCAAGCTCAAGATCACCGTGCACTCCAACGCCTCGCTGTTCAAGGCGCCCGAGATCAAGCGCGCGGTGCAGGGCGGTCAGGCGCAGATGGGCGAGATCCTGCTGGTGAACTTCCAGAACGAATGGCAGGTCTTCGGCGTGGATGGCATCCCCTTCCTGGCCGACAGCTACGACGCCGCCTGGAAGCTCTATCAGGCGCAGAAGCCGGTGCTCTCCAAGAAACTGGCGGAACAGGGCATCGTGCTGCTCTACACCGTGCCCTGGCCGCCGCAGGGCATCTTCATCAACAAGCCCATCGCCTCGGCCGCCGATCTCAAGGGCGTGAAGTGGCGGGCCTACAGCCCGGCCACCGCCCGCATTGCCGAGTTGGTGGGCGCCCAGCCCGTGACGGTGCAGCAGGCCGAGCTGTCGCAGGCCATGGCCACCGGCGTGGTGGAGTCATACATGTCTTCGGGCTCCACGGGCTACGACACCAAGACCTACGAGTACATCAAAAACTTCTACGACACGCAGGCCTGGCTGCCCAAGAACGCCGTGCTGGTGAACAAGAAGGCCTTCGATGCGTTGGACAAGCCCAGCCAGGATGCCCTGCTCAAGGCTGGCGCCGACGCCGAGAAGCGCGGCTGGGAGGTCTCCAAGGCCAAGACGCAGGAATACCTCGACCTCCTCAAGAAGAACGGCATGGCCATCCATGTGCCGTCCGCCCAGCTCAAGGCCGACATGAAGAAGGTCGGCGACACGATGATCAAGGAGTGGTCGGAGAAGGCGGGCGCAGACGGCCAGGCAGTGCTCGACGCCTACCGCAAGATGTGACCTCCGGCGCCGGCGATGCGAAAGGCCCTGGACGCCCTCTACGACGCCGCCGCCGGCCTGGCGGCGCTTTCCATGGTGGGCCTGCTGCTCGCGGTGCTCACCTCCATCCTCGCGCGGCAGTTGCACTTCAACGTGCCGGGCATCGATGCCTACGCCGGCTACCTGATGGCCGGCACCGGCTTCCTGGCGCTGGCCCATACGCTGAAGAAGGGCGAGCACATCCGCGTGACGCTCGTGCTCACGGCCATGGGCGTCACGCCGCGCCGCTGGCTGGAGCGCTGGGCGGCACTGGCCAGCGCCGCGCTGGCCGCCCTCTTCGCCTTCTACAGCGTGCGGCTGGCAATTCAGTCCTACCAGTTCAACGACATGTCCACCTCGAACGACGCCACGCCGCTGTGGCTGCCGCAGCTGTCGATGGTGATCGGCACGGTCACCTTCGCCATTGCGGCGCTGGACGAATGCGTGCT
The DNA here is from genome assembly GCF_040544975.1 of Pseudacidovorax sp. 1753. Classification (NCBI taxonomy): domain Bacteria; kingdom Pseudomonadati; phylum Pseudomonadota; class Betaproteobacteria; order Burkholderiales; family Comamonadaceae; genus Pseudacidovorax; species Pseudacidovorax sp. 1753. The sequence goes on along the minus strand of NZ_JBEPKY010000025.1, from coordinate 50,477 downwards.
GGAGTGGCGCGGACGCGTGCGCGCGACTGACGGGGAGATGCTGCGCCATGAGTGATCTCGGCATTGCCGGCCTGCTGATCCTGGCGCTGTTCCTCATCCTCGGCAGCGGCGTCTGGATCGGCCTGACGCTGTCGGGCGTGGCATGGATCGCGATGCAGCTCTTCACCTCCCGCCCGGCGGGAGACGCCATGGCCGTGACCATCTGGGGCTCCGCGTCCAGCTGGACGCTTACCGCGCTGCCGCTGTTCGTCTGGATGGGCGAGATCCTCTTCCGCACGCGGCTGTCGCAGGACATGTTCAAGGGCCTGTCGCCCTGGATGCAGCGCCTGCCCGGGCGGCTGCTGCACACCAACGTGGTGGGCTGCGCGATCTTCGCGGCCGTTTCGGGCTCCAGCGCCGCCACCTGCGCCACCATCGGCAAGATGACCCTGCCGGAGCTGGGCCGCCGCGGCTACCCGCAGGACATGGTCATCGGCACGCTCGCCGGCGCCGGCACGCTGGGACTGCTGATCCCGCCCTCGATCATCATGATCGTCTACGGCGTGGCGGCGGATGTGTCGATCGCCCGCCTGTTCATCGCCGGCGTCGTGCCGGGCGTGCTGCTGGCGCTGCTGTTCTCGGGCTACATCGCGGTCTGGGCCCTGCTGCATCCGGACCAGGTGCCCGCGCCAGACGGCCGGATGCGCTTCGCCGAGAAGCTGGCTGCATCGCGCAGCCTGATCCCTGTGACGCTGCTCATCCTTGCCGTGCTGGGCTCGATCTACGCCGGCATCGCCACCGCGACCGAAGCAGCCGCCGTGGGCGTGCTGGGCGCGCTGGTGATCTCGGCCGCCCAGGGCTCCCTCCGTTGGCAGACCTTCAAGGATTCGCTGCTGGGCGCGACCCGCCTCTACTGCATGATGGCGCTGATCCTGGCCGGCGCCGCCTTCCTGACGCTGGCCATGGGCTATGTCGGCCTGCCGCGCCACCTGGCGGAATGGATCGGCTCGCTCGGTCTCAGCCGATTCCAGCTCGTGCTGATCCTGGCCGTGTTCTACATCGTGCTGGGCTGCTTCCTGGACGGCATCTCGATGGTGGTGCTGACGATGGGCGTGATCATGCCCACCGTGACGGCAGCCGGCATCGATCCGATCTGGTTCGGCATCTTCATCGTGCTGGTGGTGGAGATGGCGCAGATCACGCCGCCGGTGGGCTTCAACCTCTTCGTGCTGCAAGGCATGACCGGCAAGGACCTGCTCTACATCGCGCGGGTCACCCTGCCGATGTTCCTGCTCATGGTGCTGGCGGTGCTGATCATCTATGCCTTCCCGGCGCTGGTCACCTGGTTGCCCCGCCAGATGTAGATGCGGGCAGCGTCGGCCGCGCCTGTTGCGACTTCGCCGCAACCGCCGGACCTGACCTTGCTCGCCTGCTTTGCTTGGACTACGCTTTTACCTCCAGTTAAGAGTTAGCACATTCAGAAACAACCTGGGAGGGTTGCGGTGGGAGCAAGCATGGGCCCCGGAACGGTGTGCCCGTCCCTCCTGCGGCTGAATGTGACGAGCGATACGGCCCCGCCGCATCACCACGTCCAACAGGAGGATCCCTATGTTCAAGTTCTTGAAGCCCTTGCTCGTGGCCGGCTTTTTGGCCGCCGCGGCAATCTTGCCCGCACATGCCCAGGCGCCGGTCGCGGCGCCAACGCTGTCCGCGAAGACCATCGCCGGCAACGTGCAGTACGAATTGATCGGCCAATGGGACGTCAACCGGCTCAACACCATCCTGAGCACCGATACGCCGAAGTTCGCCGGCATCACCGTTTCCTACACGCCAGCCCGCACGGGAGTCCGGCTCTACCGCATCAGCTATGACTCGGTCGTTCCGGAGAAGGGCAACAAGCCGATCCGCGCTTCGGGCCTGCTGGCGCTCCCCGACAACGCTGGCGCCACGCTGCCGGTGGTCTCGTACCAGCATGGCACGGTGTACGGCCGCCAGGAAGTGCCCGGCTTCCCGGAGCAGTCGCCCGAGACCCAGCTCATGATTGCCCAATTCGCCGGGCAAGGCTATGCGGTGGTGGGCGCGGACTACTTCGGCATGGGCATCTCCACCGAGCCCGAGGGCTACCTGGTCAAGGCCAGCCACCAGCAGGCCTGCTTCGACTTCCTAGTGGCCGCCAAGGGCGTGATGGCCGACCTGGGCCGGCAGTCCAGCAAGCTCTACCTGGCCGGTTGGTCGCAGGGCGGCTTCGTCACCATGGCGCTGCTGGAGAAGCTGGAGCGCTCGGGCGTGAAGGTCGACGGCGCCGCGACGGCCAGCGCCCCGCTGGACCTGGGTGTGGCGATGAGCGGCTTCCTGAGCTACCCGCGGCCCTTCGACGCGGTCTGGCTCAACAGCATCTTCATCCTGTCGGCCTTCTCGTACGAGAACTACTACGGCGTCCCCGGCCTCGCCCGTTCGCTGATCAACGAGCCCTACTACGACGCCGCCCGCAAGGCCTACGAACGCCAACCCTTCAACGCGGCCGACATCCCCAGCGACCTGCACAAGCTGCTGAAGGCGGAGTATTTCGATCCGCACTATTTCGCGGACTCCGCCTTCGGCAAGCTCATCGCCGCCACGCAGTCGTACCGTTGGGTGATCAAGTCCCCGGTGCGCAACTACTACGGCGAAACCGACGAGGCGATCACGGTGGGCGTGGGCCGCATGGCACAAACGTATGCGCAGGCGCTGGGCGCCGGCAATCCGATGGTCGAGGCCGTCTCCACCGGCAAGACCACGCACCGGGGCACCTTCGCCACGGCCGTGCCGCAGTGGAAGGCCTGGTTCGACACCGGCCGCTGATCGTCGCGGCGGCACATGCCACCGGGCGCGGGAGCCTGTGCGCGGGCGGGCCCGCAGCGCCTTGAAAAACGCCTACGGCGACATGGGGCCGCGTCCTCCAAAGACCGGCCGCCATGCAGAGGTTTTTGCAATGGAGATGGGAAGGTCGGTCGATAGAATCGATTGAGATGCCCCTGGTCGCCCTCGTCCTCCTCCCCTTCCTGGCCAGTGCGCTGGCGGCCATGATGCCGTCCGACGCCCGCAACCGAGGGGCGGCCATCGCGGGATTCACGGCCCTGGGCTGTGCCGTCTTCGCCGCCTGGCAGTTCCCGGCGCTCGCCGCCGGCGAGGTGCTGCAAGAAGGCCATCGGTGGATCCCCACCCTGGGCGTCGACCTGTCCTGGCGCATGGACGGTCTGGCTTGGCTGTTCTGCATGCTGGTGCTCGGCATCGGGGCGTTGGTGGTGCTCTACGGGCGCTACTACATGTCCTCCTCGGACCCGGTGCCCCGCTTCTTCGCCTTCTTCCTCGCTTTCATGGGCGCGATGGTGGGTGTGGTGCTGTCGGGCAACCTGATCCAGCTGGTGCTGTTCTGGGAGCTGACCAGCCTGTTCTCCTTCCTGCTGATCGGCTACTGGCACCACCGCCGCGACGCCCGCCGCGGCGCTCGCATGGCGCTGACTGTCACCGGCGCGGGCGGCCTCTGCCTTCTGGCAGGCGTGCTGCTGCTGGGCCGCATCGCGGGCAGCTACGAACTGGACGTGGTGCTGAATTCGGGCGACGTGGTACGGGCCGATCCGCTCTATCCGCTGGCGCTGGTGCTGCTGCTGCTGGGCGCCTTCACCAAGAGCGCGCAGTTCCCCTTCCACTTCTGGCTGCCGCGCGCCATGGCGGCGCCCACGCCGGTGTCGGCCTACCTGCATTCGGCCACCATGGTGAAGCTGGGTGTGTTCCTCATGGCGCGCCTGTGGCCGGTGCTGTCGGGCACCGACCTGTGGTTCTGGCTGGTGGGCGGCGCGGGCGCCTTCACGCTGCTGCTGGGTGGCTATGTCGCCATGTTCCAGCGCGACCTGAAGGCGCTGCTGGCCTATTCGACGATCTCGCACCTGGGCCTCATCACGCTGCTGCTGGGCATGAACAGCCCGCTGGCCGCCGTGGCGGCGGTCTTCCATGTGATGAACCACGCCACGTTCAAGGCGTCGCTGTTCATGGCCGCCGGCATCATCGACCACGAGACCGGCACCCGCGACATCAGCCGGCTGAGCGGGCTGCTCAAGTCCATGCCCATCACCGGCGCGCTGGCCATCATCGCCAGCGCCTCCATGGCCGGCGTGCCGCTGCTCAACGGCTTCCTGTCGAAGGAGATGTTCTTCGCCGAGACGGTGTTCCTCGACGGCGCGCCCTGGCTGGAAATCGCGCTGCCCGTGCTCGCCACCCTCGCCGGCGCCTTCAGCGTGGCCTATTCGGCCCGCTTCGTCTTCGACGTCTTCTTCGGCCCGCGCTGCGACACCGAGGTGCCCAAGCCGCCGCACGAGCCCCCCCACTGGATGCGGGTGCCGGTCGAGTTCCTGGTGCTGCTGTGTCTGGTCGTCGGCGTGGTGCCAGCCTGGTCGGTGGGCGCCTTCCTGGCGACGGCCGCGGCGCCGGTGGTCGGCGGCACGCTCCCCGAATACAGCCTCGCGGTCTGGCACGGCTTCAACCTGCCTCTGGCCATGAGCGTCGTGGCGCTGGCGGGCGGCGCCGCCATCTATCTGATGCAGCGTCGCAGCCGGGCGCATGGCGGCCTGAACCGCACGCCGGTCATCTGGATGTTCGACGGCCAGCGCATCTTCGAGAACCTGCTGGCGCGCCTGTCCCAGCTCGGACGCAATGGCCGGCGCGTGCTCTCGACCAACCGGCTGCAGCCGCAGTTGCTCCTGCTGGTGATGGTGGCGGTGCTCGGCGCGGGCGCCTCGCTGTGGCTGGCGCCTGCCGACACGGGCAGCCGCCAGCGCCTGCCCTTCTCGCCCATGTTCCTGATGACCTGGGTCATCGGCTGCACCTGCGCGGTCGCGGCCGCCTGGCAGGCCAAGTTCCACCGGCTCGCTTCGCTGATGCTGGCCTCCGGGGCGGGGCTGGTGAGCTGCATCACCTACATCTGGTTCTCGGCGCCCGACCTGGCGCTGACGCAACTGGTGGTCGAGACGGTGACCACCCTGCTCATCCTGCTGGGCCTGCGCTGGCTGCCGATGCGCAAGGCCGAAGTCCAGCCCCCGCGCGAGCGCATGCGCCCCTGGGGCCGCCGCGGGCGCGACCTGCTGCTGGCCACGGTGGCCGGCTGCGGCATGGCGGCGCTCGCCTGGTACATGATGACCCGGCCCTTTCCGCAGAGCATCTCCCCCTTCTTCCTGGAACGCGCCCTGCCCGAGGGCGGCGGCACCAACGTGGTCAACGTGATGCTGGTCGACTTCCGCGGCTTCGACACCTTCGGCGAGATCACCGTGCTAGGCATCGTGGCGCTGACGGTCTATGCGCTGCTGCGGCGCTTCCGTCCGGCCGCCGAGGCAATGGCGCTGCCGCCGCAACAGCGGGTGCAGCAGGACCAGGGCGGCACCGACCTCGTCAATCCGCGCCGCGCCACGGACACGGCCATCGGCTACCTGATGGTGCCCGCCGTGCTGGTGCGCCTGCTGCTGCCGCTGGCGGCCATGGTGTCGGTGTACTTCTTCATGCGCGGCCACAATCAGCCGGGCGGCGGCTTCGTGGCCGGGCTGGTGATGTCGGCCGCGCTGATGCTGCAGTTCATCGTCTCGGGCGCGGCCTGGACGGAGGAGCACCTGCGGATCTACCCGCGGCGCTGGATCGCCCTGGGCCTGCTCATCGCGCTGGCCACGGGCGCCGGCGCCATCGCGATGGGCTATCCCTTCCTGACCACCCACACGGCCCATGTCACGCTGCCGGTGCTGGGCGAGTTGCACGTGCCCAGCGCCATGTTCTTCGACATCGGCGTCTTCGCGCTGGTGCTCGGCGCCACGCTGCTGATCCTCACCGCCCTGGCGCACCAGTCCATCCGCAGCCACCGCTGGGCCGAGGAGCAGGAAGAAAAGGCCGCGGCCAGGGCCGCCCTCGAAGCTGCGAATGCCGAGGCCATCCGCATCACTGGCGGAGCCGTCTGACATGGAAGCCGTTCTCGCCATCGCCATCGGCGTGCTCACCGGGTCGGGCGTGTACCTGCTGGTGCGCCCTCGGACCTTCCAGGTGATCATGGGCCTGACGCTCATCTCGTACGCCGTCAATCTGTTCATCTTCAGCATGGGCCGGCTCAAGGTCGACAGCGAGCCGGTCCTGCGCAAGGGCGTGGAGGCCACGCTGCAGAACACCGCCGACCCCATGCCGCAGGCCCTGGTGCTGACGGCCATCGTGATCGGCTTCGCCATGACGGCGCTCTTCCTGGTGGTGATGCTGGCCTCGCGCGGCATCTCGGACACCGACCACGTGGACGGCCAGGAGCGGGAGGAGACATGAGCAACGAAATCCTCGCGCTGCTCGACCGACTGCTCGACGCCACCATGCCGCACCTGGTGGCGGCGCCCATCCTGCTGCCACTGCTCACGGCCGCGCTGATGCTGCTGATGGGCGAGCAGCGCCGGCGCGCCAAGTCGGCACTCACGGTCATCTCCGGCCTGTTCGGCCTGCTGGTGGCGCTCGCCCTGCTGCGCTGGGTGAACACGCCCGACACCGGCGGTGGCCCGGGCTCCATCGGCGTCTACCTGCCCGGCAACTGGGCCGCACCCTTCGGCATCGTGCTGGTGGCCGACCGCCTCTCGTCCATGATGGTGGCGCTCACGGGCGTGGTGGCCTTCGCGGCGTCCATCTACTCCACCTCCCGCTGGGACCGGGCCGGTGTGCACTTCCACCCGCTGCTCCAACTGCAGCTGATGGGCCTGAACGGTGCCTTCCTCACCGGCGACCTGTTCAACCTGTTCGTGTTCTTCGAGGTCATGCTGGCGGCTTCCTATGGGCTGCTGCTGCACGGCTCCGGCGCCCTGCGCGTGCGCGCCGGGCTGCACTACATCGCCATCAACCTGGCGGCCTCGTCGCTGTTCCTGATCGGCGCGGCCATGCTGTACGGCGTGACCGGCACGCTCAACCTGGCCGACCTGAGCCAGCGCATTGCCGAGGTGGCACCGGCCGACCGGGGGCTGCTGCATGCCGGCGTCGCCATCCTGGCCGCCGCCTTCTTCGCCAAGGCCGGCGCGTGGCCACTGAATTTCTGGTTGGTGCCCGGCTACAGCGCGGCGGTGTCGCCCGTGAGCGCCGTCTTCGCCCTGCTGACCAAGCTGGGCGTGTACGTGGTGCTGCGCACCTGGACGCTGTTCTTCGGTCCCGACGCGGGCGACTCGGCGCTCTACGGCCAGCCGGTGATCATCGGCCTGGGGCTGGCCACGCTGACCGTCGGCTCGCTGGGCCTGCTCGGCTCGCAGCGGCTGTCGCACCTGGCGAGCTTCGCGGTGGTGGTGTCGGCGGGTACGCTGCTGGCCGCCGTCGGGCTGGGGCAGGAAGGTGTCTGGGCCGGCGCGCTCTATTACCTGCTGGGCTCCACGCTGGCGGCCAGCGCCCTCTTCCTGCTGATCGACATGATCGAGCGCTGGCGCAACGCCGGCCACAGCATCGCGCCCCACGAATCGGCCGCGACCACGCCCTTCCTCACAGAGGACCTGCAGGCCCTGGACGACGTCAACCTGGACGACGAGGCGCAGGCGCTGTATGGCCGCGCCATCCCGGCCGGCGTCGCCTTCCTGGGCCTGGCCTTCGTGTGCTGCGTGCTGCTGCTGGCCGGGCTGCCGCCGCTGCCCGGCTTCATCGGCAAGTTCGCCATGCTGTCGGGCCTGCTGGACGCCCAGCAGGTCAGCCGCTGGGGCTGGGCCTTCATGGGCCTGCTGCTGGTCTCGGGCTTCATGACGCTGGTCGCGTTCTCGCGCAGCGGCATCCGGCATTTCTGGACCCACACACAGGGCTCGCTGCCGGCGCTGCGTGCACTGGAGGTGCTGCCGGTGGCGGGCCTGCTGGCCGCGTGCATCGCCCTGGCGGTCGGTGCCGGCCCGGTGCTCCTGCACGCCCAGGCCACCGCCGCCAACCTGGCCGACACCCGCGACTACCGTGCCGCCGTGTTCGCGGCCACCCAGAAGGCCGGTCCGACGACCACCGGGCGGGCGGAGGTCCGGCCATGATGCGACGCCTGATTCCCTCGCCCCCGCTCACCATGGCACTGTGGGTGGTATGGCTGCTGCTGAACCAGTCGCTGCATCCGGCCACCATGCTGCTGGGTGCGGTGCTCGCGGTGGCGGTGCCGCTGCTCACCAAGGGCCTGCGGCCGGCGACAGTGCGCATGCGCCGCCCGCTGGCGGCGCTGCGGCTCCTGCGCCTGGTGATGGCCGACCTGCTGGTGTCGGCGCTGGGCGTGGCGCGCGCCCTGCTCACCCGCCGGACGCCGCAGATCCATTCGGCCTTCGTGCGCGTGCCGCTGGACCTGCGCGACCCCAACGGCCTGGCCGTGCTGGCCATGATCCTGTGCCTCACGCCCGGCACCGCCTGGGCCGAGCTGGCGGTCGACCGCAGCCAGCTGCTGCTGCATGTCTTCGACGTGGACGACGAAAGCGACCTGATCGAGCGCATCAAGCTGCGCTACGAGACCGTGCTGATGGAGATCTTCGAGTCATGACGCCACTCTTGTTCTGGGCGCTCAAGGGCGCGTTGTTCCTCCTGGCCGTCGCCATGCTGTGCGCGCTGGCGCGGCTGCTGATGGGCCCGACGGCGCAGGACCGGGTGATGGCGCTCGACTGCCTCTACATCAACGGCATGCTGATGATGCTGACGCTGGGCATCGTCTACTCCAGCGCCGTCTACTTCGAAGCGGCGATGCTGATCGCGCTGTTTGGCTTCGTGGGCACGACGGCGCTGGCCAAGTTCCTGTTGCGCGGCGAGGTGATCGAATGAGCGGACCGCTGCCTTTGTGGGCCGAGGCACTCACGGCCCTCCTGGTGGTGGTGGGCGCCGGCTTTGCCGCCATCGGCTCCTTCGGTCTGGTGCGCATGCCCAGCTTCTTCCGCCGCATCCACACGCCCACGCTGGGCGCGACCGCCGGGGTGTGGTCGATCTCCCTGGCCACGGCGGTGTACTTCTCGGCGCAGGGCTCGCACCTGTTCCTGCACGCGGCGCTGATCGCGATGTTCGTGGCGCTGACGGCGCCGATCACCACCATCTTCCTGACGCGGGCTGCGCTGTTCCGCGAACGCCAGAAGGGCGGCGACGTGCCGCCGCCAGCCGCCACGCGCAGCGAAGACGGCGCCCCGGTCACGGTCCAGCTCGACAAGACGCCGGATTGACCCCGTCAGCGGGCGCGCGGCACTGCGCGTTGTGCAGACGCCTCGCCACCCGCAGCACGTCGATACCAGCCCGGCAAGCCCGCCTTGCGCGGCGGCAGCGAGTCCGTTAACGTCTTGTAACTTTAGTCAATCTCGGACACGTTCATGGTCGACAAGCGCCGCCTGCTCCATTCCTGTGCCGCCCTGGCGGCCAGCGCTTGCCTGCCGGCCTGGGCGCAATCCGGCAACAAGTCGCCCCGACCCGCCATAGCGCCGGATGGCGGCGCCAGCTGGCCCACCCGGCCCGTGAAGCTGCTGGTGGGATTTCCGCCCAATTCCTCGCCCGACATCGCGGCACGCATCGTGGCCGATCCGCTGGCGCGGCTGCTCGGCCAGACCGTGGGTGTCGAGAACAAGCCCGGTGCCAGCGGCAACATCGCCGCCAACGCGGTGGCCAAGGCCCGCGACGACCACACCCTCGGCGCGCTGATCAACGGCAACCTCACCATCGCCCGGCTGCTGGACGCTGCCGTGCCCTTCGACCCCGAGACCGACTTCGCCCCGGTCGGCCTGATCGGCACCGCACCGCTGGTGCTGGCGGCCACGGCGCAGGCCCAGGGCACCCGGCCGGACGAGCTGCTGCTGTGGGCCCGCAACCTGGGCACCGATGCCCGCTACGGCACGCCCGGCAACGGCACCGTCGGCCACCTGGGTATGGAGCTGCTGAAGATGCGCACCAGCATCCGCGCGCAGTACCAGGGCTTTGCCGGCAATCCGCAGGTGATCGAGGCCATGCTGGCCAACCAGATCCAGCTGGCCCTGCTGCCGCCGGGGCTGGCGCTGCCGCACATCCGCCAGGGGCGGCTCAAGGCCATCGGCATCACCGCGCCCGAGCGCAGCCCCCTGACGGGCGAGATGCCCACGCTGCGCGAGGCCGACGTGCGCGGCGCGGACCTGGAGATCTGGACGGCCCTGGCAGCGCCGGCCGGGCAGTCGCCAACGGCCATCGCACGGCTCAATGGCGCGCTGCAGACGGTGCTGCGCACCCCCGAGGTGAGCGAGGCCCTGCTCAAGGCCGGCTGGCAGGCCCGCGGCGGCACGCCCGAGGCGCTCGCGCGACGCATCCGCAGCGACACCACCACGCTCGGCGGCGTCATCCTGATGCGCGGGATCAAGGCCGCCTGACGGCGGTGGACGTGTCCGGTGGCGGACTGCCCGCCGGCGGGCGCCTTTCTATGATCGCCGCCCATGTACGCTCCCCGCCGCCTGCCGCAGTCCGACTTCGTTCCCGTGCGCAACCTGCGCTACCACGTGCTCACCTGGGGCACGCCCTCGCTGGCGCGTCCGCCACTGGTGCTGCTGCACGGCTGGATGGATGTGGCGGCCTCCTGGCAGTTCGTCATCGATGCCCTGGCGCAGGAGCGCTTCGTCATCGCGCCCGACTGGCGCGGCTTCGGCCAGACCGGCGGCGGCGACGTCGACAACTACTGGATGCCCGACTACCTGGCCGACCTCGACTGGCTGCTCGACCACTACGCCGCCGACCGCGCCGTCGACCTGGTCGGCCACAGCATGGGCGGCAACGTCGCGATGCACTATGCGGGCGTGCGACCGGGACGCATCCGGCGGCTGGTCAATCTCGAGGGATTCGGCATGCCCGCCTATGCGCCCGACGAGGCGCCCAGGCGCTACGCGCGCTGGATCGACGAGAACAGGCAGTTGCATGAAGGCGGCATGCGCCTGTCGGGCTACAGCACGCCCGATGGCGTAGCGCGCCGCCTGATGAAGACCAACCCCCGGCTGTCGCAGGACAAGGCCGACTGGCTGGCCCGGCAGTGGGCCCGGCCGGTGCGCCAGGAGGATGGCAGCGAGCGCTGGGAGATCCAGGGCGATGCCGCGCACAAGGTGATCAACGCCAACATCTTCCGCGTGGACGAGACGCTGGCCCTCTATGCCGCCATCACCGCGCCGGTGCTGGCCGTGGTGGCCAGCGACGACAGCCTGCACGGCTGGTGGAACGGCCGCTACACCCTCGACGAATTCCACCGGCGCCTGGAGGTGCTGCGCGAACTGCGCACCGCCCGGGTGGAGGACGCGGGCCACATGCTGCATCACGACCAGCCGGACCAGGTGGCGGCGCTGATCGAAGACTTCTTCCAGCCGTCATGAACGCGGGCGGCGCCAAGGTGGTCGGCCAGCGCCCGCCGGTCTTGGCATAAGCGGCGTTTTCCGACACCCCCCGGGCACGTCCTCGGGCAGACTCGGTCGGTTTTGCTCCGACCAAGCCCCACCCATGGACCGACGCCCTGCCATCGCCAACGATGAGTTCCGCCGCCTGCTCAGCCGCAACGTCAAGCTGCCCCTGCTGCTGGGTGCCCTGGGGGCGGTCGTCTTCGTGGCGCTCATCGGCTACCTGTTGTCGGTCATCAGCTGGGTGGAGCACACGGACCGGGTCACCCGCACCGCCACCGAGACCCAGCTGCTGCAGGCCGACATGCAGGCCGCCGTGCGCGGCTACCTGCTGACGGGCAACGGCGCCTTCCTCCAGCCCACCGACGCGGCGCGCACCCGCGCCCACGCCCTGCTGGGCGAGCTGCGCGTGCTGGTGGCCGACAACCCTCAGCAGGTCGGCCGTGCCACCAAGCTCGACGAGCTGCAGCGGGCGTGGGAGAGCTATGCCGACGACGTGGTGGAGTCCAAACAGCGCGGCGAGGACATCGGCGAGCGCCTGCAGTCCGGCCGCGGCAAGCGCATCGCCGACGAATCGCGCTCCACGTTGGATGCGTTCCTCGCCACCGAACAGGCCCTTCGCGCCGAGCGCAACCGCAGCGCCAACCGCGCCGCCGTGGGCGTGGTGGCCGGCTACCTGCTGCTGAGCGTCCTGATCAGCGTGGTGCTGTCCATCCTCGGCCGCCGGCAGATGCTGCATCTGTCCGACCGCTATGGCCAGGCACTGGCCGAGCAGGCCGATCATTCCGAACGCATGGAGGCGCAGGCCTGGTTGCGCGGCGCCCAGAACGAACTGGCCAGCCGCACCGTGGGCCAGTTGACGGCGCAGAACCTGGGCCGCCAGGTGCTGGAGTTCTGCGCCCAGCACCTGCGCAGCGCCGTGGGCGCCGTCTACGTACACGACACCGACGGCAGCCTGCGCCGTGTGGCCAGCTATGGCTTCTCGCGCGAGTCCGAGGCCGCCTCGCAGAGCTTCCTGCCCGGCGAAGGCCTGGTGGGCCAGGCCGCCGCGCGCGGCGAGTTGATGGACATCACGCCCGTGCCGCCCGGCTACCTGCGCGTGAGCTCGGGCCTGGGCGAAGCCCCGCCGCACACCGTGCTGCTGCTGCCGATCTCGCACGAAGGCCAGGTCAACGGGGTCGTCGAACTGGGCCTGCTCGCCTCGCCCTCCCCGCGCGAGCTGGAACTGCTGCGCGGCGTGGCCGACGACGCCGGCAGTTCCATGGCGGCCGCGCGCTACCGCGAGCGCCTGCAGCAGGTGCTGGCCGAGACGCAGCAGCTCAACGAGGAACTGCAGGTGCAGCAGGAAGAGCTGCGCACCGCCAACGAGGAGCTGGAGGAGCAGTCCCGCGCGCTCACCGAAAGCCAGGTCAACCTCGAGAACCAGCAGGCCGAGCTGGAGCAGATCAACAGCCAGTTGGCCGAGCGCACCGAGCAGCTCGACCAGCGCAATGCCGCGCTGCGCCGCGCCCAGTCCGACCTGGAGGAACGTGCCGACGCCCTCGCCCGCGCCAGCCGCTACAAGTCGGAGTTCCTGGCCAACATGTCGCACGAGCTGCGCACCCCGCTCAACAGTGCGCTGATCCTGTCGAAACTGCTGGCCGACAACAGCCAGGGCAATCTGAGCGAGGAGCAGGTGCGCTTCGCACGGTCGATCCACGACTCGGGCAACGACCTGCTCACGCTGATCAACGACGTGCTGGACATCGCCAAGGTCGAGGCCGGCCGGCTGGACATCCATGCCGAATACCTGCCCGTGGCACGGCTGGTGGAATCGCTGCAGTCCACCTTCACGCCGCTGGCGCAGAACAAGTCGCTCGCGCTGCGCATCGAGCTCTCGCCCGACGCGCCGGCGCACCTCATCTCGGACCGTCAGCGCGTGGAGCAGATCCTCAAGAACCTGCTGTCCAACGCCATCAAGTTCACCGACCGGGGCGAGGTGCTGCTGAGCGTGCAGCCAGGCCCGCAGGGCGGCGTGCGCTTCGACGTGCGCGACTCGGGCATCGGCATCGCCCCGGACCAGCAGGCGCTGATCTTCGAGGCCTTCCACCAGGCCGACGGCACCACCAGCCGCAAGTACGGCGGCACGGGGCTGGGGCTCTCGATCTCGCGCGACCTGACGCGCCTGCTCGGTGGCACCCTCACCGTCAGCAGCGAACTGGGCCAGGGCAGCACCTTCACGCTGAGCCTGCCCGCCGACATCGCGCAGCGCCTGGAGGGCGACGACGCCGCGCCGCTGCCGCGCAGCAGCACGGCCGCAGCGCCCGTCGCGCTGGCCCCGCTGGCCGCCCCGGCGCAGGCCGCGCCGCCGGCACCCCAGCCAGCGCCCGCCCCCACCTTCGCGGACGACCGCGACCAGCTGGCGGAGGACGTCCGGCGCGTGCTGGTGATCGAGGACGAACCGCAGTTCGCCCGCATCCTGTACGACCTGGCGCACGAATACGGCTGGCGCTGCCTGGTGGCCCATGGCGCCGCTGACGGGTTCGCGCTGGCGCAGGAGCTGCAGCCGCACGCCATCCTGCTGGACATGCGCCTGCCCGACAGCTCCGGCCTGGCCGTGCTGCAGCAGCTCAAGGACGATGCGGGCACCCGCCACATCCCGGTGCATGTGGTCTCGGCGCAGGACCAGGCCGAGGCGGCGCTGCACATGGGCGCCGTAGGCTATGCACTCAAGCCCACCACGCGCGAGCAGCTGCAGGCCGTGTTCTCGCGGCTGGAGGCGCGCCTGGCCCAGAAGGTCAAGCAGGTGCTGCTGGTGGAGGACGACGATGTGCAGCGCGAGAGCGTGGTGCACCTGATCGGCGACGACGACGTGGCCATCACCGCCGTCGGCACCGGCGAGGAAGCCCTCGCGCTGCTGCGCGAGCGCGTCTTCGATTGCATGATCACCGACCTGCGCCTGCCCGACATGCAGGGCGGCGAACTGCTGCAGCGCATGTCGTCGGAAGAGATCTGCTCCTTCCCGCCCGTCATCGTCTACACCGGCCGCAACCTGACGCGCGACGAGGAGGCCGAGCTGCTGCGCTATTCGCGCTCGATCATCATCAAGGGCGCGCGCTCGCCCGAGCGGTTGCTCGACGAGGTGACGCTGTTCCTGCACAAGGTGGAATCGCAGCTGTCGGCCGAGCGGCAGAGCATGCTGCGCACGGCCCGCGAGCGCGACCGCGTGTTCGAAGGCCGGCGCATCCTGCTGGTGGACGACGACGTGCGCAACATCTTCGCCCTCACCAGCGCGCTGGAGCAGCGCGGCGCCAAGATCGAGGTGGCCCGCAACGGCCGCGAGGCGCTGCACAAGCTCGACGCGGTGCCCGACATCGACCTGGTGCTGATGGACGTCATGATGCCGGAGATGGATGGCCTGGAGGCCACGCGCCGCCTGCGCAGCGACCCGCGCTTTCGCAAGCTGCCGGTCATCACCGTCACCGCGAAGGCCATGAAGGACGACCAGGAACAGTGCCTGGCCGCCGGCGCCAGCGACTACCTGGCCAAGCCCATCGACCTGGACCGGCTGTTCTCGCTGCTGCGGGTGTGGATGCCGCACATGGAGCGCCTGTGAGCGCCCGCCCCGCCAGCCCGGACGCCGAGGAAGCCGGGGGCCGCCTCGCGACGCCGCGCCCGCCGGGCCTTGCCCCGTCGGGCACGGACGCCGACCGCCCCGCGCCACCGCCGCCCAGCGCCTCCGACATCGAGCTGCGCCTGCTGATGGAGGCCATCTATCTGCGCTACAGCCACGACTTCCGCGACTACACCGGCGCCTCGCAGAAGCGCCGGGTGAACTATGCGCTGGAGCAGATGGGCTACCGCAGCATCTCCGCACTGCAGGAGCAGGTGCTGCGCGACGACCAGGTCTTCGGCCGGCTGCTGCAGTACCTCACCGTGCCGGTCAGCGAGATGTTCCGCGACCCGGACTACTTCCTCGCGCTGCGCCAGCAGGTGGTGCCGGTGCTGCACACCTATCCGTCGATCAAGGTCTGGGTGGCGGGCTGCAGCACGGGCGAAGAGGTCTATTCCCTGGCCATCCTGCTGCGCGAGGAGGGACTGCTGGAGCGGGCGCTGATCTACGCCACCGACATCAATCCGCAATCGCTGGAGAAGGCACGGCAGGGCATCTTCCCGGCCGACGCGGTGCGCGAGTACACGGCCAACTACCAGCGCGCCGGCGGTCGCAAGTCCTTTTCCGACTACTACACCGCGGCCTACGGCGGTGCGCGCTTCGACCCCGCGCTGCGGACCAACGTGATCTTTGCCGACCACAGCCTGGCCACCGACAGCGTGTTCGCCGAGACGCACCTCGTCTCCTGCCGCAACGTGCTGATCTACTTCAACCGCCGGCTGCAGGACCGGGCGCTGGGCCTGTTCCACGACTCGCTGTGCCACCGCGGCTTCCTGGGGCTGGGCGCGAAGGAGAGCGTGGATTTCTCGGCCTATGCCGAGCGGTTCGAGCCGGTGGCGCGGGCGGAACGCATCTTCCGCAAGGCGGCCTGATGTCGGCGATCCGCTCCCCCTACACCGCCGGTCACGCCGCGCCGCCGTCGACGCCGGGCGATGGCGACTTCGACCCCGGCCCGCTGCCGCAGGTGGATGCAGTGGTGGTCGGCGCCTCCGCCGGTGGCGTCGACGCCCTGCTGCGCCTGACGGCGGCCCTGCCCACGCCGTGGCACCTGCCGCTGATCGCGGTGCTCCACCTGCCGCAGGACCGGGAGAGCCGCCTGGCGGACATCTTCTCGCACCGGTTGCCGATCCCGGCCTGCGAGGCGCGCGACAAGGCCGCCGTCGAGGCGGCCACGCTGCACTTTGCACCGCCGGGCTACCACCTCTTCATCGAGGCGGACCGCCACTTCTCGCTGAGCTGCGAGCCGCCGGTGCACTTTTCGCGGCCCTCCATCGACCTGCTGATGAGTTCCGCCGCCGACGCCTACGGGCCCCGCCTGGCCGGCCTGCTGCTGACCGGCGCCAACGAGGACGGTGCGCAGGGGCTGGCCGATATCGCCGCCGCGGGCGGCCTCACTGCCGTACAGTCGCCGGGCGAAGCCATGGCGCCCCAGATGCCCCAGTCCGCCCTGGCCCTGCGCCAGCCCGATTACGTCCTGCCCCTGGCCCAACTGCGCCGGCTGCTGATCCTGCTCGACGCCCAGCACCATGCCCATTGACCCGTCCGAGATCGAAACCAAGCTCCTGATCGTCGACGACCTGGAAGAGAACCTGATCGCGCTCGAAGCGCTGATCCGCGACCCGGGCCGGCGCGTGTTCCAGGCGCGCTCGGGCGACGAGGCGCTGGCGCTGATGCTGGAGCACGAGTTCGCGCTGGCCGTGCTGGATGTGCAGATGCCCGGCATGAACGGCTTCGAGCTGGCCGAGCTGATGCGCGGCACCGAGCGCACACGCACCATCCCGATCATCTTCGTCAGCGCCGCGGGCCGCGAGCTCAACTACGCTTTCCAGGGCTACGAAAGCGGCGCGGTCGACTTCCTGCACAAGCCGCTGGACGCGCACATGGTGCGCAGCAAGGTCAGCGTCTTCGTCGAGCTTTACCACAGCCGCATGGCGCTCCAGCGCGAGATGGACGCCCTGGCCACCCTCCACCGCGAGCAGCAGGCGCTGGTGGCCGAACTGCGCGAGGCGCGTGCCGACCTGGAGCGCGCCGTTCGCATGCGCGACGACTTCATGTCCATGGTCTCGCACGAGCTGCGCACGCCGCTCAACACGCTCTACCTGGAGACCCAGGTGCGCAAGATGCACCTGGCGCGGGGCCACATGTTCTTCTTCACGCCCGAGCGGCTGAAGGAAACGGCCGAGCGCGACCAGCGCCAGATCCAGGCCATGGTGCGGCTCATCGACGACCTGCTGGACGTCACCCGCATGCGCAATGGCCGGCTGTCGATGAGCCCGCAGGCCTTCGACCTGAGCGCCATGGCGGCGCGCGTGGTCGCCGCGCTGGCGCAGCAGGCAGAGGCCGCCGGGGCCGCCATCCATCTGGAGGCGCCCGAGCCACTCACCGGCGTCTGGGACGAGTTCCGACTGGAGCAGGTGCTGACCAACTTGCTGACCAACGCCCTGCGCTATGGCGGCGGCAAGCCGGTGGACGTACACGTCGGCTTGCGCGGCGAGGAGGCCGTGATGAGCGTGCGCGACCGCGGCATCGGCATCGCGCCGGAGGACCAGGCCCGCATCTTCCAGCAGTTCGAGCGCGCCGAATCGGGCCGCCGCGAGGTGGCCAGCGGCCTGGGGCTGGGCCTGTTCATCACCCAGCAGATCGTCCAGGGCCACGGCGGGCGCATCGAACTGGAGAGCACGCCGGGCGAAGGGTCCACTTTCCGCGTGGTGCTGCCCTTCGAGCCGCCCTCGGCCGAAGACGCCGCGTGAGAAAATCTCGCGTTTCCCCGAACACCCGCAAGAACAGGATCGCACCATGGACGCAGAACAGATCAACCTCATTGGCACCACCCTGGCCGACCTGAGCACCCGGACGGCCGACTTGCGGAGGTATCTTTGACTTCGATGCCAAAGCCGAACGCCTGAGGACGGTCAACGCCTCGCTGGAAGACCCGACGGTCTGGAACGACCCCAAGAAGGCCCAGGAACTGGGCAAGGAAAAGAAGGCGCTGGACGGCGTGGTGCTGGCCATCCAGCGCCTGGAGCGTGACCTGGCCGACAACACCGAGCTCTACGAGATGAGCAAGGAAGAAGGCGACGAGGCGGGCCTGAAGGCCATCGCCGACGACGCCGAGGAACTGCGCAAGGAGATCGAGCAGCTCGAGTTCCGCCGGATGTTCAACAACCCGGCCGACCCCAACAACTGCTTCGTCGACATCCAGGCCGGCGCAGGCGGTACCGAGGCGCAGGACTGGGCCAGCATGCTGCTGCGCCAGTACCTCAAGTACGCCGAACGCAAGGGCTTCAAGACCACGGTCGAGGACGAATCCCCCGGTGAAACCGCGGGCATCAAGAGCGCCACGATCAAGGTCGAGGGCGAATACGCCTTCGGCCTGCTGCGCACCGAGACCGGCGTCCACCGCCTGGTGCGCAAGTCGCCCTTCGACTCCTCGGGCGGCCGCCACACCAGCTTCGCCTCGCTCTTCGTCTATCCGGAGATCGACGACTCCATCGAGATCGAGATCAACCCCTCGGACGTGCGCGTGGACACCTACCGCGCCAGCGGCGCCGGTGGCCAGCACATCAACAAGACGGACTCGGCGGTGCGACTGACGCACTTGCCGACCGGCATCGTGGTGCAGTGCCAGGACGGCCGCAGCCAGCACAGCAACCGCGACGTGGCCTGGAAGCGCCTGCGCTCGCGCCTGTACGACTTCGAGATGCGCAAGCGCATGGAAGAACAGCAGAAGCTGGAGGACAGCAAGACCGACGTCGGCTGGGGCCACCAGATCCGCAGCTACGTGCTGGACAACAGCCGCATCAAGGACCTGCGCACCGGCGTCGAGATCTCGGCCACGCAGAAGGTGCTCGACGGCGACCTCGATCCCTTCATCGAAGCCTCGCTGAAGCAGGGCGTCTGATGCCCGACCGCAGCCCGCGCCCCGAGGGCGCCGCCCTGCCCGTGCAGGCCCTGATCTTCGACATGGACGGCACCATGATCGACTCCATGCCCTGGCATGCGAAGTCGTGGGTGGCTTTCGCCCAGCGACACGGCATCACGATGCCAGCCGACGAGATCCTTCGCCGCACCACGGGCCGCACCGGCACCGAGTGCATGCGCGAGGTCTTCGAGCGCGAGCTGCCGCCGGACGAATGCCTCGCGTTGGTGAACGAAAAGGAAGCGATCTACCGCGAACTCTTCGACGCGCCCTTTGCCGAGGTGGCGGGCTTCACCGCGTTTGCGCGACAAGCCGCTGCGCGCGGCCTGAAGGTTGCCGTCGGCACCGCGGGCGACCGGCACAACGTGGCCTTCGCCCTTGAACGCCTGAAGATGGACCCGCCGCCGCTGACCATCGTCGGCGGCGACGAGGGCCTGCGTGGCAAACCCGAGCCCGACATCTTTCTCGAAGCGGCCCGCCGCATCGACGCCGATCCCGCGCGCTGCATCGTCTTCGAGGACGCGCCCTTCGGCATCGAGGCCGCGCGCCGCGCCGGCATGCGTGCGGTGGCCGTGTGCAGCACCCACGGCGCCGACGAACTCGCCGGTCCGCATGTGATCGCGGCCGTGCCCGACTACCACTCCCTCCTCCGCTCTCATTTTCTGGAGACGCTCGATGTTGCTCTCTCGTGACGCCCAATCGGCCCAGCCCGTCGCCATCCAGCGCGAGGACTATTCGCCGCCGGCCTACTGGATCGACACCGTCGACCTGTGTTTCGACCTCGACCCGGCCAAGACGCGCGTGCTCAACCGCATGAAGCTGCGGCGCAACCCGGACGTGGCGGCCCAGCCGCTGCGCCTGGACGGCGACGAGCTCAACCTGGCCCGCGTGCTGGTCAACGGCCAGGGCGCCGCCTTCCGCATGGAAGGCAGCCAGCTGGTGATGGACGGCCTGCCCGATGAGTTCGAGCTGGAGATCTTCACCACCTGCTGCCCGGCGAAGAACACCAAGCTGATGGGCCTGTTCGTCAGCCAGAACACCTTCTTCACCCAGTGCGAGGCCGAGGGCTTCCGCCGCATCACCTACTTCCTGGACCGTCCGGACGTGATGGCCAGCTACACCGTCACGCTGCGCGCCGACAAGACGGCCTACCCGGTGTTGCTGTCCAACGGCAACCTGGTCGAACAGGGCGAGCTCCCGGAAGGCCGCCATTTCGCCAAGTGGGTCGACCCCTTCAAGAAGCCCGCCTACCTGTTCGCCCTGGTGGCGGGCAAGCTGGTGGCGCGCGAGCAGCGCATCAAGGCGCGCAACGGCCGCGAGCACCTGCTGCAGGTCTACGTGCGCGCCGGCGACCTGGACAAGACCGAGCATGCGATGAACTCGCTGATCCACTCGGTGCTGTGGGATGAGGCCCGCTTCGGCCTGCCGCTGGACCTGGACCGCTTCATGATCGTCGCCACCAGCGACTTCAACATGGGCGCGATGGAGAACAAGGGCCTGAACATCTTCAACACGAAGTACGTCCTCGCCAGCCAAGCCACCGCGACGGATGCCGACTACGCCAACATCGAGAGCGTGGTGGGCCACGAGTACTTCCACAACTGGAGCGGCGACCGCGTCACCTGCCGCGACTGGTTCCAGCTCTCGCTCAAGGAGGGCCTGACGGTCTTCCGCGACCAGGAGTTCAGCATGGACCTGTGCGCCGAACCGTCCGCGCGCGCGGTCAAGCGCATCGAGGACGTGCGGGTGCTGCGCACCGCCCAGTTCCCCGAGGACGCGGGCCCGATGGCCCATCCGGTGCGGCCCGACAGCTACATCGAGATCAGCAACTTCTACACCGTCACCATCTACGAGAAGGGCGCCGAAGTCGTCCGCATGATGCAGACGCTGGTGGGCCGCGACGGCTTCGCCCGCGGCATGACGCTGTACTTCGAACGCCACGACGGCCAGGCCGTGACCTGCGACGACTTCGCCCAGGCCATCGCCGATGCCAACCCCGACAGCGAGCTGGCCCGCCGCCTGCCGCAGTTCAAGCGCTGGTACAGCCAGGCCGGTACGCCACGTCTGGCCGCCACGGGGCACTACGACGCCGAGGCCCGCACGTACACGCTGGCCTTCACGCAGAGCTGCCCACCGACGCCGGGTCAACCGGTGAAGGAGCCGTTCGTCATTCCGGTGGCCGTGGGGCTGCTGGGTGCGGATGGCCGCGCGCTCCCGTTGCAGCTGGAAGGCGAGCCGCAGCCCGCCGGCGAATCGCTCACGCTGGTGCTGCACGAAGCCGAGCAGCGCTTCACCTTCACCGGCCTGGACGAGGCGCCGGTGCCCTCCATCCTGCGCGGCTTCAGCGCGCCGGTGGTGCTGCAGTTCGACTACACGCGCGAACAGCTGCTGGCCCTGCTGGCGCACGACAGCGACCCCTTCAACCGCTGGGAGGCCGGACAGCGCCTGGCGCTCGGTGCCGCGCTCGCTGCCATCGGCGATGACAGCCGCCAGCCCGACGCACCGGTGCTGGACGAGGCCTTCGTCGGCGCCATGCGCGAGGTGCTGCGCAATGGAACGCTGGATGCCGCCTTCAAGGAACTGGTGCTGACGCTGCCCTCGGAGGTCTACATCTCCGAGCAGCTGGACGTGGTCGATCCGCAGCGCGTGCACCGCGTGCGCGAGGCCATGCGCATCCAGCTGGCGACGGCTCTGTACGCCGAATGGCAGCAGGCCTACGAGGACAACAAGGACACCGGCGCGTACCGGCCCGAGCCGGTCTCGGCCGGCCGCCGTGCGCTGGCCGGCATGGCGCTGGCGCACCTGTGCATCGCCGCACGCGAGTCGGGCGACGCCGTCTGGCCCGGCAAGACGCTGCAGCGCTTCAAGGACGCTTCGAACATGACCGACCGCTTCAACGCGCTGACGGCGCTGGTCGTGTCGGGCCACCCGCTGGCGGCGCAGGCGCTTGCGCGCTTCCATGCGATGTTCAAGGACGAGGCCCTGGTCATCGACAAGTGGTTCAGCCTGCAGGCCGGCGCGCCCGACCGCGGCGGCGACGTGCTGCCGCTGGTCAAGCAGCTGACGCGCCATCCGGACTTCTCCCTCAAGAACCCGAACCGCGCCCGCAGCGTGATCTTCAGCTACTGCAGCGCCAACCCCGGCGCCTTCCATCGCCTGGACGCCGCCGGCTACGTGTGGTGGAGCGATCGGGTGATCGAGCTCGACGAGATCAACCCGCAGGTCGCCGCCCGGCTGGCGCGCGCGCTGGACCGCTGGAACAAGCTGGCCGAGCCCTACCGGGGCGCCGCACGCGAGGCCATCGCCCGCGTGGCGGCCCGCCCGGGCCTGAGCAAGGACACGCTCGAGGTCGTCAGCCGCGCCCTCGCCCCCTGATTTTTGAAACCCTCCCAGGAGTCCCCATGGCCTCTCAGAACATTTCACTCACCCGCTACCTCGTCGAGCAGCAACGCGTCGACGGCCTCATCCCTGGCCAGCTGCGCCTGCTGCTGGAGGTGGTGGCCCGCGCCTGCAAGCGCATCAGCCTCTCGGTCAACAAGGGCGCCCTGGGTGGCGTGCTGGGCACCGCCGGCAGCGAGAACGTGCAGGGCGAGGTGCAGAAGAAGCTGGACATCATCGCCAACGAGGTGCTGATCGAGGCCAACGAATGGGGCGGCCACCTCGCCGCCATGGCCAGCGAGGAGATGGACAGCATCTACGTGGTGCCCAACCGCTATCCGCAAGGCGAATACCTGCTGATGTTCGACCCGCTCGACGGCTCCAGCAACATCGACGTCAACGTCAGCATCGGCACCATCTTCAGCGTGCTCAAGAAGCCGGACGATCACCCGGGCGTGCAGGAAGGCGATTTCCTGCAGGCGGGCTGCAAGCAGGTGGCCGCCGGCTACTGCCTCTATGGCCCGCAGACGGTGCTGGTGCTCACCGTGGGCGATGGCGTGGCCATGTTCACGCTCGACCGCGAGCAGGGCAGCTTCATCCTCACGCAGGACAAGATGGAGATCCCGGCCGACACCAAGGAATTCGCGATCAACATGAGCAACATGCGCCACTGGGACGCTCCGGTGAAGCGCTACATCGACGAATGCCTGGCCGGCAAGGACGGCCCGCGCGGCAAGGACTTCAACATGCGCTGGATCGCCAGCATGGTGACCGACGTGCACCGCATCCTCACGCGCGGCGGCGTGTTCATGTACCCCTGGGACAAGCGTGAACCCGAGAAGCCGGGCAAGCTGCGCCTGATGTACGAGGCCAACCCGATGGCCTGGCTGGTGGAGCAGGCGGGCGGTGCGGCCACCAACGGCCGCGAGCGCATCCTCGACATCCAGCCCCAGAAGCTGCACGAACGCGTGTCGGTGATCCTCGGCTCCAGGAACGAGGTCGAGCGCGCGACGAAGTACCATTTGGAGGCGTGAGCTTTTTCGCGCTATACTCCTGGGCTGCTTACGAAGGCGCTCACCACAGTGCCTTCTTGCCCTAGAATAAGTTTTTCGCCGGCGTAGCTCAGTTGGTAGAGCAACGCACTCGTAACGCGTAGGTCACCAGTTCGATTCCGGTCGCCGGCACCATCTCCAAAGCCCGCAAGCTGACGCTTGCGGGCTTTTTTGTTGGCCCCTCGCGCGCAGGCCGCAGCACCCCCGGTCCGCGGCAAGCGCAGCCCGCGCGTTGTAGGACCCTGTAAGCTCTTCCCCTCCCCAGACTCTCCACATGCCTACGCAGACCGACTGGCTCGGCATCCTTGCGCCCCTGCAATCGGCCGCGGGCGTGTGGCTGGCCGCTGCCGCCGCCGTGCTGTGCGGCTGGCAAGTGCTGCAGGCCGGCCTTCAGGCCGGGACGTCCGCCGATCGCAGCGCGGCCGCGCTGCTGGCCACGCTGCTGTGGACGATGGCCCTGGCGCTTTCCATCCACGCCGGCCTTGGCTTCGGCCTGCACGGCACCGGGGCGGACGAGGTCGCCTGGGGCTGGCCCTTGCTGCCCGGGGCAGCCGCCGCGGCGGCGCTGGCCGCCAGTTGGAGCGGGGCCACACGCTGGCGGGCCGGGGCTGCCGGCCTGGCAGGCTTGGCGGGCACGGCGCTTTTCATCGGCCGCACCGCGACGCCACTGGGCTTCATGAGCGTGCTTCTGGCCGCCGCCGCGCTGATCATGCTGCTGGCCTATGCGCTGCTGCGAGCACCGCGCTCGCCGGCGGCCACGATGCGCTGGCAGCCCGGGCTCTGGGCCCTGGCAGCGCCGCTGGTCGTCGCCGTCGTGGCCGCTGTGGGCGCCCTGCCGGGACCAATCGCGGCGCCGGCGCTGCCCCACTGGAACGAACTGCCGTGGCCGCAGCAATGGTTCGGCCTGTGCGCCCTGACTCTTCTGTACATCGGTGTGTGTGGCATCCGGCGGACGCAGGCACAGGCGGCGACGCTCGACGCCTTGCAGCAACGCTTCGACCTCGCGCCGGACGGCCTGCTCGTGCTCGACGCCGAGCACCGGATCACGGCCGCCAATGCCGCGGCACTGCGGCTGCTGGCGCTGCGCCCGGAAGAGGCCACCGGCAAGACACTCCCGACCCTGCTCGACGCGGCAGACACCGACCTCGGGGAATGGCTCAGGGATCCGGCCAGCAGCCCGGCCGGGCCCGGCGAACGCCGCGCGCTGCGCCCGCTGGCCGGCGGCGGCGCGCTGGCGCTGCGCCTCGCGCGCGCGGGCCTGGGCGTCGACCGCCAGGGTCGCGACGCCGCCTGCATCGTCACCCTGGCAGACATCAGCGCGCAGCATGCCGAGGAAGAAGCGATCCGCCAGCGCGAGCGCCGCTACCGCGGGCTGATCGACAACATCCCGGGCGTGTCCTTCAGCACCCTGCTCGACGAGCCCCACACGACGCTCTTCGCCAGCCCCAGCGTGGACGCGCTGACGGGCTGGCCCGCCTCCGACTTCACCTCGGGGCGGCGCACCCTGGCGCACCTCATCCATCCCTCCGACCGGCAGCGCATCCAGCAGGCCCTGATCCTGGCGGCCGGCCTGCCCGAGGGCGGGCCGGTGACGGCGGAGTTCCGGCTGCTGCACCGCAGCGAGTCCGAACGCTGGGTCTGGTTCACCGGCCAGGTGACCCATCCGCGCGAGGGTGGCCCGCCGCGCCTGGATGGCGTGCTGCTCGACATCACGGAAACCCGCCGCCACCACTGGATGCAGGGCGGCACCGCCGAGGCGGTGCAGCGGGTGATGGGGGTCGCGGTGTTTGCCATGGACGGCCGCATCGAGTGGGCCAACGACCGCATGCTCGGCTGGATGGGCTACACGCTCGAGGAGTTCACCGCCCGCCACCACCACGACCTCGTGGATGCCGCCGCCGGCCGCCAGACCGCCTTCGATGCCCTGTGGCAGCGCCTGCGCCGCGGCGAATTCGAGGTGGGCGAATACCGCCGCGTGACCCGGCAGGGCCAGGAGTTCTGGCTCCAGGGCTCGTACAACCCCATCTTCGACGCCGACGGCATCGTGGTGCGCGTGGTGCTCCTGGCGCAGGACATCAACCCCCGCCGCCAGATGGAAGGCGCCCTGCGCGAAGCCAAGGCCCGCGCCGAGCAGGCCGCCGCGGCGCGCACCATGTTCCTGGCCAACATGAGCCACGAGATCCGCACACCGATGAACGCCATCCTCGGCTTCACCGAACTGCTGCTCGAAGGCCCATTGGCGGTGGAGCAACGGCGCCACCTGCAGACCGTGCGCCAGTCGGCCCAGAGCCTGCTCGGCCTGCTCAACGGCATCCTGGACACCGCCAAGCTCGACCGCGGCGCGCTGGAACTGGAACTCGCCGACTTCTCCCTCCGGGAATTGTTGGAGCAGACCGCCACCTCGCTGCGACTGGAGGCCGAGCGCAAGGGCCTGGCGCTGCAGGTGCTGTGGGACGACGCGCTGGACATGCATTTCCGCGCCGATGCCGTGCGCATCCGCCAGGTGCTGACCAACCTTCTGGGCAATGCCATCAAGTTCACCGAGCGCGGCGAGGTGCGGCTTGCGGCGCGCCGCGCGGGCGATCTGGTCGAGTTGTCGGTGCAGGACACGGGCATCGGCATCCCCGCGGACCGGCTGGCCGCCATCTTCGACCCCTTCGCGCAGGCCGATGCCTCCACCAGCCGGCGCTTCGGCGGGACGGGCCTGGGCACCACCATCGCCCGCCAGCTCACCGAGCTGATGGGCGGGCGCATCGAGGTCCAGAGCACGCCGGGCCAGGGCAGCGTCTTCCGGGTGCTGCTGCCGCTGAAGACCGCGCTGGCACCGGCTCCCCTGCCGCGCCTGCCGGAGCCGCCCGTCGAGCCGCCGCCGCTGTCCGTGCTGGCCGTGGACGATGTGCCCGAGAACCGCGACCTGGTGCGCCTGGCGCTCGGGCAGCGCGGCCATCAGGTGAGCACCGCGGCCGACGCGCCGAAGGCGCTGGACCTGCTGATGAAGCACCGCTTCCACGTGGTGCTGCTGGACGTCCACATGCCCGGCATCGACGGCCTGGAGGCCGCCCGGCGCATCCGCGCCTACGAGGCCTCGCGCAGCCTGCCGCCCACCCCGCTGATCGCGCTGAGTGCGAGCGTCTTGCCCGCCGACCGGCAGGCCGCGCGCACGGCCGGCATGGAAGGCTTCGTGCCCAAGCCCTTCGAGGCCGCCCAGCTCCTGGCGGAGATGGCGCGCGTCACCGGCCTGCAGCGCGGCGGCGACCTCGCCCTGCCGATGCCAGCGGCGGCGCCCGCCGGCACGATGCTGCCGGCGGGCGTCGACTGGGCCCGCGGCATCCGCAACTGGACCCATGAAGCCGCGCTGCGCCGGGCCCTGGACAAGATGCTGGCGCAGCATGGCGGGGCCGCTGCCGCCATCGCCGAACAGGTCGAGCGCGGCCAGTTGGACGAAGCGCGCCAGATCGCCCATCGCCTGCGCGGCCTGGCCGGCAACCTGGCCTGCGACGAGCTCTTCGCCGCCGCGACGAACGTCGAGCTGGCCCTGGCGCAAGGCGAGCCGGACGCCGCGCGGCAGGGCATCCCGGCACTCAGCGCCGCGTTCGACGCCGTGCAGGCTGCGCTCGACAGCCGGCCCTTGCCGCCCTCCACGCCGGACGGCGAACGCGTGATGCTGGACGGCGCGCGGCTGCGCACGGCGCTGGCGGAACTGCTGCGGGCGATACACCGCAACGAGATGGCCGGCGACGAGGACTGGCCCGACGTCGCCGCCACGCTGGCGTTCATGGGCGAGGGCCCGACCGCCGATGCGCTGCGGCAGGCGCTGGACGGCTTCGAGTTCGGCGCCGCGGCCCGGCTCCTAGAATCGCTGATCGACCGGCTGCCCCCCGACGCGGCCCTGGCAGGCGAGAAGGCTTCCCATCCATGACCGACCTCTCCGCGATCCAGCGGCCCACCGTCCTCGTCGTCGACGACGAACCCCTGAACCTGCAGGTGGTGCGCAGCATGCTGCACACGGACTACCGCCTGGTCTTCGCCAAGGACGGGCGAAGCGCGCTCGCGCTGGCCTCGGCCGCGGCGCCCGATCTGGTGCTGCTGGACGTGATGATGCCGGGCATGACCGGCTACGAGGTCTGCCGCGAGCTCAAGAGCCAAGAACTCACCCGCTACGTGCCGGTGATCTTCGCCACCGCGCTGGCCGACGAGGCCAACGAGGAGCTGGGCCTGGCCTGCGGCGCCGTCGACTACGTCGCCAAGCCGCTCAACGCCGGCATCCTGCGCGCCCGCATCCGCACCCACCTGTCGCTGGTGCGCATGGAGGAACTGCAGGCCACCCGGCTGCAGGCCATCCGCTGCCTGGGTGCCGCCGCGGAGTACAAGGACAACGAGACGGGCATGCACGTGGTGCGCATGAGCCACTACGCGCACCTGCTGGCGCTGGCCTCGGGCTACGGGCCCGCCGAAGCCGACGACCTGCTGCATGCCGCGCCCATGCACGACATCGGCAAGATCGGCATCCCGGATGCCATCCTGCAGAAGCCCGGTTCCCTCACCCCCGACGAGCGGACCGTGATGATGGCGCATCCGGTCATCGGCGCCGACATCCTCGGCAACCATCCCTCGCGGCTCTTCCAACTGGCCCGCACCATCGCCCTGACCCACCACGAGAAGTGGGATGGCAGCGGCTACCCACACGGGCTGGCGGGCGCGGACATCCCGCTCGTGGGCCGCATCGTGGCGCTCGCCGACGTCTTCGACGCCTTGACCAGCGTGCGCCCGTACAAGCCGGCCTGGCCCGTGGAAGAAGCCATGGCCTGGATCCAGAGCCAGAGTGGCAGCCACTTCGATCCCACCCTCGTGGAGCTGCTGCAGCAGAACCTGCCGCGCGTGCTGGAGATCAAGGCCCAGTTCGGCGACGACGCGGCCGACATCGTGGTGCTCGACTCGGAAGACCACTGACGGTGGCCCTGGCTGCAGCCCTGCTGCTGTGCCTCGTCACCGCAGTGAGCGACGGCGACACCCTCCACGCCGACTGCGACGGTGGCGAGGCGCTGACGGTGCGCGTGCATGCCATCGACGCCCCCGAATCAGGGCAGCCCCAGGGCCGCAACGCGCGGCGCCTGTTGGCGCGGCTGGCGCTGCACCGCGAGGTCGAGCTGCGCTGCGTGGACCGCGACCGCTATGGCCGGGCCGTCTGCGCCGTGCAGGTGCCGCCGCCCGAAGATCCGGATGCAGCGCCCAGCCTGGATGCCGGAGAAGCCATGCTGGAGGCGGGCTTGGCCTGGTGGTACCGCCAGTACGCCGAGGCGCAGACGGCCGCCGCCCAACGCCGCTATGCCGCCGCCGAAGCGCGGGCACGCCGGGCGCGTGTCGGCCTGTGGAAGGCGGCGAACCCGACGCCGCCCTGGCAATGGCGCCGCGAGCAACGCGAACGCGAACTCGACACGGATCGCGCAGAACAGGCACATTGAACGCACAGGCGACGCGGGCCGCGCGCCCGGTCGGGCATCGATCCTGCGAAGCAGCCGGTGGCCTCGTCGGCCGACCGGAACCGGGGCGCCGGACTCAGCGGGCGTCCGCCGGGACCAGCGGACGCGCCTGCACGCGGTCGATGCGGCGGCCTTCCAGCGCGAGCACCTCGAAGCCCCAGCCCGCGCATTCGATCTGCTCGCCCACCGCCGGCAGGTGGCCCGACACGGACATCAGCAACCCGGCCACGGTGTTGTAGCGGCCGCGCTCCTCGTCCGGCAACTCGCGGATGGCCAGCCGCGCCCGCAGTTCCGACACGGGCATCAGGCCGTCGAGCGCCCAACTGCCGTCGGGCTGCGGCATGGCCCAGGCGTCCGCCGGCACGTGGGGGTGCAGCTCGCCAGTGATGGCCTCCAGCAGGTCGCGGGGCGTGAGCAGGCCCTGCACCACGCCATATTCATCCACCACCATCACCATGCGGCCCGCCTGTGCCCGGAACTGCTCCAGCAACTCCAGGCCGGTCAGCGTCTCAGGCACGAAGGACGCCGGCTGCGCCAGCGTGCCCAGCGCCCCCTCGTGCGCCGGCCCCAGCTTGAGCAACTGCGCCACGCTCACCACGCCCACCACGTCGTCCAGCGAGTTGCGGCAGACGGGATACCAGGAATGCATCAGGTTGATGGCGCCGGCCGCGGCCACCTTCTGCAGGGCCTCGGCCACCGTCAGGTTGGCGGGCATCCACTCGATGTCGCTGCGCGGCACCATCAGCGAGGACAGTCGGCGGTCGTCCAGATGGAACACGTTGCGCACCATCTGGTGCTCGTGGCGCTCGATGACGCCGGACTCCACACCCTCCTCCAGGCTGGCGGATATCTCTTCCTCGGTCACCGCGCGCGCGCCCGTGGCATCGATGCGCAGCAGCCGCAGCGTGGCCGCCGTGGTGCCGGAGAGCAGGTAGACGAAGGGCTTGGTGCCCTTGGCCAGCGCGCGCATCGGGCGCGACACCCAGCGCGCCACCGGCTCGGGATAGAGCTGGCCGATGCGCTTGGGCACCAGCTCGCCGAAGATGATGGTGAAGAAGGTGATGCAGGTCACCACCAGCGCGGTGGACAGGATGCTGGCCGGCCCCTCGCCCAGGCCCCATTCCTGCATCCGGATGGCCAACGGCCCGGCAAAGGCCGATTCGCCCACGATGCCGCTGAGCATGCCGATGGACGTGATGCCGATCTGCACGGTGGACAGGAACTGCGTCGGCATGTCCATCAGCTTGAGCGCCGCCGCGGCCCCCGGGTCGCCCGTCTCCGCCAATGCCGCCAAGCGGGCGCGGCGGGAGGTGGCCAGAGCCATTTCGGACATCGCGAACAACGCATTGCACGTCGTCAGCAAGGCCAACAGAAGGATATCCATCGAGGGGTCAAGGGGAGAATGAGGGCATGGCACTCTATCTCATCGGTGATGTGCAGGGCTGCGACGAGGCGCTGGGCCGCCTGCTCGACACCCTGGACTTCTCGCCCAGCCGCGACCGGCTGGTGCTGCTCGGCGACCTGATCAACCGGGGGCCTGACTCGCTGGCTGTGCTGCGCCGGGTGCGGGCGCTGGGCGATTCGGCCCGCAGCCTGCTGGGCAACCACGACCTTCACCTGCTCGGCGTGGCGCATGGCGTGCGCAAGCCCGGAAGGCGCGACACGCTCGCACCCATCCTGGACGCACCCGACCGGGAGCCTTTGCTGGACTGGCTGCGCCACCGCGCGATGGCGCTGCACGAGCGCATCGGCGGGCGCGACCTGCTCATGGTGCACGCGGGCGTGCTGCCCGCCTGGACGGTGGAAGACACGATGGCACGCGCCCGCGAACTCGAAGCCGTATTGCGCAGCCCGAACCTGGGCAATTTCCTGCAGGAGATGTACGGCAACGAGCCCGCCGCCTGGTCCGACGATCTTGCGGGCAGCGCGCGCCTGCGGGTGATCGTCAACACACTCACCCGCCTGCGCTTCTGCAGCGCCCACGGGGTGATGGAGTTCGAGGCCAAGGACAGCGCCGCGGAGGCCCCGGCGGGCTACATGCCTTGGTTCGACGTGCCCGGTCGGCGCACTGCCGAGGCAGTGGTCGCCTTCGGCCACTGGTCCACGCTGGGCTGGCTGTCGCGGCCGGATCTGCTGTCGACCGACACCGGCTGCGTCTGGGGCGGCTGCCTCACGGCCGTGCGCATCGGCGCCACGCTGGACGAGCGGGAGCGCATCGACGTGCGCTGCACCCAGGCGCAGGCGCCGGGCTGAGCGCGCGCCCTCACGCAGCGGCAGCGGCGGCTCAGGCCGTGCCGAGCACCTTGTCCAGGCCGGCCTTCAGGTGGCCCACGCTGCGGTCCACGTTGCGCCACTTCTCCAGGCCAAACAGCCCGATGCGGAAGGTCATGAAGTCCGGCCCCTCGCCGCACTGCAGCGGCACGCCGGAGGCGGTCTGCAGGCCGGCCTCGATGAACTTCTTGGCGCTCTGGATGCCGGGGTCGGTGGTGTAGCTCACCACCACGCCCGGCGCCTTGAAGCCTTCGGCCGCCACGCTGGGCAGGCCGCGCGATTCGAGCAGCGCGCGCACCTTGTCGCCCAGTTCGAACTGCGCCTGGCGCGCCGCCTCGAAGCCCCAGTCGCGGGTTTCCTTCATCACGTCGCGCAGCAGCACCAGCGCGTCGGTGGGCATGGTGGTGTGATACGCATGCTGGCCGCGCTCGTAGCCCTCGGCGATCTGCATCCACTTCTTGAGGTCGCAGGAGAAGCTGCTGCTGGTGGTGCCCTCGATGGCCTCGCGCGCGCGTTCGCCCAGCATCACCATCGCGCAGCAGGGCGAGCCGCTCCAGCCCTTTTGGGGCGCACTGATCAGCACGTCCACGCCGGTGGCCTGCATGTCCACCCACACGGCGCCGGAGGCCACGCAGTCCAGCACGAACAGGGCGCCCACCTCGCGGGCAGCGGCGCTCACGGTGCGCAGGTAATCGTCGGGCAGCAGGATGCCGCTGGCCGTTTCCACATGCGGCGCGAAGATGACCTTGGGCTTCTCGGCACGGATGGTGGCGGCGATCTCCTCCGCAGGGCATGGCGCCCAGGGCGCCTGGGAACCCTCGCCCTGCTGGCGGGCCTGGCAGACGATGGCGCCGCCACCCAAGGAAGCGCCGGGCCGCCCCAAGCTTCCTTGTCCCCCTTGGGGGGCGGGCTGGGCATCGCCCGGCCCTGGGGGCAAACCGAATCCACCGGCGTCGAAGATCTGGCTCCAGCGGTAGCTGAACCAGCCGTTGCGGATGATCAGCACCTTCTCGCGATTGGCGAACTGGCGCGCGACGGCTTCCATGCCGAAGGTGCCACTGCCCGGCACCAGCACCGCGGTGCGCGCGTGATAGACCTCCTTCAGCGTCGCCAGGATGTCCTGCATCACGCCGGTGAAGCGCTTGGACATGTGGTTGAGGGCGCGGTCGGTGTAGACGACCGAGAACTCGAGCAGGCCGTCGGGATCGACGTGGGGCAACAGGCCGGGCATGGGAGTCTCCTTTTTGTGGATGCAGGGTACCGGCCAGCGACCGGCAGAAAGACAAAGGCTGGCACGCGTGCCAGCCCTGGGGACCATCGCAGCGGCCCGACCCGCGAGGCCGGTCGCGCAGCGGCACTCAATTCTGCTGCTGCGGCTCCGCCGACTTGAACAGCGCGGCCACCTTGCGCTTGGTACGGATGTTGCCCGATCCCGGCTGCTTGGGCGCGGGCGCCTTGGCGGTCTGCTCCCAGGCGGGTGCCTCGTCACCGCCAGCGGCCTCGTAGGGCTTGTCGAAGAAAGGATCGCGCGGTGCGTGGGTGCGCTGCGGGCGCGGGGCGCGGTAGCCCTCGGCCGCCGCGGGGGCGCTGCTGCGGGGTCGGTCGAGCGCGTCGCGGGCATCGCCCGTCTCGCCGTCCTCGCGCCAGCGGCGGCGACCGTCGTTCATGCGGCCGCGCGGACGCTCGTCGTCCATCTCCAGCGGCTGCAGCTCGATCTTCTTCTTGATCAGCTTCTCGATGTCGGCCACCAGACGGGCGTCATTGCCGCCGCCGGCAAAGCTCACGGCCAGGCCCGAGGCGCCTGCACGGCCGGTGCGACCGATGCGGTGCACGTAGTCCTCGGCGTT
Organism: Pseudacidovorax sp. 1753; assembly: GCF_040544975.1. Taxonomy (NCBI): domain Bacteria; kingdom Pseudomonadati; phylum Pseudomonadota; class Betaproteobacteria; order Burkholderiales; family Comamonadaceae; genus Pseudacidovorax; species Pseudacidovorax sp. 1753. Next base: position 17,545 of record NZ_JBEPKY010000025.1, on the reverse strand, counting down.
GAAAGGCACGTCGTAGTTGAAGACGGCGGGCACGTCCTTGATGTCCAGGCCACGGGCCGCGACGTCGGTGCACACCAGCAGGTCCACCTCGCCGGCCTTGAAGGCGGCCAGCGCCTTCAGGCGCTCGTCCTGGCTCTTGTCGCCGTGCAACGCCGTGCAGCGCAGGCCCTCGCGCTCCAGCGAACGGGCCAGCCGGGCGCAGCCCAGCTTGCTGTTGACGAAGACGAAGGCCTGCGTGATGCCGCGCTGGCGCACGATCTGCTTGAGCGCACGGCGCTTGTCGTCCTCGTGCACGCCGTAGAACACCTGCTCGACGGTGGAGGCGGTCTCGTTGGGCCGGGCCACCTCGATGGTGATCGGGTCCTGCAGGTAGCTGGAGGCCAGGCGTTTGATCTCGGGCGAGAAGGTCGCCGAGAACAGCAGCGTGGTGCGCTGCTTGGGCAGGTACGACAGGATGCGTTGCAGGTCGGGCAGGAAGCCGATGTCCAGCATGCGGTCGGCCTCGTCGAGCACGACGTATTCGACCTGGTTCAGCACCGCGTTTTTGGCCTCGATGTGGTCGAGCAGCCGGCCGGGCGTGGCCACCAGCACCTCCACGCCCTTCTTGAGCTCGGCGGTCTGCGGCTTCATGTCGATGCCGCCAAAGACCACGGTGCTGCGCAGCTGCGTGTACTTGGCATACATCTTCACCTGCTGGGCGACCTGGTCGGCCAGTTCGCGCGTGGGCAGCAGCACCAGCGCGCGCACCGGATGCCGGGCGGGCGAAGTCGAGGCGTTCTCGTGTTTGAGCAGGCGATGCAGCAGCGGCAGGGAGAAGGCGGCGGTCTTGCCGGTGCCGGTCTGGGCGGCGCCCATCACGTCCTGGCCGGACAGCACCACCGGAATCGCCTGCGCCTGGATCGGCGTCATATGTTCGTAGCCCATGTCGGCCACGGCGCGCTTCAACGGGTCCGCCAGCGCGAGGTCGGAATAGAGAGTACTCATAGGAAGTCCGCGATTGTCGCATTGCCGCAAAAAACGGCAGTGACAGCGGGGTGACGGGCGTTCTGGTGCCGTCAGGCCGACCGTGCAAGGCTCAGAGCGTGGAGGCGTTGAAGGTGTCGCAGGCCTTCACATGGCCGCTCTTGTAGCCGTTCATGAACCAGCGCTGGCGCTGGGCGCTGCTGCCGTGGGTGAAGCTGTCGGGCACCACCGCCCGGCCCGCGGAACGTTGCAAGGCGTCGTCGCCGATCTTCTCGGCCGCATTCATGGCGGCGGCGATGTCGGACGGGTCAAGCCATTGCTTCGACTCCTGCGAGCGCTGGGCCCATACGCCCGCGAAGCAGTCCGCCTGCAGTTCGACCCGCACGCTCGTCGCATTGACCTGGGTCTCGTTCTGCCGCCGGCGCATGGCGTCGACCTTGTCGGTGATACCCAGCAAGTGCTGAACGTGATGGCCCACCTCATGCGCGATGACATAGGCCTGCGCGAATTCCCCAGGCGCTCCGAGCCGGTCGCGCAGGGTGTCGTAGAAGCGCAGGTCGATGTAGACCTTGCTGTCGCCCGGGCAGTAGAAGGGGCCCATGGCACTCTGCCCGGTGCCGCAGGCCGTGGGCGTGCTGTTGTCGAAGAGCACCAGCGTGGGCGCACGGTACTGGGCGCCGCCTTCTCGGAACACCTCGCCCCACACCACCTCGGTGTTGCGCAGCACCGTGCGTACGAATGCGGTCTCGCGGTCGTTACGCGGCGCATGAGCGGGGGCTTGCTGCTGCTGGACGACGGGGCCGCCGCCTCCGCTGAGCAGGCCCAGCAAGGTCAGGGGATTGATCCCGAACAGCCAGCCCGCCACCACCGCCACGGCCACCGTGCCGAGGCCGATGCTGCGGCCGCCGATGGGGAAGCCGCCACCGCCGCCGCCCATGCCGCGGCGGTCTTCGACGTTGTCCGATTGGTCGTTGCCTTCCCAGCGCATTGCTTTCCTTTCGAATCGGCCCGGCCGGCCAATGGCGCAACGATGCGCCGCGTTTGTTTCAACGGGCCAGGGTGTAGCTCACGGACTGTACGCCCGCGGGCTGCTCGAAGGCAGCCGTCAGCCGGGCGCGCTGGGCTCGGACCTCCTCGGCCGTCTGGACGGCGATGCGCGCCTGGGCGTCACGCAGTTGGGCGGCCTGGACCTGTCCGCGCGCCACCTGGTAGATCGCAGCAAGAAGGAACAGCGCCACCACGGCGAGCGAGCCGATCAGCAGCCACTGAGAGGGCGAAAGGAAGGAAGGGCGTGCGGCAGGGTGTTGGGACATCGGCGGCTCCTGCACGGCCCATCCGTGCGGGTGGCCGAAGACTCGTGGGCAACCGGGCCGAGGCGTGGCGGCCCGCTGCGCGAATCCTTGTAGGCGCCGCCAAGCAGCGGCTGTCAGCCGCGCCGGGCACCCTCCCTGGCATCCGCCGGCGGCAAGGCTTCAGGCCTTGGGCAGCGTCACGCCGCTCTGCCCCTGGTACTTGCCGCCGCGGTCCTTGTAGCTCACCTCGCAGACCTCGTCGCTCTCGAAGAACAGCACCTGCGCACAGCCCTCGCCCGCGTAAATCTTCGCGGGCAGCGGCGTGGTGTTGGAGAACTCCAGCGTCACGTAGCCTTCCCACTCCGGCTCGAAAGGCGTGACGTTGACGATGATGCCGCAGCGCGCGTAGGTGCTCTTGCCCAGGCAGATGGTCAGCACATTGCGGGGAATGCGGAAGTACTCCACCGTCCGCGCCAGCGCAAAGCTGTTGGGCGGGATGATGCAGACGTCGGCATGGATGTCGACGAAGCTCTTCTCGTCGAAGTTCTTCGGGTCCACCACCGTGCTGTGGATGTTGGTGAAGACCTTGAATTCGGGCGCGCAGCGGATGTCGTAGCCATAGCTGCTGGTGCCGTAGCTGATGAGCTTGCGACCGTCCTGCTGGCGCACCTGACCCGGCTCGAAAGGCTCGATCATGCCGTGCTGCTCGGCCATGCGCCGGATCCATTGGTCGCTCTTGATGCTCATGGGAAGACTCGCGCTGGGCGTGCCGGGGCACGCGTCGGAAAAGAGGGCCCGCATTGTGGCACGCGGGGCCCGGGCGGCGGCTCAGCCGGCACGGGCGATCACCGTGCGCGCGATGACACGGTCGTCGCCCAGCACGATGAGGGCGAACAGCAGTTCCTCCAGAGAGGCTGCGTTGGCCGACTTGCGCGCCAGCAAGGGCGTCGCCGCCGGGTCCAGCACCAGGAAGTCCGCCTCGCAGCCCGGTTGCAGGTTGCCGATGGTGCCGGACAGCCCCAGGGCCTGCGCGGCGCCCGCCGTGTGCAGCCACCACAGGCGCGAGGGGGCAAGACTCAGGCCCGGCTTGGTCTGCCCTTCACGTCCCGCGTAATAGGCGGCCAGCATGGTGTGGAAGGGGCTGAAGCTGGTGCCGCCGCCCACGTCGCTCGCCAGTCCATGCAGGTAGTCGACGCGCTGGGCGCCCTCGAAGTCGAAGAAACCGCTGCCCAGGAACAGGTTGCTGGTGGGGCTGACGGCCGCCGCGGTGCGGGTGGCACGCATCAGGTGGCGGTCGTCGTCGTCGAAATGGATGCAGTGGGCGTACACCGCGCGCTCGCGCATCAGGCCGAAGTCGTCGTAGACGCCCAGGTAGGAGCGCGATGCGGGAAACAGCTCGCGCGCCCACTTCACCTCGTCCTTGTTCTCGGCCACGTGCGACTGGATCCAGGTGTCGCCATAGCGGGCCGCCAGTTCGCCGGCACCGCGCAATTGGCCCTCGGTGCTGGTGGGCGCGAAGCGGGGCGTGATGGCGTAGCCGAGCCGTTCCAAGCCATGCCAGCGGCGGATCAGGTCTTCGGTGTCGGCCAGGCTGCGCTCGGTGTCGTCGCGCACGCCATCGGGCGAATGGCGGTCCTGCAGCACCTTGCCGGTGATCAGGCGCATCTGCCGTCGCCGCGCGGCCGAGAACAGCGCGTCCACCGAGGCGGGATGCGAGGTCGCAAAGGTGAGCGCGGTGGTCACGCCGTGGCGCAGGAGCTCGTCCAGGAAGACCTCGGCCACCTCGGCCGAATGCGCGGGTTCTGCAAAGCGGGTCTCTGCCGGAAAGGTGTAGTTCTCCAGCCAGGGCAGCAGGCCGTCGGCCGGCGCGCCGATGATGTCCGTCTGCGGAAAGTGGATGTGCATGTCCACGAAGCCGGGCGCAAGGATGCGGCCCGACAGATGCTCGGGCTCGACTTCCGGATGGCGGGGCTGCACCGCACCGTGGCTGCCGACGTCGACCACGCGCTCGCGGCCCCGGTCGTCGGGTGCAACCACCAGCAGGCCATCGGTGTCGAAGACGGCGTGGCCGGCATCATCGAAACGCAGGAGCGAGGCGCGGTAGGCTTTTTTCATCGGTCGTGGATCGGGGGAGAGAAGCAGCGGCGCCAGGCCGCGCGAGTACTTCGGCGGAGCGTACTGGAAGCCGCAGTGCCCCGACTGCCGCTCGGCTTATAGCGGCTATATGCCGCGCGGCAGCGGAAGGTCAGGGCTCGATGCGGCCCTGCACGCCCTCGACCAGCCAGTTCATCTTGAGGATCTGGTCGTCGTCCAGCGCCTGGCCGCGCGGGATCACGATACGGCCCTGGCTGTCGCGCACGTCGGCGGCCACGGCACGGAAGGGCTGCAGCCGGCCGGCCGCAATGTCCTGCTGGCGCGCCATCATCTCGTCCTGCACTGCCTTGGGCACCTTGGGGCCGAAGTCGCCGACACGGATCATCCCGTCCTTGACGCCGCCCCAGGTGTCGGTGCTCTTCCAATTGCCATCGAGCACCGCCTTGGCGCGCTGCACGTAGTAGTCGCCCCAGCGATGCGTGACGGCGACGATCTGCGCATCGGGCGCCACCTGGCGCATGTCGGAGTGGTAGGCCACCGCCATCCGGCCCCGCTCCTGCGCCGCCTTCATCACGGCGTTGGAACCGGTGTGGAAGGCCAGCACATCCGCGCCCTGGTCCATCAACCGCATTGCGGCATCGCGCTCCAGCGCCGGATCGAACCACTGGTTGAGCCACACGACCTTGACCTGCGCGACAGGATCGACCGAACGCATGCCGAGCGTGAAGGCATTGATGCCCTGCAGCACCTCGGGAATCGGGAAGCCCGCCACGTAGCCCGCGACGTGCGACTTGCTCATGCGACCTGCCGCCACGCCAGCCAGATAACGGCCTTCGTAATAGCGCGCATTGGCCGTCGCCACGTTCTCGGCACGCTGATAGCCGGTGATGGACTCGAAACGCACCTGCGGAAACTCGCGCGCCACGCGCATCGTCGGCGCCATGTAGCCGAAGCTGGGCGTGATGATGAGCTGGTTGCCCTGGCGTGCCAGATCGCGGATCACTCGCTCGGCGTCGGGCCCTTCGGCCACGTTCTCGACATAGGTGGTCTTCACCTTGCCGGGCAGCGCCGCCTCGATGGCCTGGCGGCCCAGCTCATGCTGGTGCACCCACCCGGCGTCGCCCAGCGGTGCGACGTAGACGATGCCGATCTTCAGCGGCGCCTGCGACGGCGTCGGCTGGGCATGGGTGAAGGGGGAAGACAGAAAACAGCAGGCGGCCGCGAGCGCGGCTGCGAGGTTTTTGTACATGGTGTTCCTCTACATGGCCCCAAAAACGAAAACGCCGCGCAGCGGGGCGGCTGCGCGGCGGGCGAATTGTAATGAGTGGACCGATTCCGGCCCCGGCGGGCGGGCTCTGCAGCGCCCGCCTCGGGCCCGCCGCCTGCGCTCAGGCAGCCACGGGCGCGCTGGTGCGGATCAGGTGGTCGAAGGCGCTGAGTGCCGCCTTCGCGCCCTCCCCCGCGGCAATGATGATCTGCTTGTACGGCACCGTGGTGCAGTCACCCGCAGCGAACACACCCGGCACCGAGGTCTGGCCCTTGGCGTCCACGATGATCTCGCCGTGGCGAGACAGCTCGACCGTGCCCTTGAGCCAGTCGGTGTTCGGCACCAGGCCGATCTGGATGAACACGCCTTCCAGGTCCACACGCTGCTCCTGGCCGGTCGCGCGATCCTTGTAGGTCAGGCCGTTCACCTTGTCGGTGCCGGTGATGGATGTGGTCTGCGCGTTGGTCAGCACCGTCACGTTGGGCAAGCTGGCGAGCTTGCGCTGCAACACCGCATCGGCGCGCAACTGGGTGTCGAACTCGATCAGCGTCACATGGCCCACGATGCCGGCCAGGTCGATGGCCGCCTCGACGCCGGAGTTGCCGCCGCCGATCACCGCCACGCGCTTGCCCTTGAACAGCGGGCCGTCGCAGTGCGGGCAGTAGGCCACGCCCTTGTTCTTGAACTCCTGCTCGCCCGGCACGTTGATGTTGCGCCAGCGGGCACCGGTCGACAGGATCACGGTCTTGGCCTTGAGCGTGGCGCCGCTTTCCATGCGCACTTCGATCAGGTCATTGCCCGGCACCAGCGCCGATGCACGCTGCAGGTTCATCACGTCCACGTCGTAATGGCGAACGTGCTCGTCCAGCGCCAGCGCGAAGTGCGGGCCTTGCGTCTCCTTGACGGAGATGAAGTTCTCGATGCCCAGCGTGTCCAGCACTTGGCCGCCGAAGCGCTCTGCCGCCACGCCGGTGCGGATGCCCTTGCGGGCCGCGTACACCGCTGCCGCAGCGCCTGCCGGGCCGCCGCCGACGATCAGCACGTCGAAGGCTTCCTTTGCGCTGAGCTTCTTGGCCTCGCGCTCGACGCCGCTGGTGTCGATCTTGGCCAGGATCTCTTCCAGACTCATGCGCCCCGAGCCGAACATCTGGCCGTTCATGAACACGGTGGGCACGCCCATGATCTGGCGGTCCTCGATCTCCTTCTGGAAGGTGCCGCCTTCGATCATGGTGGTCTTGATGCGCGGGTTCTGCACGGCCATCAGGTTCAGGGCCTGCACCACGTCCGGGCAGTTGTGGCAGGTCAGCGAGACGTAGACCTCGAATTCGAAGTCGCCGTCGAGTTGCTTGATCTGGTCGAGGATGGCCTGCTCCACCTTGGGCGGATAGCCGCCCTGCTGCAGCATCGCCAGGATCAGCGAGGTGAATTCATGACCCATGGGCAGGCCGGCAAAGCGCGGGCCGTCGGTCTGGCCAGGCTTGTTGATCGAGAACGAGGGCTTGCGGTCATTGCTCTCGGCGTGGTCGATCACGGTGACCAGCTTCGACGTGCTGGCGATGTCCTGGAGCAACTCGCGCGTCTGTGCCGACGCCGGCGAGTCGTCCAGCGCAGCCACGATCTCGATGGGCTGGGAAATGCGCTCCAGGTAGCTGGAAAGCTGGGCTTTGGTGGCGGCGTCAAGCATGGCGGTGTCTTTCTGGCGTTCGGGTCTTCAATGGGAGATGGGCCTCGGGGCGTTGGCCCGACGGCGGGGCTCGTCTCCAGCATCTAGGGACGGGCCGGCAATAAAAAAGCCCGAGTCACAAGGGTGCCCCGGGCTCGGGGGCAGCTGCTGCGCAGCCGCCCGGCAGGCAGGTTCAGGCGTGCGCCGTCCACCCTCCGATAAGGGAGTGCATCCGGCACGGGAAGCCTGACGCCAACCGGGCGAAGGGCATGCTCAGATCTTGCCGACCAGGTCGAAGGAGGGCTTCAGGGTGGCGGCGCCTTCTTCCCACTTGGCGGGGCAGACTTCGCCCGGGTGCGAGGCGACGTACTGGGCGGCCTTGACCTTGCGCAGCAGGTCCTTGGCGTCACGGCCGATGCCTTCGGCGGTGATTTCCAGGGCCTGGATCACGCCTTGCGGGTCGACGATGAAGGTGCCGCGGTTGGCCAGGCCCTGGTCTTCACGCAGCACTTCGAAGTTGCGGCTGATGGCCAGCGTGGGGTCGCCGATCATCGTGTACTTGATCTTGCCGATGGTCTCGGACGAGTCGTGCCAGGCCTTGTGGGTGAAGTGGGTGTCGGTCGAGACCGAGTAGATCTCCACGCCCATCTTCTGGAACTCGGCGTAGTGGTCGGCCACGTCGCCCAGCTCGGTCGGGCACACGAAGGTGAAGTCGGCCGGGTAGAAGAAGAAGACGGACCACTTGCCCTTGACGTCGTCGCTGGAGACGTCGACGAACTTGCCGTCCTTGTAAGCGGTGGCCTTGAAGGGCTTGATTTCGGTGTTGATCACGGACATGTGCGGTTCCTCTTGAGGTCGAAAAAACTTGCGAGGCTCTAGTATATGCATGAGCCAAAGGAAATTGATAGATAAACACTATCGATCGGGATCCCTGTAGCTATGACGAAGTCGGTGTGCGCGGCCCGACCGATACGAACGCCTCTCACGATCAAACGCATGCAGACCAGACCGGCCGGGTCTTGCCTTGTCGGCACTGGAGTGCGCCCGCACAATCCGCCCCTTCGGGACCCTCCGGTCCGAGGACGAGAACATGCAAGGCGATCCCCAGGTCATCGATCATCTCCAGGCCCAGCTCAAGATCGAGCTGACCGCCATCAACCAATACTTCCTTCACTACCGGATGCTCAAGCATTGGGGCTTCGACAAGCTGGCGAAGAAGGAATATTCCGAATCCATTGAAGCCATGAAGCACGCGGACAAGCTGATGGACCGCATCTTCATGCTCGACGGCCTGCCCAACCTCCAGGACCTGGGCAAGCTCAACGTGGGCGAAGACGTGCCCGAGATCCTCGATTGCGACCTGCGCACCGAGCAGGGCGCGCAATCCACGCTCAAGGCGGGCATCGCCTACTGCGAATCGGTTCGCGACTTCGTCTCGCGCGACCTGCTGGAGGACATCCTCGAAGACACGGAAGAGCAGATCGACTTCCTGGAGACGCAGATCGATCTGGTCGGCAAGGTGGGCTTGCAGAACTACCTGCAGTCGCAGATGGGCGACGCCGACTGAGTCGGCCGGGCGCACGGCGCCACGATTCGCCGAGCTTTATCAAGGGCCCTTCGCGGGCCCTTGCCGCTTCATGAAACTTTACCGACACGCGTCGCTGCGAATTCGATAGCAATAGACATCGGCACAGCAACGATGTCTCCGCATCCGCGACTTCCTGCCCAGAAATCAAATAGCATCCATTCTCATTTGCGCCGATAGAATCCGCGGCGCCGATGACATCCCCCGCCTCTTCCGCCCGCCGCGCCTACTGGCTCAAGACCCTCCATGAATGGCACTGGGTGAGCTCGGCCTTGTGCCTGGTGGGCATGCTGCTGTTCAGCCTCACGGGCATCACGCTCAACCACGCGGCGGACATCGAGGCCAGGCCGGATGTCCTCCACAAGACGGCCACGTTGCCACCGGCGCTGCGCGACGTCTTGCGGCAGCAGCAACCCGATGTCGACCGACAGCACCATGGCCGCGCACCCGCCCCGGCCGCACTGGCGAGTTGGCTGAAATCGCAGTGGGCCGTCGACGCCGGCGGGCAAGAGGCCGAATGGTCGGCCGACGAGTTCTACCTGTCCCTGCCCCGACCGGGCGGCGACGCCTGGGTGCGCATCGCCCTGGACGACGGCAGTGCCGAATACGAGCGGACCGATCGCGGCTGGATCGCTTACCTCAACGACCTGCACAAGGGCCGCCACACCGGGGCGGCGTGGCGATGGTTCATCGACGTGTTCGCAGCCGCCGCCCTGCTCTTCTCGCTCACGGGCCTGCTGATCCTGAAGATGCACGCCGGCCGCCGCCCCTTCACCTGGCCGATGGTCGGCATGGGCCTGCTCGCGCCGCTGCTGCTGGCCTTGCTGCTCATCCATTGACCGCCTCTTTCCCGCCCTTCCCTCGCTTCTCTTTCAAAGGACGCTCCGTGCAGCTTCGCTATCCCCTTGCGCCTCTCACCCTGTCGCTGCTGTTCGCCGGCCCGGCCGTGGCCGCCGGGCTCGGAGTCAACATCGAGATTCCGCGCCTTTCGGTCTCCGAGTACCACCGGCCCTATGTGGCGGCCTGGATCGAACGGCCCGACAACACGGTGGCCACGACGCTGGCCGTCTGGTACGACGTGCGCACCCGCGCCAACAACCCCGAGGGCGAAGGCACCAAGTGGCTCAAGGACCTGCGCCAGTGGTGGCGCCGCACCGGCCGCGAGCTGTCCGTGCCCATCGACGGCGTGACCGGCGCCACCAAGCCGGCGGGCCGCCATGCACTCGCCTTCACCGAAGGCAGCAAGCCGCTGGGCCAGTTGGCGCCGGGCAGCTACCGGCTGGTCGTCGAGGCCGCCCGCGAGGTCGGCGGCCGCGAAGTGGTGACCGTCCCCTTCCAGTGGCCGCCCGCCAAGGCCGAGCAGGCCGGCGCCGCCGGCAAGGAAGAGCTGGGCGAGATCAAGCTCGATCTCAAGCCCTGACCGCCCCCAGCCGCCCCTCTCCACATCCTTTTTCGGAGCCTCCCATGCGCACTCCCTTCCGTCTCGCCACCCTGGCCCTGGCCCTGGGCCTTTGCGCCACCCTCGCCGCCCAGGCGCACAACCTCTGGCTGCTGCCCTCCACCACCGTGCTGTCCAAGCCCGACTGGGTGACCGTGGACGGCGCCGTCTCCAACGACCTGTTCGTCGCCAACCACTTCCCGCTCAACCTCGACAACCTGCAGGTCACCGGCCCCGACGGTGCCGCCGTGAAGCCCGAGAACACGGCCAAGCTCAAGTACCGCAGCGTGTTCGACCTGAACCTGGCGCAGCCGGGCACCTACCGCATCGCCGTGGTCAACAGCGGCGTCTTCGCAAGCTGGAAGGACAAAGCCACCGGCCAGCCCCGCCGTGCACGCGGTACGGCCGAGAGCATCGGCCGCGAGATCCCGGCCGATGCGCAGGACGTCGCCGTCACGCAGTCGCTGGGCCGCGTGGAGACCTTCGTCTCGGTGGGCAAGCCGACGGCGCTCAAACCGACTGGCCAGGGCCTCGAACTGGTGGCGGCGGGCAGCGCCACCGACCACGCCAAGGGCGAGAAGTCCGGCTTCACGCTACTGCTCGATGGCCAGCCCGCGGCGGGACTGGACGTGACAGTCACGCAGGGCAACACCGTCTACCGCGACAAGCTGAACGAAACGACCGTCAAGACCGACGCACAGGGGCGGTTCGACATCACCTGGCCCGCAGCCGGCATGTATTGGCTGGAGGCGAGCACGCGCGACGCCAAGACCTCGCTGCCGCAGGCCAAGGAGCGGCGGCTCAGCTACGCGGCCACGCTCGAGGTCCTGCCCTGAGCGTGAGCGCTTCGTCCTCCACCGGGCGCGACCGCCCGGCCAACACGCCGCTGTCCTTCGCCCGCTGGCAGGCCGGCGGCTATGCGCCGATGCGCATGCCACGACCGGCCGACCCCGCACGGCTGCAGTCGCTGGCGGGCCAGACCATGGGCACCCACTGGTCGCTGCGTCTGGACAACCCGCGGATGCTGCCGCTCGGCGAGGTGCGTGCGGCGGTCGAGGCGGTGCTGGACGATGTCGTTGCGCAGATGAGCCATTGGGCGAGGGATTCCGCCCTCAGTCGCTTCAACGACGCGCCGCCGGACAGCTGGCATGTCCTGCCCGGCGGATTGGCGCACGTGCTCGGCCGCGCCCTGCATTGGGCACAGGCCGGCGACGGCGCCTTCGATCCGACGCTGGGCGCCTTGGTGGCGGCCTGGGGCTTCGGACCCGACGCCAGCGCCTCGCCCGCCTGGCCGGACTCGCGCACGCTGGCGATGGCGCGGGCGCGCTATGGCTGGCGCCGGCTCGATCTGCGGGACGAAGCGCATGGCCGGTCAGCCAGGCAGCCCGGCGGCCTCAGGCTGGACCTGTCCGGCATCGCCAAGGGCCACGCCGTGGACCGCGGGGCAGAGGCGCTCGCGGCCATGGGCCTGCACGACTTTCTCTTCGAGATCGGCGGCGAACTGATCGCCCGCGGCCAACGCCCGGACGGACGGCCCTGGCGGGCGCAGGTCGCGGCCGCCGACACCGATGCCCAGCCGCCGCTGGTCCTGCCGTTGCGCGACGAAGCCGTCGCCACCTCGGGCGACCACTGGCATGTGCGGGAGCACGCGGGGCGGCGCTGGTCGCACACGCTCGATCCGCGCACCGGCGAGCCGGTCGGCCACGCCCTGGCCGCCGTGACGGTGGTGCACGCCAACTGCATGGATGCCGATGCGCTGGCCACGCTGCTCACGGTCATGGGCATCGAGGAAGGGCTGGCCTTCGCGGATGCGCACGAGGTCGCCGCGCTCTTCACCGAGCGCCTGCCGGCTGGCACGCTGCACCGGCAGGCCAGCCGGTGCTGGCGCTTCGGCATCGGCACCGCGTCGTGAGCGAAGCGCTGCGCCACTGGACGGCCGGCGGCGCCACGCTGGCCTATGCCGCGCTGTGCGCCGCCATCTACGCCAGGCAACGGCACCGGGCGAAGGCGCGGAGTGATGCAGTTGCGGATCTCTCTGGCACCGCCGATTCCCCAGTGCTGGTCCTGCACGCCACGCAGACTGGCCTGGCCGAGCAGTGGGCCTGGGCCACCGCAGAAGCCCTTCACCGCAGCGGCACGCCCGCGCGCGTGCTGGCACTCAACGCACTGGATGCCGACCTGCTGGCCGGCACGCCCCGCGCCCTGTTCATCGCCAGCACCTACGGCGAAGGCGACGCCCCGGATGGCGCGGGCGCGTTCGCCGACGCGGTGATGCACCGCCCGGCCGCGCTGGCCCACCTGCGCTATGCCGTGCTGGCACTGGGCGACCGGCAGTACCGCGACTTCTGCGGCTTCGGCCGGCGGCTGGACGCCTGGCTCCAGGCGGCGGGCGCCACGCCCGAATTCGCGCGCATCGACGTGGACCGCGGCGATCCCGAAGCGCTTCGGCGTTGGCACGAACACCTCGGCCTGACCGCGCCGACCGCCAGCGCCGACGCCGAAACGGCCTTCCACCCCTGGACCCTGCGCCAGCGCGAGCACCTGAACCCCGGCAGCCTGGGCGGACCGATCCATCGCCTGCACCTGCAGGCGCCTGCCGGCATGGCCCCGCACTGGGAGGCGGGCGACCTGGTCGACCTCCACCTGGACAGCGACCCCACGCGGCCCCGCGCCTACTCGATCTGCTCCATTCCCGAGGAAGGCGATCTGCAGCTGATGGTGCGGCAGACCCGGCATCCGGACGGCCGGCCTGGTGCCGCGTCGGGGCTGCTGACAGAGACGCTGCAGCCAGGCCAGTCGGTGCCGCTGCGGCTGCGCCCCCATCCCGGCTCCCGCCTGCACCCCGACGCGCAACGACCTCTGCTGCTGATCGGCAATGGCACCGGCCTGGCCGGCCTGCGGGCGCTGCTGCGCGAGCGCATCCGGCGCGGGCAGCATGAGAACTGGCTGGTCTTCGGCGAGCGGCAACGCGCGCACGACCGACTGCTCGACGACGAATTGACCGCGTGGCAGGCCGAGGGCCGTCTGGCGCGGCTGGACCGGGTCTTCTCCCGCGACGACGACGATGGCGCCTATGTCCAGCACCGCCTGCTGCGCGAAGCGGCACAGGTGAGCGCCTGGTGCGAGCGTGGCGCGGTCATCCACGTCTGCGGCAGCCTGCAGGGCATGGCCTCGGCGGTGGACCTCGCGCTGCGCCAGATCCTGGGCGAGCCGGCGATGCAGTTGCTCCACCGCGAAGGCCGCTACCGGCGCGACGTGTACTGAGGCGCGGAAACACCGTCACGGCATCACGCCCGTGGGGCAGCGTTGCCGCAGGGCCACACCGGTGCGATTCCGATGCGCCGAGACCGCCTCGATCCCTCCAATCTTGTTGCGAGTCGTTATCATTCACGGCGCTGCAGCATCGACTGCTGTGGCTCCTGCCAGCCACGCGCCCTCCCCGTTGCGCCAGCCAAGCGAAACACGCAACGCAATCAGCTTCCGGAGGGAATCCCATGGCACAACACATCAAGAGCCGCAAACACGCGGTGCCGCGCAAAGCTGCGGGCTGGACCGGCGCCGCCGCCGCCACGCTCGTGGCCATCGCCGCGCCTGCGGGCGCGCAGACCGCCTCGTCCACCACCGATACCACCGCCAGCACCAGCACGCTGCGCGAAGTCCGCGTGGAGGGCGCCCGCGAGTCGTTCAAGGCCGACACCGTCTCCTCGCCCAAGTTCACGCAGCCGCTGGTCGACACGCCGCAGACCATCACTGTCATCAAGAAGGAAGTGCTGCAGGAGCAGGGTGCCAACACCCTGACCGAGGCGCTGCGCAACACGCCCGGCATCACCTTCCAGATGGGCGAGAACGGCAACACCTCGACCGGCGACGCCGTCTTCCTGCGCGGCTTCGACAGCTCCGGCAGCATCTTCGTGGACGGCGCGCGCGACGTCGGCACCGTCACGCGCGACATGTTCAACGTCGAGCAGGTCGAGGTGGTCAAGGGCCCGGCCAGCGCCGACATCGGCCGCACCGCGCCCACCGGCTACATCAACCTGGTGAGCAAGGTGCCGCAGGCCTCCAATTTCTTCGCTGGCAGCGTGAGCCTGGGTTCGGGCGACCAGAAGCGCGCGACGGCCGACATCAACCGCGTGCTCAACGCCGAGGGCACGATGGCCCTGCGCCTGAACGTGATGACGCAGGACAGCGGCGTGCCGGGCAGGGACGATGTCAAGAACAAGGGCTGGGCCATTGCGCCGTCCATCGCCTTCGGGCTGAACACGCCGACGCGGGTGATCCTGCAGTACCAGCACGTCAACCAGCGCAACAGGCCGGACGGCGGCATTCCCACCGTCGGCCTGAAGGGCTACTACCTGGACCAGTTGAAAGGCATCGGCGGCAATGGCCCGCAGCCCGACACCAGCAACTACTACGGCTGGCTGTCCGACCACGACAACGTGGACGCCGACATGTTCACGGCCCGGATCGAGCACGACTTCGACTCCGGCGTGAAGCTGCGCAACCTCACGCGCTGGGGCCGCACCGACCAGGACCTGGTTCTCACCGCCCCCTTCAGCAACGGGCTGCTGACGCCCTCGGTCACCAACCCGCTGACCTGGTCGACGCGGGTGCTGCCGCAGGGCAAGGGCCAGCGCAACGAGATCCTGACCAACCAGACCAACGTGACGGCCGAGGCCACCACGGGCAGCATCAGGCATTCGATCAGCGCTGGCCTGGAACTGGCGCGCGAGCAGCAGGACAACACCACGATGGCCGCCACCATCAATGCGGCCAACGGAGTGCGCACGGTGTCGGCCGGGACGGTGTCCTACCAGGCCTACAACAGCCTGTACATGCCGAACCCGTACCGCGCCTTCGTGCCCGTGCTGCCCACCGGCGCCAGCACCGAAGGCACGACCAGCACGGCCGCGCTGTATGCCTTCGACACGCTCAAGTTCAACGAGCAGTGGCAGCTCACGGGCGGCCTGCGCTGGGAGCATTACCGCACCCGCTTCACCAGCCTGGCCGCGCCGGTGAATGGTGTGCAGACGGCGCTCACGCAGGAGGGCTCGGACAACCTTCTGACCGGCAAGCTCGGCGTCGTCTACAAGCCGGCGGACAACGGCAGCGTCTACGCCGCCTATGCGACCGGCGCGCAGCCGCCGGGCGGCAACTTCAGCTTCCCCACGTCGCTGACCACCGCCAACGTCAACAACCTGAGCCTCGATCCGCAGAAGTCCAAGACCGTCGAGCTCGGCACCAAATGGGATGTTCTGGACAGGCGCCTCGCACTGTCGGCCGCCGCCTTCCGCACCAAGAACGAGAACGAACAGGTGCAGGTCGACACCTTCGGCAACTTCGAGCAGTACGGCAAGACGCGCGTGCAGGGCCTGGAGCTGAGCGCGGTCGGCCAGATCACGCCGGCCTGGCAGATCATCGGCGGCCTGGCCCGCATCGACACCAAGATCCTCGAAGGCTCGCGTACCAGCACCACGCAGAACGGCGCACAGATCCGCTATTCGCCCAAGCTCACGGCCACGCTGTGGACGAGCTACAAGTTCCCCTTCGGCCTGACGGTCGGCGGCGGGGTGCGCTACGTGTCGACCCAGCAACGTTCAACCTCCACGGCGGCGATCACGCCCACCAGCTTCTTTCCCGAGGTGCCGAGCTACACCGTGTGGGATGCGATGGTGGGTTATGAGATCAACCGCAACGTCAGCATCCAGCTGAACCTGTACAACCTGGCCGACAAGTTCTACCTGGCGCGGGTGAACAACGGCGGCAACCGGCTGGTCATGGGTACGCCGCGCTCGGCACTGCTGAGCGCCAACTTCCGCTTCTGATCGCCTGCCGCCGCCTCAGGGCGCGCAGTCCCCATCCACCCGGCCGCCTGGCCGGGTTTTTCGCTTGTCGAGGAGAACGACACCATGATGGTCCATGTCCCCGAAGTCCTGAACCCCGAGCAGGTGCGGCAGCTGCGTGCGGCGCTGGACGCCGCCGAGTGGATCGACGGCCGCGACTCGGCGGGCCCGCAGGGCGCGCGGGTCAAGAACAACCGGCAGCTCTCGGAGCAGTCGCCCGTCGCCCAGGAACTGGGCGGCGTGATCCGCGAGGCGCTGGCCCGGCATCCACAATTCTTCTCGGCGGCCCTGCCTCTGCGGGTGGTGCCGCCGATGTTCAACCGCTACGAGGGCGGCGAGACCTATGGCCTGCATGTGGACGGCTCGGTGCGCTCCCTGCCGGGCGGCGGCGGACAGCTGCGCACGGACCTGTCGTGCACGCTCTTCCTGTGCGACCCACAGGACTACGACGGCGGCGAACTGGAGGTGGTCGACACCTACGGCACGCACGAGGTCAAGCTGCCCGCGGGAGACCTGGTGCTGTATCCGTCGAGCAGCCTGCACCGCGTGCAGCCGGTGACGCGCGGCGCGCGGGTGTGCTCCTTCTTCTGGCTGCAGAGCATGGTCCGCGACGACGCCCGCCGCGGACTGCTGTTCGAGCTGGACCAGAACATCCAGAGCCTGCGCGCCCGCCTCGGCGAGACCGACGAGACGGTGGCGCTGACCGGCACATACCACAACCTGCTGCGGATGTGGGCCGAGGTGTAGCTCACGCCCCATCGAAGACACCCTTCTTTGCAGTGAGGATAGAGATTGCGAATGCGAGAAATTCGTATTTATAATCGTCCAACTTCTTCCTCACAGCCAGCCAACTGCAGCCACCGCCATGATCGTCTGTGTATGCCGCCGAGTGTCGGACCGCGAGATCGTGCGGCATGCCCGTGCAGGCATGAGTTTCGACGAGATCCAATTCGAGCTCGGTGTGGCCACCCAGTGCGGCCGCTGCGAAACCTGTGCCCGCGACGTGGTGGCCCAATGCAGTGCGTCGCATCCGGTTGCCGCCCTTCACAGCGACATCGAACCCCGCGCGATCCAGCTTGCCACTGCCATCACGGAGAGCAAAGCATGGAATTCGTCGCAGCCCTCGTCGGCGGCCTGATCTTCGCCGGCTCGGTCTGGTGGGTACTGCGCCGCTAGATCCTCTTTTCTGATCTACGCTCACCGGCTCTGCATGCATGGCCGGGCTGTGTTTCTGGGTTGACCGTGTCGAGCCGCTTTTCCTCTCCCCCCTCTTCTCCCCTCGGCGTCTCCCGCACGACCTTGATCGTTGGCGGCGTGGTGCTCTTCCATGCCGCAGCGCTCTGGGCGCTGCAGAGCGGGCTCATCCGCAAGGCCGCCGAAGTGATCGTGCCGGTGGAGATCCT
>NZ_JBEPKY010000024.1:0-99936 GCF_040544975.1 Pseudacidovorax sp. 1753 | reverse complement strand
TGACCTCAAGCGCTCGAACCGCCCGGTGCGGACCCGCATGCCGGGTGGTGTGGGAGGGGCTCCGTCGACAATGACGGACCCCTATCCCGATTTGGGCGCGGCCGCACAGTGCCCATGGGCGGGTTGAGGCCCGCATCCTCGCGCGGGCCGATCCCCGCGATGCCACCGGCGCCGGTCTGATGGCCCCGCGACAGCAGCGATTGCTGGCGGCACCCACAATGAGCGCCCCGTCGCCCGCTGCCATCCGCTGCGGCGCTTTCATCCCTCTTCCGGAGACGTCCATGCCCGAGATCCTCCCCGCCACCGCCATGCAACTGCGCTCGCTCGTCCAGGCCGACGGCACGCTGCGGATCAGCCTGGAAGAGGTGCCCGTACCGCAACCTGGCGCCGACGAGGTGCTGATCCGCGTGCAGGCGACGCCCATCAATCCCTCCGACATCGGCCTGTTGCTCGGCCCTGCGGACCTTTCGACCGTGCAGGTCTCGGGCAGCGCGGAGCGCCCCGTGGTGATTGCGCGCATCCCGGAGCGCGCCATGCCCGCCGTGGCCGCCCGCGTGGGCCAGAGCCTGCCGGTGGGCAACGAAGGCGCCGGCCTGGTGGTGGCCGCAGGTTCCTCGCCGGCCGCGCAGGCGCTGCTGGGCCGCACCGTGGCCCTGATCGGCGGCGCCATGTATGCGCAGTACCGCACCATGCCTGCGGCCCAGTGCCTGCTGCTGCCCGAGGATGCAACGGCGGCGGATGGCGCCTCCTGCTTCGTCAACCCGCTCACCTCGCTGGGCATGGTCGAGACCATGAAGCGCGAGGGCCACACGGCACTGGTGCACACGGCGGCCGCCAGCAACCTGGGCCAGATGCTCAACCGCATCTGCCTGAAGGACGGCATCGGCCTGGTGAACATCGTGCGCAAGCCCGAGCAGGCGGCGCTGCTTCACGGCCAGGGGGCCGTGCATGTGTGCGACAGCAGCGCGCCGGACTTCATGGCCCAGCTCACCGAGGCGCTGGTAGCCACCGGCGCGACCATCGGCTTCGACGCCACCGGCGGCGGCACGCTGGCCGGCCAGATCCTGCAGTGCATGGAGGCGTCCATTGCGCGCCGAACGCCCAGCGAATACAGCCGCTACGGCTCGTCGGTGCACAAGCAGGTCTATCTGTACGGTGGCCTGGACACGCGGCCCACCGAGATCCACCGCAGCTTCGGCATGGCCTGGGGCGTGGGCGGCTGGCTGCTCTTTCCCTTCCTGCAGAAGATTGGCGAGCCGGCGGCGCAGGCGCTGCGTGCGCGCGTCGCGGCCGAGCTCAAGACGACCTTTGCGAGCCACTACGCGCGGACCGTGTCGCTGGCGGGCGCACTGAGTGCCGATGCCATCGCCTTCTACGGCGCGCGCAACACGGGCGCGAAGGTGCTGATCGATCCGTCGCGCTGAACTGAAAAGCACCCCCATGCCGCTTCGCGGCTCCGCCTCTCTCGCGCCTTCGGCTTGGAGGGGGCGCACCCCGCGTCCTGGCGAAGCCAGTTCCGCGGGTGCACTGGCATGGCCTGCTCCGCGGCCGCATGATTCGAATCGGTGCGCCTGTGGAGCCCCTTGGCAGCTGTCAGAGCGGCTCCAGTCCGACCTTCTTCATCATGGCCTGCGTCGAGCGCATCTCGCGCTTGAAGCCATCGACATAGGCGCTGCCTTCCTGGATGTCCACCTGGCCGCCTTGCTCCTGCAGCTGGGCGATCACGCGCTGCTGCTTGAGCGCCTGCACGAAGGCGGCCTGGATGCGCTCGACCACCGCATCGGGCGTGCCGGCCGGCACCGAGATACCACCCCACGAGATCAGCTCGACGCCGGGCACGCCGGCCTCTGCCAGCGTCGGCACCTGCGGCAGCACGGCGTTGCGGCGCGGACCGGTCACCGCCAGCGCACGCAGTCGACCCGCCTGGATCTGCGGATAGGCCACGGCCAGGATGGGCGCGCCGAACACCACCTGGTTGCCGAGCACCGCGGTGCACAGCTCCGACGCGCCCTTGTAGGGCACGTGCAGCGCGTTGCCCTTGACGGAGTCTAGGAACATCTCCACGCCGAGGTGCGACGGCGTGCCCACGCCGCCCGAGGCGTACTCCACCTTGCCGGGCCGGGCGCGGATCTGCCGGACGAGGTCGTCCACGCTGCGGATGTCCGAGTCGGCGTTCACGATCAGCACCACGTCGGCGCTGGTCAGCCGCATGATGTGGCGGAAGTCCTTGAGCGCGTCGAAGCCCGGGCTCTTGTACATGAACATGTTGGCCGCCATGGGCGCGGCCGAGTAGATCCAGGTGTAGCCATCGGCCGGCGCGCGGGCCACCAGCTTGGCCCCGATGTTGCCGCCCGCGCCACCGCGGTTCTCGATGACCACGCTCTGGCCCAGCATCGGGCCGACTGCCTCGGCCAGGATGCGTGCGGTGTTGTCCGGGCCCGTGCCGGCCAGGTAGGGCAGCACCCATTTGATGGGCCGGCTGGGGTAGGGCTCGGCGGCACGGGCGAGGGGTGCAGCCAGGGGCGCGAGGGCGGCGGCGAGGCCAGCCCCCACCAGGCGGCGGCGGTTGATGTCGGTCATCTTGCTTGTCTCCTTTTTGATTCTTGAGAGGGCGGGCGTCCACGGCGCCGGCCAGTGCCGGGCGTCAGCCGGCGTTGTCGGGCGCGAGCAGCTCCTTGGCGATGGTGTTCTTCTGAATCTCGCTGGTGCCGGTGAGCACGCGATACATGCGCAGCATGCGGAACAGGAACTCCACGCGCCGACCCTGCACGATGCCTTCGCCGCCATGCACCTGCACCGCTTTGTCGGCCACACGGAAGGCGGTCTCCGAGCAGAAGAGCTTGGCCATCGAGGCCTCGGCCCGCGCATCGCCGCCGGCATCGAGCTGACGGGCGGTGGCGATCATCAGCGCGCGCGCCGCGGCCAGTTCGGTGGCGGCCTCCGCCAGCATGTGCTGGATGGCCTGGAACTGCGCGATGGCACGGCCGAACTGTCGGCGCTGCAGCGCGTAGTCGCGCGCATCGCGCAGCGCCACCTGGGCCAGGCCCACCATCGCCGGGCAATGCAGCAGTCGGTTGACCGTGATGCGACCCAGCGCCAGCGCCAGGCCGCGGCCGGGCTCGCCGATGCGCTGGCCGGCCGGCACGCGGCAGCCCTCGAGCACGATGTCGCCGGTGCTGCTCTGGCCGGCCATCGTCTTGTAGTTGGACTCCACCCGCACGCCCGGCGCACGCAGGTCGACGAAGAAGGCCGTCACCTCGCGCTGCTCGCTGCCTTCAGGTGCGGTCGAGGCCATCAGCACGGCCGCATCGGCGAAGGGCGAACCCGAGATGAAGCGCTTGCGGCCGGTGAGGACGTAGTCGTCGCCATCCCGAACCGCGCGGGTCTGCACCGCGCCGGCGTCGGAGCCGGCTTCGGCCTCGGTGAGGGCGAAGCAGATTGCCAGCTCGGCCTGTGCCACGGGCAGGATGAACTGGGCCATCTGCTGCGGCGTGGCATGGCGCACCAGTGCGCCCACGCGCGGCGGGCCGCTCAGCTCGCCCAGCACGTGCGGCGCGAAGGGCGAGCCGGTGGCGTAGATGGCCTCCTTGACCAGCACGTGGTCCAGCACCGACAGGCCCAGGCCGCCCAGCTGCTCCGGCAGCGTGAGGCCGTAGAAGCCCAGCGTGTGCGAGCGGCGCCAGACCTGGCGCAGCAGGGCGCGGTCGGGGCTGTGCTCATGGTCGAGCTGGTGTTCGCACGCCAGGTCGGCCAACTCACCATTCATGAAGTGCTGAATGCGTGAGATCAGTTCGGCGGCGCGCTCGCTGCCTTCGAAGGGGCCGCGGAAGAGAGGGGCGGAGGTCGTTGCGTTCGTCATGGCATCGCCCTCGTTCAATTGACCATCCGCGACTGGCCCTGCCAGTACGGCGCCTGCACCGCGCGGCGCATCACCTTGCCGTTGGGGTTGCGCGGCAGCGCCGCCACGAACTCGATGTGCCGCGGCCGCTTGAAGCCGGCCAGTTGCGCGCTGCAGAAGGCGTCGATCAGCGCCGCGTCCGCTTGGCGGCCGGGCTTGAGCACCACATGCGCCGCCACCGCCTCACCCCATTTGTCGTCGGGGATGGCAAAGACGCAGGCGTCCTGCACCGCCTCGTGCTGGTACAGCACGGCCTCGACCTCGGAGGGATAGACGTTGAAGCCGCCGCTGATGACCATGTCCTTCTTGCGGTCGACGATGTAGACGAAGCCGTCCTCGTCCATGCGGGCCAAGTCGCCGGTGTGGTAGCGGCCGTTCTTGAGCACCTCGGCCGTCAGCTCGGCCGCGCGCCAGTAGCCGGCGAACACGTCGTCGCCACCGACCACGATCTCGCCGATCTCGCCCATGGCCACGGGTTCGCCCGCGTCGTCCAGGATCTGCACGTCGCACTCCAGGAAGGGCCGGCCGCAGGAGGCCAGGCGCTCGGGGCGGGCGGCGCGGGCATGCAGGTGGTCCTCGGTGCTGAGGGCGCAGACGCCGGAGGTGGTCTCGCCCGCGCCGTAGCCCTGCGACAGCACGGGGCCGAACACGTCCATCGCGCGCAGGATGCGTGCCGGCGCCATCGGCGCCGCGCCATAGCCCAGCCGCTGCAGGTCGGGCAACGGCCGGTACTGGCCCTCCAGCTCGGCCAGCAGCATGTTGATCATGGTCGGCACCATGAACGTGTGGGTGATGCGCTCGGCCTTCATGTCGGCGAGAAAGCGCGCGGGCTCGAAGCCGTTGAAGATGCGGATCGTCACACCGCTGCACAGCGCGGGCACGATCTGCATGCCCGAGGCATGGGTGATCGGGCCGACCAGCCCGAGCGAATGGCCGCTGCGCATGCCTTCGCTGCGGATGAGGAACTTGCGCAGCTGTGCCAGCCGGTTGCCGAAGGTCTGCATGGCGGCCTTGAGCACGCCCGAGCTGCCGGAGGTGTAGTGCAGCACGGCCAGTTCGTCGGCGTGCACCGGCACCGCCTCGAAGCGGTCGCTGGCGCGGGCCAGCAGGCCTTCGTAGCCTTCGTCGCCGGGCGCGTCCAGCAGCACCAGCCGCGGCGTGCCGCGCAGGTGGGGGCGGATGGCCTCGGCCCGTTCGCTGGTGGTGACGATCAGCGTGGCCTCGCTGTTGGCCGCGACCTCGCCAACCTCGGCCGGCGACAGGCGTGCGTTGAATGGCGCCTTGACCAGAGCGGCCTTGTAGCAGGCCAGCTCCAGCTCGACGATCTCGGGGCAGTTGGGCAGGTAGATGCCGACGCGGTCGCCGCGCACCAGGCCCAGGCCCAGGCCGAGCAAGGCGTTGGCGAGGCGGCATGCGCGCTGCTCCAGCTCGGCATAGGTCAGGCTGCGATCGGCGCTGCGGACCGCGACCTGCCGCGCATGGGCGCGGGCGCTGCGGGCGACGAGGGTGGCCACGTTCGTCACCGGACGGACGACGGGCGTGGAAGGGCTGGCGTTGTTGATGGCTGTCTCCTGGAATCTCGACCGGCTGCCGCGCGGACTGCGTGCGCGTCCCGCGGCGGTGTCGGTCACTGTTCCAGAAGGCCGGTCATCGCGGAAATACCGTTTGCTGATGCCGGGGCATCAATGCAAGTGATGGCCTCCCGCCGCAGGCAGGCGGGCGCGCGTCGCCGTTCAGGGCCGGTCGCGATGCAGCCACTCGGCTTCCCAGGCGCCTTGGTCGATCAGCCGGCGCGACTGGCTGAGCAGGGCCTCCATCACCGCCTGGGTGGCGGCATCCCGCACCCGTCCGGCAGGCAGGGCGAGGCTGTAGGTCCGCACCAGTTCGGGCTGCACTACGCGGGCGACGACCCAGTCGGCGCGGGCCGGCGGCGCATCGTGCAGCGCGCAGGCCGGCGTGAAGGTGAAGCCTGCGCCATGCAGGTAGAGCGAGCGGATCACGCGTGCGGAGTCGTGCTCGTGGACGATGTGCAGCGCGGTGCCCCGCGCGGCCGCGGCTTCTTCCACGCTGCGGCGGATCGAGAAGCGGCGCGACTGCAGCACCAGCGGCAGGCGGGCGGCATGGTCGAAGTCCAGCGTGGGGCGGCCGGGCGGCGTGGCCGCCTCGCGCCGGCCCTTGGGTGTGGACGGCTGCAGCAGAGCCCGAACGCCGCCATCGGCGTCCTGTCCGCAGACGAACATGGCCTCGCGCGCCAGCGGCCGGCATTCCAGCCCGTCGACGGCCGGCGTGTCCACCAGGACGCCCAGGTCGGCGCGCCGGTCCAGCATGGCCTTCTTCACCATCAGGCTCAGGTCGTCCAGCACGAAGACGCGCACCCGCGGCGCCGTCTCGCGCAGGGCCATCAGCACCGGGCCCATCAGCAGCGAGGCGAGCAGGAAGGGCAGGGCGATCGTCACCGAGCCCTCCGGCCCCTGGGGCAGTTGCCGGATGCGGTCGCGCATGGCGTCGGCGTCCGACAGCAGGCGCCGGGCGTCCTCGTAGAGCTGCAGGCCGGCGGAGGTGGGCGTGACACCGGCATGCGAGCGCTCCAGCAGTTGCGTGTCGAGCTCCGCCTCCAGCTTCTTGATCTGCGCCGTCAGGGCGGGCTGTGCGATGTAGAGCGAGGCGGCTGCGCGGGAGAGGCTGCCCGCTTCGAGCACGGCGATGAAGTAGCGGAGGCTGCGCAGGTCCATGGGTGGCGCGCAGCATAGCCGCGCACTCGGCGCGGTGTCAGTCCCAGGCGGGCGCCAGGTTCTCCGGGTTGGCCAGGCGCTCGTTGCGGTCCAGCGCGGCGATCGCGGCCATGTCCTCCGACGTGAGCTTCAGGTCCTTGGCCTTCAGGTTGGACGCCAGGTTCTCGCGTTGGGTGGACGACGGAATGACCGAGAAGCCCTGCGTCAACGCCCAGGCCAGCGCCACCTGGGCAGGCGTTGCGCCGTGCCGCTGGGCGATCTCGGCCAGCGCCGGCTCCTTCAGGACCTTGCCATAGGCGAGCGTCATGTACGAGGTGAGGTGCACGCCCTGCATGCGCGCGTAGTTCACCAGCTTGTGGTTTTGCAGGTAGGGGCTGATCTCCACCTGGTTGGTGGCGATGGCGCCCTTGCCGGCCAGTTCGATGGCCTGCTGCACAAGCGCGATGGTGAAGTTGGAGACGCCGAACTGCGCCGTCAGGCCCTGGTTCTGCGCCTCGGCCAGCGCTTCCAGCGTCTCGCGCAGCGGCACGGCGCGGCCGGGCGACGGCCAGTGGATCAGCGTCAGGTCGACCTGCTCGGTCCGCAGCTTCTGCAGGCTGTCCTTGAGGCTGGGGATCAGCACGTCGGCCCCCAGCTTGTCGACCCAGACCTTGGTGGTCAGGAAGAGCTGCGAACGGGGCACGCCCGATTCGGCGATGGCCTGGCCGATCTCGGCCTCGTTGCCGTAGATCTGAGCCGTGTCGATGGCCCGGTATCCCACGTCCAGCGCGTTGCGCACGGAATCGATGACGGTCTGGCCCTTGAGGCGGAAGGTGCCCAGACCAAAGGCGGGAATGGAGGCGGGGATGCTCATGATGGGATGTCCTCGTGACGGGTGTGAAGGGTTGGATCAAGCCTAGCCGGCGCTGCAATTCGCTGCTGGCGGCCGACGACGGCGCCGCGCGTCAGCAGGCGACGCAGTCGTCGCCGGTCTTGCGGGCGTTTGAGCGGCCTTGTGCGTCGCGGCGGTCCAGGCGGCCGGCCCAGGTGGTGAGCGCCCAGGCGCCCAGCACCACCAGCGCGCCGATCCAGGCGGTGTGCACCAGGCCCATCCGCTCGACGACCAGGCCGCCCAACCCCGCGCCACCGGCGATGCCCAGGTTGAAGGCCGCGATGTTCAGGCCCGAGGCCACGTCCGCGCCCTTGGGGCTGAAGCGCTGCGCCTGCTGCACCACGTAGACCTGCAGGCCCGGCACGTTGCCGAAGGCCACCGCACCCCAGGCCAGCACCGTGGCGACCATCAGCAGCGGATGCGGTGCGGTCAGGCTCAGCACGCCCAGCACCGCGGCCAGGCCCAGGAAGATGCGCTGCAGCGCCGGCACCGGACCCAGGCGGTCGGCCAGCCGGCCGCCCCAGAGGTTGCCCACGGCCACCGAGAGGCCGTAGGCCAGCATCACGCCGCTCACGGCGTTGGCCGAGAAGCCCGTCACCTGCTGCAGCAGTGGCGCCAGGAAGGTGAAGGCGATGAATGAGCCGCCATAGCCCACCGCCGTCATCGCATAGACCAGCAGCAGCCGCGGCTGGGCCAGCACGGCCAGTTGCTCGCGCAGGGCGGCCGGCGGGCTGTGCGGCACGTCGCGTGGCACGAAGACCGCGCTGCCCAGCGCCGCGACCACGCCCAGCCCGGCGACGGCCAGGAAGGTGGCGCGCCAGCCCAGGTGCTGGCCGATCAGCGTGCCCAGCGGCACGCCCGTCACCAGCGCCACGGTGAGGCCGGTGAACATGAGGGCGATGGCGCTGGCCGCCTTTTCCTTCGGCACCACGCTGGCCGCGATGATCGAGCCGATGGAGAAGAAGACGCCGTGCGCCAGGCCGGTGAGCACCCGCGCCACGATCAGCGACTCGTAGCCCGGCGCACGCCAGGCCACCAGGTTGCCGAGCGTGAACAGCACCATCAGTCCCAGCAGCAGCGCCTTGCGCGGAAGCCGGCCGGTCAGCGCGGTGAGCAGCGGCGCGCCGACGGCGACGCCCAGGGCATAGAGGCTCACCAGCAGGCCGGCCGAGGGCAGCGACACCCCCAGGTCGGCGGCAATGGTGGGGATGAGGCCGACGATCACGAACTCGGTCGTGCCGATGGCGAAGGCGCTGAGCGTCAGCGCGAACAGGGCAATGGGCATGGAAGGCACCTCGCGGCCGGGGCCGAACAAGCAGTCGAACAGGTCGAACACGTTGGAAGGCCGCCAGTCTCCTGCGATCCGCTCTTGCGAAAAACCCGTCTATAAACCAAACACTTTTGATCTGGAATCAAGAATGAAGACGACGCTGGACGAGATGCACACCCTGGCCGCCGTGGTCGACACCGGCGCCCTGTCGCGGGCGGCCGATCAGCTGGGCATGACCGTCTCGGCCGTCAGCCGCACGCTGGCGCGGCTGGAGCAGAAGCTCGGCACCACGCTGATGCGCCGCACCACCCGCCGGCTGGAACTGACGGAGGAAGGCGCCGCCTTCCTGGCGCGCGCACGCGCCATCCTGGCCAGCGTCGATGCCGCCGAAGAGGACATGGCCGCACGCCGCGAGCGCCCCGCCGGCCGGCTGCGGGTGGACGCCGCCTCGCCCTTCATGCTGCATGTGGTGGTGCCGCTGGTCGCGGGCTACCGGGCGCGCTACCCGGAGGTCACGCTGGAATTGCACAGCCACGACGGTTTGATCGACCTGCTCGAACACCGCGTGGACGTGGCCATCCGCATCGGCCGCCTGCGCGACTCCACGCTGCATGCGCGGCCGCTGGGCAGCAGCGCGCTGCGGCTGCTGGCGTCGCCGGACTATCTGGCCGCGGCCGGCACGCCGCGCCGCGTGGCCGAGCTCGCGCGACACACGCTGCTGGGCTTCACGACGCCCAGCAGCCTCAACGAATGGCCGGTGGCCGATGCCGAAGGCCATCCGCTGCGCATCGAGCCCGCCCTCGCGGCCTCCAGCGGTGAGACGCTGCGGCAATTGGCGCTGGAGGGGGCGGGCATCGCCTGCCTGGCCGACTTCCTGACCGCGCGCGACATCGCCGAAGGCCGGCTGGTGCCAGTGCTTCCGCGGCTCACGCGCGACGTACGGCAGGCCGTGCAGGCGGTGTACTACCGCAACACGCCGCTCACGGCGCGGATCGCGTCCTTCATCGACCACTTGGCTGCCCACTGGCCGGATGCGCCGGTGGCTGCGGGAAGGGCATCGAGGCAACGCTGAAGGCAACGGCGCTTGTGCATGCCGGCCCGGGGGCACGCGGGCATACCCCAAGGTGCGGCTCCTCGGCGCACAAATACATTACGCTCGAAATGCAAAATGTGAATGCAGGCCAGCCGCAGTGGCCGCCCTCCGCGGCGTTTGTGCGACTGTCCCATCCGAAGGCGCTCCCATGACCGCATCCTCACGCCCCGGCCGCCGCTCCCATGCCGAGCGCAGCGCGCAGACGCGCCAGCACCTCATCAGCACAGCCATCGACCTGATCGGGCAGCAGGGCTTCGGGCAGATGTCCATCCACGCGCTGGCCCGCAGCGCGGGGCTCACCTCTGGCGCGGTGCAGCACCACTTCGAATCCAAGGCCGTGCTGATGATGCAGGTGCTCGACGAGCTGCTGCGCAGCCACATCGACGCCGGCGAGTTCTGGCCGCCCGCCGCGCTGGGCGCGCAGGAGCGCGCCGCGCGCTTCCTGCAGACGCTCCATACCTTGGTCTATGCCCAGCCGCGCTTCCTGGTGGCCTGGAACATCTACCTGGGCTCGCGCGGCCAGCCCGAGGTGCTGGACCACATTGCCCGGCAGCGCGATGCGCTCGATGCGCAGCTGTCGCAGGGCTTCTTCGCCACCTTTCCGGAGTTGGCGGCGCAGCCTGACCGCGAGGCGCTGCTGGGCCTCGTGTTCTCGACGCTGCGCGGGCTGGGCCTGCTGCAGCTCTTCGAGGGCCACGGCCGCACGCAGCCTTCTGCCTCCGCCTCGGCCCAGCTCGCGTTGCTGGCGGAACTGATCGCGGCGCGGTGCGCGGCACCGGCCGTCGAGCCACCTTCGCGCAGGGCCAAGCCCGCCCGCCGTCGCGCGCCCCCCGGTTGATCCCTCGACGCCGTACGCCCGCTGCTTTCCCCGATCCCTCACAAGACCTCAGGAGACACCATGACGATTTCCCTTCGCCGGCGGCTTGCCGCCCTGGCGGGCCTCGGCTCGCTCTTCGTTGCCGCAGCGGCCAGCGCGCAGACGCCCGCCTACCCGACCAAGCCCATCCAACTGATCGCCCAGCAGCCGCCGGGCAGCGGGTCCGATGCCATGACGCGGGTCTGGGCCGACTGCGCGGCGCAGGCGCTGGGCCAGCCCGTCGTGGTGCAGAACCGGCCGGGCGCCAACGGCATCCTGGCCGTCAGCGCGCTCAAGGGCCAGGCGGCCGACGGGTACACGTTGATGAGCATCGGCATGTCGCAGATGAGCATCACGCCCTACACCTATCGCCAGCATCCCTACGACCCGGCGACCGACTTCGACGGCGTGGCCGTGCTGGGCACCTCGCCCCTGGTGCTGACGGTGCCCGCCGGCGAGGGCGTGGCGCGGCTGGCGGATCTGCAGAAGCTGGCGGCGTCCACGCCCGGCGGGCTGAACTTCGGCTCGCCCGGCAAGGGCAGCCCCGCGCACCTGCTCACCACGGCCCTGCTCGACAAGCTGGGCGTGGCCGGCACCCATGTGCCCTTCGTGGGCGAGGGCGCAGGCATGGCGGCGCTGATGGGCCATCAGATCCAGGCCATGACGCTGGTCGGTGGCACCGCGGCTCCCCAGGTTAAGGCCGGCAAGCTGGTGGCGCTGGCGGTCTTCGACAACCAGCGCTCCGCGCTGATGCCGGACGTCCCCACCATCGCCGAGCTGCTGCCCGCCGCTGCCGACCTGGCTCGGCCCTCGTGGATCGCCATCGTGGCCAAGGCCGGCACGCCGCCGCAACTGCTGGCGCGGCTCAATGCGGTCAGCGAGGGCTGCCGCAGCAATGCCCAGTACCTCCAGCGACTGGAGACGATGAGCGTGACGCTCACGGCCTCCAAGCCGGCCGATGTGCGCGCCTGGGCTGCGCGCGACGCCGCGGTGTGGCGGCCGCTCATCGACAAGCTGGGCCTGGCCACCGAATGAGCGAAGGACCGCGTCGCAAGACTGGCACGAGGCCCGAGCGCCCTGCGCAATGGCGAGCGTGACTGAAGCGCGCGGCGCGCCCGAAGTGCAGCTCTCGCACGGCGGTCGCCTTCGTGGCCGGCGGGAGGCCGGGCTTCGCGTCTTCAAGGGCATCCGCTACGCGCTGCCGCCCTTCGGCACGCGTCGCTTCGCGCCACCCGTTGCCGCTGCGCCGTGGCAGGGCGTGCGCGAGGCGCTCGACTTCGGCCCCGCCTTTCCCCACTGGCCGCGCCATGCCGCGCCCGACGCCGATCCGGTGGGCGGCGAGGATGCACTGTCGCTCAACGTCTGGGCGCCCGACGCGCCGGCCGACGCGCGCCTGCCCGTCATGGTCTGGGTGCACGGTGGCGGCTTCGTGCGCGGCAGCGCGTCCGAGCCGCTGTACGACGGCGCGGCCTTCGCGCGGCAGGGCGTGGTGTTCGTCTCCATCCAGTACCGGCTGGGCGTCGACGGCTTCGCGCACCTGCCGGATGCGCCGCCCAACCGGGGCCTGCTCGACCAGCTGACGGCCCTGCGCTGGGTGCAGGACCACATCGGCGCCTGGGGCGGCGATGCCGGGCGGGTCACCGTCTTCGGCCAATCGGCGGGGGCGGGGGCCATTGCCTGCCTGATGGGCCTGCCCGAGGCCCGCGGGCTGTTCCAGCGCGTCATCCTGCAAAGTCCCAGCATGGCCTGCCAGACGGTGGAAGAGGCCCAGGCCGCCCTTGCAGCCATTTGCGAGCTGGCCGGCGTGGCGTCCGATCGGGCGGCCCTGGCCCCGGCGCCGCTGGCCCCGCTGCTGCGCGCAGTGCAGCGGCTGACGCAGGATGCCGGCCTGCGCCGCACGATGGGGCTGGCGAGTCGCCATCTCTTTCCGCTGCGGCCGGTGCTCGACGGTCGGATGCTGGTGGCGCCGCCCCTGCAGGCCTTGCAGACGGCGTGGCAGCAACCCTCGCCCTTGCAACTGCTGGTGGGCCACAACGCCGACGAGATGCGGCTGTACCACGTGCCCGGCGGCGGCCTGGCGCGCATCACCGAGGCCGATGTGGAGGACTTCGCCCGCAGCGCCGGCGTGGCGCTTCCCGTGGCGCAGGCAAGCACCTCCGGCGAGCGCCTGTGCGCCCTGCAGTCCGACTACCACTACGCCGCGCCCGCGGCGGCGCTCGCACACCTGGCGGCCACGCGCGCAGCCTCGGCCCATCGCTACCGCTTCGTCTGGCCGTCGCCCGGCTTCGACGGGCACCTGGGCGCGGCGCACGGCGTCGAGTTGCCCTTCGTGTTCGGCAACGTCGACAACGCGGCGGCGCGCGAGCTGGCGGGCACCTCGCCCCCGCGTGCGTTGTCGCAGCAGATGCAGCAGGCCTGGGTGCGCTTTGCGAAGACCGGCGATCCGGGCTGGGCCGCGCACAGGCCGGAGCTGCCTTGCGTGAAGCTCTTCGGCGCGCGCGAGGCCGTGGCGGCGCCCTGAGCGACGGCGTTCGAGCGACGGCGTCGGCAAGCTTCCGGCACTTTCGTCGAGGCCAGCCGTCAGCCAGGGCGCCGCACAATGCGCCGCCGCGTCTTGCGGGCGTGGCGCTTCGCGATCCCCGGAGACAACGCCATGCAGGACTACTACGCCGCCCGCGCCGCGGAATACGACCGCATCTACGCCAAGCCCGAACGGCAGGCCGACCTTCGGGAGATGGAAGCCTGGCTGCCCGGCGTGCTCGCCGGCCGCCACGTTCTGGAGGTGGCCTGCGGCACGGGCTACTGGACGCAGTTCTACGCAGCGGCGACGGCCGGGGTGGTGGCGCTCGATGGCGCGGTGGAGACGCTGCGCATCGCCGAGCGCCGGTTGCCCGATGCCCCTGTGCGCTGGTTGCAGGGCGACGCCTATGCGCTGCCGGTGGCGGCGCACGCCTTCGATGCTGCCTTCGCCGGCTTCTGGTGGTCGCACATTCCGCTGGACCGCATCGACGCCTTCCTGCAGGGGCTGCACCGCGTGCTGAAGCCCGGCGCGCAGGTGGTGTTCATCGACAACCTTTTCGTTCCCGGCAGCAGCACGCCCATCGCCGAGCAGGACTGTGGCGGCAACACCTGGCAGCTGCGGCGACTGGCCGATGGCTCCGTGCATCGCGTGCTCAAGAACTTTCCCAGCCGCGACGCGTTGCTGTCGGCCGTAGCGCCCTACGCACGCATCAGTGAATACCGCGTGTGGCAGCACTTCTGGGCGCTGTCCTATTCGCTGCGCGCGTGACGCCCGGGCGGCCTGCCTGACCTTTGGTCAGCTTGCTGTCAGACACGAGTGAAAAGGCGATGAATTCACGAAAAAGGCGTCGAAATTAAGGGTTAATACCATGTAATTTGGGAGACTTTTTGGCGTTGCAGACTCGCGTTCAGCCCAGGCCTCCTGGGCGCTTCCAACCGCTTCCGTCAAGAGAAGCAAAACGCTTCATCTGGAGTTCAACGCATGAAAAAGAGTCTCGCGGCACTGGCCGCCATGGTGGTGTGTGGCGCCGCGTCCGCGCAGTCGACGGTCACCCTGTTCGGTGTGCTCGACGCCGCCGTCAGCCATACCAGCAACAAGGGCGAGCTGGTCCTGACCAACCCCACGCTGGCCACGCTGGTCAACCCTTCGCTCGCCCTGCTGCCGCAGTCGGTCGAGGCCAGCCGCACCGAGCTGCGCAATTCGGGCCTGAGCTCCAGCCGCCTGGGCTTCCGGGGCGTCGAGGACCTGGGCAACGGCCTGAGCGCCAGCTTCTGGCTCGAAGGTGCCCTCAACAACGACGACGGCACCGGCGCTGCCAGTGGCGCGCTGAACTTCCAGCGCCGCTCCACCGTGAGCCTGGCCGGCAGCTTCGGTGAAGTGCGCCTGGGTCGCGACAACTCGCCGGCCAAGGTCAACGACGACACCTTCGATCCCTTCGGCGCCACCGGCGTCGGCGGCTCGCTGATCGCCTCGGCCTACAGCCACGGCCGCGTCAGCAATGCGTTGCAGTACTACCTGCCTGCCGGCCTGGCTGGCGTGTATGGCAACGTGATGTATGGCATGTCCGAGCGCGCCAGCATCTCTCCCCTGGGCCTGAACCAGCGCGACTCCGACGAAGGCCGCTACGCCGGCGCCCGCGTCGGCTACGCCAACGGCCCGCTGGACGTGGCCCTGGCCTATGGCCAGCTCGACAACGTGGACGGCGCCAACAAGGGCAAGGACACGATCAGCGCGCTGACCGACCGCCGCTTCAAGGACAAGATCTTCAGCCTCGGCGCCACCTGGGACTTCGGCGTCGCCAAGCTCTTTGGCGAGTATTCGCGCCGCGAGCTGGACCGCGAACTGCTGGCCCGCGACTACGTGGCCGGCGTGCTGACCGTGCGCCCCACGGTGAAGACGCAGGGCTACCTTCTGGGCGTGAGCGTGCCCGTGGGCGCCGGCATCATCCGCGCGTCGTATGCCAACGTGCGCTACGACAACGACAGCGTGGCGCTGTTCCAGCCCGAAAAGCGCGAAGCCAACAAGTTCGCCCTGGGTTACCAGCACAACCTGTCCAAGCGCACCGCCCTGTACGCCACCGTCTCGCGCGTGACGAACAAGAACGGCGCCAACGTCACGGTCGGCGGCCCCGCCTTCGTGGCGCCCACCATCCCGGCCGGCCTGACCGGCGTGGGCTACCAGGCCAAGAGCTCGACCGGCTACGAGTTCGGCGTGCGTCACTCCTTCTGAGCCTGACGCAAGCCGCCCCGGGTGCCGCGGTCTGCTGGCGCATTCGACCGCGACGCCCGGGGGGCGGGCCGCAGGGCCTGCCACCATCCTTCACGGCGGCCTGCCTGCCGATGAGGGGTGTCTCCCGCCGGGCATGGGCTGTTGTCCACGCCCGCGCCGCAAGACTCCAAGGACCTCCTGCAGGTTC
Organism: Pseudacidovorax sp. 1753; assembly: GCF_040544975.1. Lineage (NCBI taxonomy): Bacteria > Pseudomonadati > Pseudomonadota > Betaproteobacteria > Burkholderiales > Comamonadaceae > Pseudacidovorax > Pseudacidovorax sp. 1753. Next base: position 84,279 of record NZ_JBEPKY010000024.1, on the reverse strand, counting down.
ACTTCAGCCCGCCTGCGTGCGGGCCTTTTTCATCGCCGGGGCGCCACGGTGAAGCCTACGGTGATCTCGCCATCGGCCCACTGCGCGAACACCTGCCCGCCATGCATGGCCGCCACCGCGCGCACGATGGACAGGCCCAGCCCGTGGTTCTCGCCGCTGTTGGGCCGGGAGCTGTCGCCGCGGTAGAAGCGGTCGAACAGCCGTGCGAGCGCCTCGGGCGCCAGGGGCGCGCTGGGGTTGCTCACGCTGACGCGCGCGCCACCGGCCAGCGGCTCGATGCGTACGCCGATCACGTCGCCGCCCGAAGAGTGCTGGATGGCGTTGTGCAGCAGGTTGCTCAGCGCGCGGCGGAAGAGGGCGGTCTCGATGGGTGCGATGGCGTCGCCCTGCACGTCCACGCGCAGGCCGGCCTCGTCCAGCAGCACGTCGAAGAACTCCACCGTTTTGGCCACTTCCAGCGCCAGCGGCGCGTCGACCAGGCGCCGGGCGCGCTCGCCCTGTTCGGCGCGGGCCAGGAAGAGCATGTCGGCCACGATGGAGCGCAGCCGCTCCAGCTCCTCCAGGTTGGACTGCAGCACCTCGCGCAGCGCGGCGGCGTCGCGCTCGCGTGCCAGCGTCACCTGCGTCTGGCCGATCAGGTTGGCCAGCGGCGTGCGCAACTCGTGGGCCACGTCGGCGTTGAAGGTCTCCAGCTGGCGGTAGGCGCCGTCCAGCCGGTCCAGCGCGGCGTTGAAGGACTGGCCCATGTCCGTCAGCTCGATGGGCAGGGCGGGCAACTGCAGCCGCTGGCCGCGGTTGTCCGGGCCGATGCCCTGGGCCTCGGCCGACAGGCGCTGCAGCGGGCGCAGGCCGACACGAGCGACCCAATAGCCCATCAGTGCAGCCACGCCCGCGCCGGTCAGCGCCAGCAGGGCCATGGCGGCCTCGAAGGTGTGCAGGGTCTGGCGCGGCGCGGCACCGCTCACGCCGGCGATGAGCTGAACCTCGGGCCGCACGTCGTTGGCCGGCAGCCGTGCCGACATCAGCGCCATGGGCCGGCCGTTGGGGCCGAGGGGCAGCTCGACCACCCCGTCCTCCTCGTGCAGCGCATCCGCCATGGCCTGGGCGCCGTCGGCCCAGCGGAAGCCGGGCGCCTCGCTCCACATCCAGTAGCGCACCTCGCCGTTGCGGCTTTCGAGCGCGGAGATCTTCTCGCGGACACGCAGGCCCAGTTGCGACGAGCGGCCATGCTCCAGCATGTAGCGCACATCCTCCAGGCGGCTCTGCACCTCTTCGCGCTCGTGGCGCCGCAGCTCGTGCCGCAACACCTGCAACAGCGCCACACCCAGCAGCGCGAAGATGAACACCGCCACGGCGGTGAACATCAGCGCCAGACGCAGGGCGATGGAGCCGCGGCGCATGCCCTCAGTCGTCGTCGCCGCCGGCAGTGCCCGGCGCGCGCTCTTCCAGCACATAGCCCATGCCGCGCACCGTGTGCAGCAGCGCTTGGGCGAAGGGCAGGTCGATCTTGCCGCGCAGGCGCTTGATGGCCACCTCGACCACATTGGTGTTGCTGTCGAAGTTCATGTCCCACACCTGCTCGGCGATGGCGGTCTTGGACAGGATGTCGCCCTGGCGCCGGGCCAGCAGGGTAAGCAGCGCGAATTCCTTGGCCGTGAGGTCGATGCGCTGGCCGGCGCGCAGGGCGCGGCGGCTGATCAGGTCGATCTGCAGATCGCCCACGCGCAGCAGCGTGGGCTCCTGCGCGCGGCCGCGGCGCGTGAGGGCCTGCAGCCGGGCCTGCAGCTCGATGAAGGAGAAGGGCTTGACCAGGTAGTCGTCCGCGCCGCCCTGCAGGCCCCGCACCCGGTCTTCCACGCCGTCGCGGGCGGTGAGCATGATGACGGGCGTGCCCTTGACGGCACGCAGCGAGCGCAGCACCTCGAAGCCGTCCAGGCCCGGGAGCATGGCGTCGAGCACGATCACGTCGAAGTCGTGGTGCAGCGCCAGGTGCTGGCCGTCGATGCCGTCGTAGGCGACGTCCACCGTGCAGCCCTGCTCGGTCAGGCCCTGGCTGAGGTAGTCGGCCGTCTTGCGCTCGTCCTCGACGATCAGCACCCGCATCATGGCTGGGCGGCCTCCAGCCGCGGCGTGGCGGCGCGTGCGGCCCGCGTGGCCTTGCGGCGCATGTACCAGTGGTGGGCGCGGTCGAGGTAGAGGTAGACCACCGGCGTGGTGAAGAGCGTGAGCACCTGCGACAGCAGCAGCCCGCCCACCATGGCATAGCCCAGCGGCCGGCGCAGCTCGGAGCCGGCGCCGTGGCCCAGCATCAGCGGCAGGCCCGAGAGCAGGGCGCACATGGTGGTCATCATGATGGGGCGGAAGCGCAGCACGCAGGCCTCGAAGATGGCGTCGCGCGGGCTCATGCCGCGGTCGCGCTCGGCATGCAGGGCGAAGTCCACCATCATGATGCCGTTCTTCTTGACGATGCCGATGAGCAGGATGATGCCGATGAGTGCGATCACGCTCAGATCGTAGCCGCCCGCCATCAGGATCAGCAGCGCCCCCACGCCGGCCGAGGGCAGGGTGGAGAGGATGGTGAGCGGGTGGATGTAGCTCTCGTACAGCAGGCCCAGCACGATGTACACCGCGATCAGCGCCGCCAGGATCAGGTAGGGCTGCGTGCGCAGCGATGCGCTGAAGGCCTGCGCCGTGCCCTGGAAGCTGCCGGTGAGCGTGGGCGGCACGCCCATCTCGGCCTGCGCCTGCTGGATCTGCTCGACCGCCTGGCCGAGCGCGAAGCCGGGCTTGAGGTTGAAGGAGATGGTCGCCGCCGGGAACTGGCCCTGGTGGTTCACGGCCAGGTAGCTGGTGCGGGTGGTGTCCAGCTTCACGAAGGTGGACAGCGGGATCTGCTGGCCGTTGATGGGCGAGGTGATGAACAGCCGGTCGAACAGGCTTGGATCCTGCTGCAGTGCAGGCGTCACTTCCAGCACCACGTTGTAGCTGTTGAGCTGGGTGAAGTACTGCGCCACCTGGCGCTGGCCGATGGCGTCGTACAGGGTGGCGTCGATCAGTGCCGGCGTGATGCCATAGCTGGAGGCGCGCTGGCGGTCGATGGTCAGGCTTGCCATGGGCGCGGCGTTCTGCTGGTCGGAGCTCACGTCGGTCAGGGCGGGCAGCTGCTGCAGCCGCTGGGTGATGCGCTGCGTCCAGGTGTCGAGCTCGCCCAGGTCGGTGTCGGTGAGCGTGTACTGGTACTGCGTGCGCGCCAGCCGGCCGCCGACGTTGATGTCCTGCCCGGCCTGCATGTAGAGCGTGATGCCGGGCACGCGCGCCAGCTTGGGCCGAAGGCGGCCGATGATCTCATCGGCGGTCTCGGTGCGGCCGTCTTCCTTGGGCTTGAGGCCGATGAAGAAGTTGCCCGAGTTGAAGGTGCTGGCGCCGGCCTGCAGGCCGAAGGCGGTGACGTCCGGGTCCTGCCGCACGATGTCGGCCAGGGCCAGCATGCGCCCGTGCATGGCCTCGGACGAGGAATCCTGCCCTGCCACCGCGGTGCCGAAGATGTAGCCCGTGTCCTGCTGCGGGAAGAAGCCCTTGGGAATCACGATGAACAGCGCCACGGTGGCGGCCACCGTCGCGATGAAGCTCAGCAGCGTGATGAAGGGATGGCGCAGCACCACTTCCAGCGCACGGCGGTAGCCGCCGATCATGGCCTCGAAGCCGCGCTCGAACAGGTCGAAGAGCTTGCCGTGCCTGGGTGCCGCGTGGGCGCCGTCGCCATGCGGGTTCTTCAGGAACTTGGCGCACAGCATGGGCGTCAGCGTGAGCGAGACCACCACCGACACCGCGATGGTCAGCGTCACCGTCACCGCGAATTCGCGGAAGAGGCGCCCCACGATGCCGCCCATCAGCAGCAGCGGGATGAACACCGCCACCAGCGAGACCGAGATCGACACGATGGTGAAGCCGATCTCCTGCGCGCCCTGCAGCGCCGCCTGCATCGGCGGCATGCCGTCCTCGATGTGGCGGTAGATGTTCTCCAGCATCACGATGGCGTCGTCCACCACGAAGCCCACCGCGATGGTCAGCGCCATGAGCGAGAGGTTGTCCAGCGAATAGCCCAGCACGTACATGACGGCCGCCGTGCCCAGCAGGGCCAGCGGCACGGTCACGCTGGGGATCAGCGTGACGGTCATGCTGCGCAGGAAGACGAAGATCACCGCCACCACCAGCGCCACCGACAGCACGAGGGTGAACTCCACGTCCTTGACCGAGGCGCGGATGGTCTGGGTGCGGTCGATGATGGTGCTGACCGTCACGCTGGGCGGGATCGAGGCCTTGAGCTTGGGCAGCGCCGCGAAGATGCGGTCCACCGTGTCGATCACGTTGGCGCCCGGCATCTTGGTGATGGCCAGCGAGATGGCCTGGCCCGGCTCGATGTGGCTGCCCTCGGGCTCGGCCTTGCCGGGGAAGGCCCAGGCGGCGATCTTGGCGTTCTCGGGCCCGTCCACGGCCACACCCACGTCACGTACGCGGATGGGCGCGCCATTGCGGTAGGCCAGCACCATGTCGTTCCACGGCGCGGCCTTGAGCAGCTGGTCGTTGGTGTAGACGTTCATGGCCTGCGAAGCGCCGTCCAGCGTGCCGGTGGGCGCACTCACGGTGGTGTTGGCGATCACGCCGCGGATGTCCTCCAGGCTCAGGCCCAGGCCGCGGATCTTGGCCGGGTCGACCTGGATGCGCACGGCCGGCTTCTGCTGGCCGAACACGTTGACCAGGCCCACGCCCTCGATGCGCGAGATCTGCTGCGCCAGGATGTTCTCGGCGTAGTCGTCCACCTGCGTCATCGGCAGCACCTGCGACTGCACCGCCAGGATCAGCACCGGCGCGTCGGCCGGGTTGATCTTGCGGAAGCTCGGCGGGCTGGGCAGGTTCTTGGGCAACTGCCCGGTCGCCGAGTTGATGGCGGTCTGCACGTCCAGCGCGGCGCCGTCGATGTTGCGGTCCAGGTCGAACTGCAGCGTGATCTGCGTCAGGCCCAGCGAGCTGGTCGAGGTCATCTGCGACAGGCCGGGGATCAGCGAGAACTGCCGCTCCAGCGGCTGTGCCACGTTCGAGGCCATGGTCTCCGGACTGGCGCCCGGCAGGCGGCCGGTGACCTGCAGCGTCGGGAAGTCCACCTGCGGCAGTGGTGCCACGGGCAGCATCGGCCAGGCCACCAGGCCGATGAGCAGCAGCGCCACGGCCAGCAGCGAGGTGCCGATGGGCCGGCGGATGAAGGCGGCGGAAATGCTCACGAGGCGGCTCCCTGGCCGCCCTTGGCGGTTTCTGCGGCCTTGGCGCCGGCCGGCTTGTCGGCGCCCTTGGCGTCGCCGCCTTCCTTGGCTTCGCGCACGGCGGTGCCAGGGGCCAGGCGGAACTGGCCGTCGGTCACCACGCGGTCACCCGCATTCAGGCCCTTGGTCACGACGGTCGTGTCGCCCTCGCTGCTGCCCACCTCGATGGCCTGCACGCGGGCCTTGCCCTCGGCATCGACCACGTAGGTGAACAGGCCGTTGGGCCCGCGCTGCACGGCGGCGACCGGCACGGTCAGCGCATTGCGCTGCTGGCCCAGCACGAGGCGCGCATCCACCGACTGGCCGGGCCACAGCTTGTGGTCGGGGTTGGCGAAGCGGCCCTTCATGGCGATGGTGCCGGTGGTGACGTCGATCTGGTTGTTCAGCAGCGTGAGCTCGCCGGTGGCCAGCACCTCATGGGTAGCGCGGTCGATGGCCTGCACCTGCAGCGGCGCCGGTCCGTGCAGGGCCGTGTTGATGGCCTGGAAGGCGCTTTCGGGCAGGGTGAACTGCACGGCGATGGGATCGATCTGGTTGATGACCAGCAGACCGGCCGCGTCGGTGGCGTGGACGATGTTGCCGGGGTCCACCAGCCGGGCGCCGATGCGGCCCGACAGCGGCGCGGCGAGCGTGGCGTAGCTCAGCTGCACCTGCGCGGCCGAGACGGCGGCGGTGTCGCTCTGCACGGTAGCGGTGAGCTGGCGCACCAGGGCGGCCTGGGTGTCCAGCTGCTGGCGGGTGGCGGCGTCCTGCTGCTGCAGCTCCGTATAGCGCTGCAGGTCGGCGCGGGCATTGGTCAGCTGCGCGTTGTCGCGCGCCAGCGTGCCCTGGGCCTGGGCCAGGGCCGCCTGCAGGGCGCGGGCATCGAGCCGCGCCAGCACCTGGCCGGCCTTCACGTCCTGGCCTTCCTTGAAGTTGACGGCCTCCAACTGGCCGTCCACCCGGGTGCGGACGGTGACCGAGGCCATGGGCAGCACGCTGCCCATGCCGGTCATGGCCAGGGGCACGTCCCTGCGCTGGACCGTGGCCAGGCGCACCGGCACGGCGGGTGGGGCCTTGGCGGGCTCGGCGGCGTGCGCGTCACGGTGCAGGCCGGGATGCCAGGCGGCGATCAGCAGGGCGACGGTGGCGACCGCCGCGCCGACCGTGCGGCCGCGGCGGGAGACGAGGGGGGTGCGATGGGGCAGGGACATGGCGTTCGACGGAAAGACGGGTCAGCGCGTGGCGGGGCTGGCGGAGGCAGCGATTTCGGCGGAGGGGGCGGACGCCGCCGTGGGCGTCGCGGCAGGCGTGCCGGCAGGCGCGGCGTCGGCGGCGTCGCTGGCGTGGGGGATGGCGGGCAACTGGCCCCTGCCCCAACCGCCGCCCAGCGCCTTGACCAGCGCGACGCTGGCGGCGTACTGCCGGCCTTCGAGCTGCAGCGCGCTGCGCTCGGCCGTCAGCGCCAGCGCCTGGGTGGTGACGACGGTGGTGTAGTTGGCGGTGCCGGCGCGGTACTGGCTCAGCACCACACGCAGGGAGTCGCGGGCGGCCGTCACGGCGCGGTTCTGGGCCTCGCGCTCGCGGGCCAGCTCGCGCAGGGCGGCCAGGTTGTCCTCCACGTCCTGGAAGGCGGCCAGCACCGTCTGCCGGTAGCCGGCGGCGGCACCGTCGAAGGCGGCGCGCGCCTGGGCCACCTTGGCGCTGCGGGCGCCGCCGTCGTAGATCGACGCGGCCAGCGCGAAGCCCAGCGCCCACACCTTGTCGGGCGTGCGGGCCCAGGCCGTGAGGCCGGCGCCCGAGAAGCCCCCGCTGGCGCTGAGCGTGAAGTCGGGGTAGTAGGCAGCCGTCGCCACGCCGATCTGCGCATTGGCGGCCGCCACGCGGCGCTCGGCGCCCGCGATGTCGGGGCGGCGCTCCAGCAGCTGCGAGGGCAGGCCGGGCGGCGTCACCGGCAGGGCGAGAGGGGAGGCCGCCTCCTCGGTCAGCGGCGGCAGCGAGAACTCGCCGGGTGTCCTGCCCAGCAGCACCGCCAGGGCGTGCTCCAGCTGGCGGCGGGTCAGGTCGATGTCGATGGCCTGGGCCTCGGCCGAGGCCAGGTTGCTTTCGGCCAGCGCCACGTCCGAGCGCAATGCGGTGCCGGCGCGGTACTGCGCCTGCGCCAGCCGCAGCGAATCGCGGTAGCCCGCCACGGTGCGCACGTAGAGCGCCTTCTGGCGGTCGTCCAGGCGCAGTTGGATGTAGTCGTTGACCACGGCCGCCTGCAGCGTGAGCCGGGCCGCGGCCAGGTCGGCGGCGCTGGCCTGGGCGCTGTCGGCCGCCGCTTCGGCGCCGCGGCGCACCTTGCCGAAGAAGTCCGGCTCCCAGGCCGCCTGCAGCGACCAGGCATGGGTGTCGCCCAGCACCGAGGTGCCGCTGCTCTTGCTGCGCCCGCGCCCGCCCGAGGCGCTGGCGCCCACGGTCGGGAAGAAGCCGGCTGAGGCGCCGTCGACCAGCGCCTGCGCCTGGCGGTAGGTGGCCGAGGCCTGGGCCAGCGTGGGGCTGGCCGTCATGGCCTGGGCGACCAGCGCGTCCAGTTGCGGATCGCCGAACTGGCTCCACCATGGCGAGTCGGCATCGGCCGCCTTCGGCGCCGCGGGGCGCCAGGGGCCGTCTTCCTTGAAGGCGCCCTGGCTGGCGCCACTGGGCACGGGCGGCGGCTGGTAGTCGGGACCGACGGCGCAGCCCGCCATCAGCAGGGCGGCGCACAGGGCGGTCAGCGGGAGCTTGGGCGAGCGCCGCCGTGCAAGGGCAGGGCGCTCGCGGCGCGGGAAGCGGTCGTGGGCGAGGGAAGGCATGGGCAGCATGGCAGACACGGCCGCCACTGTGGGCGCCGGGGGCCGACGCCTCGCTGACGGCAAGATGACAAAGCTGTCAGGTGGCGCGGCCGGAGCCGACGCACCCCCGGTGTAGACTGCGCGGTTTTTCGATCCGGCAACCCCCATGGCGCTCACCACCGTGCGCACGGGCCTGACCGGTGCGGCGCTTGTGCGACTGCTGGCCGGCCTTGCCGGTCCGCGGGCGCAGGTCCGGGATTCCAGAGACGCCTTCGCCGACCGCCTGAGCCACTGGCTCGGCTGGACGGACGCCATCTCGCTGTCAGCGGCCCTCGAACGGCCGTTGCCGGCCCCGAGCGCTGCCGGCGCCCCTTCCACCACCGACGATCCCTGGCCGCAGGAGCAGGCCGAGGTCGAGCGCGTGCGCGCCGTGCTGGCTCACGGCCATGCCAAGGAGGCCGCCGCCGCCGGCCGCTCCACCTTCGAGCAGGGCATCGGCTTTTCGCCCTACCGGCAGCGCTATCTGGCACGCCAGCAGGCGATGGAGATGGCGATCGGCCTGCTGCGCGAGCGCCTGCGCGCCGTGGTGGCGGCCCGCTCGCCCGAGCTGGCGCGGCTGGCCGCCGTGGATGCCGTCATGGCCCAGACCCTGGGCCCGCATGAGGACCGGCTCATGGCCGGCGTGGCGCCGATGCTCGAAAAGCACTTCCGCCGCCTCGCCGAGGCGCATGGGCCCAAGGACGAAAGCTGGCAGGAACCCTTCCGCCAGGACCTGCACACCGTGCTGATGGCCGAGCTGGAGCTGCGCCTGCAGCCCGCGCTGGCCCTGCTCGAAGCCCTCCGGCCGCCGGGCGCCGCTGCGCCCGCCGTGGCCACACCAGGAAACAAGGACGCATGAAGAGACTGTTTGCCAAGGCCCTGCTCTGGGCCGTATTCGCGGCCGGACTGGCCGCCGTGCTGTGGGTCGGCGCCGGCTACCTGGGCCGCCAGCCGCTCGCGCTGGCGGTGATGGTGCTGATCGGGGTGTTCTATCTGGTGGGTGGCGTGGAGCTGCTGCGCTTCGACCGCGCGACCCGCGCACTGGCCCGCGCGCTCGACAGTCTCGGCGGCGCCCCGGCCGATGCCCGCCATGCCTGGCTGGTCCCGGTCGAGCCGGCGCTGCAGGGCGCTGTGCGCCAGCGCATCGAAGGCGGCCGCGTCGCCTTGCCCGGCCCTGCGCTCGCGCCCTACATCACCGGCCTGCTGGTGCTGCTGGGCATGCTGGGCACCTTCATGGGCATGGTCGTCACGCTGGACGGCACCGGCGCCGCACTCACCGGCGCCACCGAGCTGCAGGGCATCCGCGACGCGCTGTCGGCCCCGGTGCGCGGCCTGGGCCTGGCCTTCGGCACCTCGGTGGCCGGCGTGGCCGCCTCGGCGGCGCTGGGCCTGATGTCCGCCCTGGCCCGCCGCGAGCGGGTGCAGGTGGGCCAGCAACTGGACGCCGCCATCGCCGGCCCGCTGCGCGCCTTCTCGGCCACGCACCACCGCGAGGCCTCGCTCAAGCTGATGGAGCAGCAGGCCGGCCTGCTGCCCACGCTGGTCGAGCGGCTGCAGGCCAGCATGGAGGCGCTGGAGCGCCAGCAGCAGGCCCTGAACGAGCGGCTCACCGCCGACCAGGCCCGCTTCCACACGCAGGCCGAATCGGCCTATGCGGCGCTGGCCGCCTCGGTCGAGCGCAGCCTGAAGGAGAGCGTGGCCGAGGGTGCGCGGCTGAGCGGCGCCGCCATCCAGTCCGCCATCGAGGCCACGCTGGCCGGCCTGGCCCAGGAAAGCGGCCGCCTGCAGACCGCCATGGCCGAGCAGGTGCGCCGCCAGCTCGACGGCGTGGCCGAGCGCTTCGGCCAGGCCACCACCGAGGTCGCCGGCCTGTGGCGCAGCGCCCTGGCCGAACAGCAGGCCGCGCAGGCCACGGGCAGCCGCGCCTTCGACGAGGCGCTGGCCCGGTTCACCGGCCATGCCCAGCAGCGCGAGGCGGCCCTGGACGAGGCGCTGACCCGCTTCACCCAGCACACGCAGCAGCACAGTCTGGCGCTGGCCGATGACCTGGCGGCCCACCTGGACCGCCAGTCCGAAACCCTCGGCCAGCGATGGGCCGAGACCTTGTCGCAGCAGGCCGTCGGTGCCGAGCAGATGGCCGTGCGCCACGAGGCCGCCCTGCAGCGCGCCGCCGAAGGCTTCGTCGGCCAGGCCGCCGCCCTGCGCGAAGGCGTCGCAGCCGCCCACACCGAGCTGCAGACCCGCCTTGCCGCCCACGACGACACCCGCCTGGCCGCCTGGACCGGTGCGCTGCGCAGCCTGGCCGAGGAACTGCGCCAGCAGTGGCAGCAGGCCGGGGCCCAGGCCACCGGCGAATGGCAGTCCGTCGGCGAGACCCTGTCGCGCAGCGTGCGCGACATCACCGCCGGTGCCGAAGCCCAGGCCCAGCGCCTGCTGGCCGATCTGGACCGCCGCGCCGCCGCCGACGAAAGCCGTCTGGCCGACTGGCGCGCCGCGCTCGAGACCACCGCCACCGCCCTGCGCGAGGAATGGCGTGCTGCCGGCGCCGAATCCGCCGGCCAGTGGCAGCAGTTGGGCGACGCCCTGCGCCACACCGCCGCCGAGGTGGGGGGCCATGCCGAGGCGCAGGCCCGCCGCACCCTGGCCGAGATGGAACGCCGCGCCGCGCTGGACGACGGCCGCCTCCAGCAATGGACGGCCGCCCTGGAGACCATGGCGGCCAACCTGCGCGAGCAGTGGCAGCAGACCGGCAGTGCCGCCGCCGACCAGTGGCTGCAGGCCGGCCGCGCCGCCTCCGCCGAACTGGAGCGTGCCAGCGGCCAGATCGCCGGTCAGCTCGAACGCGCCAGCACCGGCGCCGCCGAGGCCCTGGCCCTGGCCAGCAGCCAGGCCGCCGGCCAGTTGCAGCAGGCCACCGGACAGGTGGCCGAAGGCCTGCAGCGCGCCACCGGCGAGGCCGTGGGCCAATGGCAGCAGGTGGGCGAGCAGCTGCGCCAGGCCGCCATCGACATCGGCAGCACCGCCCAGGCCCAGGCCGAGCGCACCTTGGCGCAGATCGAGCAGCGCGCCGCGCAGGAGGCCGAGCGTCAGGCGGCCTGGACCGGCGCCCTCGAAACCACCGTCGCCACCCTGCGCACGCAGTGGGAGGCGGCCGGCGAGCACGCCACCGGCCAGTTGCGCGAAGCCGGCGCCGCCCTGGCCCGCACCGCCACCGACATGAGCACGCAGATGGAGGCGCAGGCCCGGCGCACCCTGGCCGAGATCGGCCAACTGGTGCAGGCCGCCGCCGAAGCACCCCGCGCCGCGGCCGAGGTCATGGGCGAGCTGCGCGAGCGCATCAGCGACAGCATGGCCCGCGACCAGGCCACGCTGGAGGAACGCGAGCGCCTGATGCAGACCCTGGGCACGCTGCTGGAGGCGCTCAACCGCCAGGCCACCGAGCAGCGCGGCGCCATCGATGCGCTGGTGGACACCACCGCCGGCCTGATGGAGCGCGCCAGCGGCCAGTTCGGCGAGACCCTGCAGGCGCAGGTCGAGCGCTTCGGCCAGGCGCTGGACGCCCAGGCCGCGCGCCTGGACGAGGCCGGCACGCAGCTGGGCGCCAGCGCGGTCGAAGTGGCCAGCCTGGGCGAGGCCTTCGGCGGCGCCGTGCAGCTCTTCGGCCAGGCCAACGGCGAGCTGCTGACGCAGCTCAAGGGCATCGAGACGGCGCTGACCAAGTCCCTGGCCCGCAGCGACGAGCAGCTGGACTACTACGTGGCCCAGGCCCGCGAGGTGATCGAGCTGAGCATCGGCGCGCAGAAGCAGATCATCGACGATCTGCAGCACCTGGCCGCCCAGCGCGGGGTGGAGGCCGCCGCGTGACCGGCGCCGCGCGAGAGTCGCGTTGGAACTCCTTCCCCCTCTGGGGGAAGGCAGGGATGGGGGCCAGCATGACGCAGGCGCTGATCGAGGCGCCGCAGGCCCCCACCCCAGCCCTCCCCCAGGGGGGGAGGGAGCAAGGCGCATCCGGCGCCCCAGCCCTCCCCAAGGGGGGGAGGGAGCAAGGCGCATCCGGCGGAGCAGTTCCATGGCAGCCTTGAACGACGACCTCGTCGACGGCGGCGCCGAGCCGGCGGTGCCGGTCTGGGCCGTCTTCGGCGACCTGATGGCCGGCGTGCTGGGCGCCTTCGCGCTCATCCTCGTCGCGGCGCTGGGCATGCAGATGGAGCTGGCCGATCGCCTCAAGGCCGAGGTGCAGCAGCGCGAGCAGGCCGCCCGCCGGCTGCAGACGCTGGAACAGGCCCTGGCGGGCCCGCTGGCCGCCGGCCGCGTGACGCTAGCGGATGGGCGCATCGGCATCAGCGGCAGCGTGCTCTTCGCCTTCGCATCGGACGAGCTGCAGCCCGAAGGCCGCCAGCTGCTCAAGACCCTGGCCGGGCCGCTGGGCCGCTACCTGCGCGAGCGCGGCGAGATCCTGATGGTCAGCGGCTTCACCGATGACCGGCAGGTGCGCGGCGACAGCCGCCGCTTCGCCGACAACTGGGAGCTCTCGGCCCAGCGCGCGCTGACCGTGACACGCGCGTTGATCGAGGAGGGCATTCCCGCCGATGCCGTGTTCGCCGCCGCCTTCGGCGCGCAGCAGGCGGTCGCCTCCAATGCCGACGCCGATGGCCGCGCCCGCAACCGCCGCGTCGAGATGGCGCCGATGCCCCGCCCGGCCCGCACCGAGGCCGGCAAGGCCGCGGTCAAGCCCTGATGACTGCGGTGAACGCACTGCAGGCGCGCCTCGCCGCCTGGCGCGATGCCGGGGCGGACCGGGCCGATCCCGCCGCATTCCTCGCGATGGAAGCGCTGGCGCGGCGCACCGTCGGGCAGCCGCAGCGGATCCAGCACCTGCTCATGCCCCGGTTGGAGGCAGCCCTCGATCGCTATGCCGCCGGCCTGGCTGCGCGGCCGGGTCAGGCCAGCGAAGCGCCGGCGACGGCGACGCGCGGCGCCCTCGGCCAGCTGGCCGATGCCCTGGCGCAGCGTGGCCGCAGCGCCCCCGAGGATGGGCCACCGCTGCTGGCGACGGCCGAGGGGCAATCCCGGCCGCCGGAGCTCAAGGCGCTGCGGCGCTTCCGCGGCACCTGGTCGCGCCTGTCGGCCCAGCAGCGGCTGCGCGAGGCCACCGCGCAGGTGCCGGCGCAGGCGGGGCCGCTCAACTCGCACCACCTGGTCCACCGGGCGCTGGCGCTGATGCAGCAGCTGTCGCCGGGCTACCTGGAGCATTTCGTCGGCCACGTGGATGCGTTGCTGTCCATCGAGCAGCTGCAGTCGCCGCCTCCGCCGCCGCCCGTCAAGGGCGAGTTGCGCGCCGCGACGCCGCGCCGCAAGTCGGCGCGGGGCCGTTGAATGTGCTGCGGCCCGGCCGGCGGCCCTGCGGCCTGCCGGCAGCACAGGGGCATTCGGCAAGGCTGCATTCACAGTTCGCGACAATGCTTCGGGCCATCGCGGCGATGGCCGTCCCCCGCGCCGGTCGCCCGGCCTGACTGAAGCACAGCGCAGATGAATTCCCCCCTTCCTGTCGACGGCGGCGCCATGGGCGCGGCGGTGCGGGCCCACGACTGGGCCGCGACGCCGCTCGGGCCCGCGGAGCAATGGCCGGGCGCGCTGCGCAACGCGCTGGGGCTCATGCTCAATTCGCCCGAGAGCATGTACCTGGTCTGGGGCGATGCGCTGACCTTCTTCTTCAACGACGCCTACCGGCCGATCCTGGGGCCGCGGCTGGATGGCGCGCTGGGCCAGTCGCTGCCCGTGCTGTGGTCCGACGCCTGGGAGGCCGTGCGTGGCCCGCTGGAGCAGGCGCTGGCCGGCCAGGCCAGCCGCTTCGTCGATGTGCCGATCACCATGGCGCGCTATGGCCGCGAGGAGCAGACCTGGTGGTCGTACTCGTACTCGCCCATCTACGACGGCGACTTGGTGCGCGGCGTGTTCTGCTTCACCACCGAGACCACGGCCCGTGTGCTGGCCCAGCAGCAACTGGCGGCCGAGGCCGAGCAGCAGCGACGCATCCTCGACGAGCTGCCCGGCTTCGTCTGGACGGCCGACCGGGCCGGGCTGGTGCGCTACGTCAGCCCGCGCTGGACGGCCTTCAGCGGCCAGCCGCGCGAGCGCTTCCTGGACGAAGGCTGGGGCGACTTCGTGCATCCGGACGACCTGCCGGCGCTGGCCGGCGCCTGGCAGCGCGCGGTGAAGGCCCGCATGCCCTACGAGGCGGAGTTCCGCATGCGCAGCCCCCGCGAGGGCTACCGCTGGTGGCTGTCACGCGCGCACCCCGTGGCGGGAGAGGCCGACAGCGCCATGGCCTGGGTGGGCATCTGCACCGAGATGGACGCCATCATCGACGCGCGCGAGATGCTGAGCCGCTCCCGCGACGCCCTGCAGGACGCCGTGAGCGAACGCACCCGCGAGCTGGAGGCCGCCGAGGAGGCGCTGCACCAGGCCCGCAAGATGGAAGCCATCGGCCAGCTCACCGGCGGCCTGGCCCACGACTTCAACAACATGCTGGCGGCCGTCTCCGGCGCGCTGGAGCTGATGGACATTCGGCTGCGGCAGAACCAGCCCGAGCACCTGGCCCGCTACATCCGCACGGCGCAGGACGCCACGCGCCGCGCAGCCGCGCTCACGCACCGGCTGCTGGCCTTCTCGCGCCGGCAGACGCTGGCGCCGCGGCCCACGCAGGTGGACGAGCTGGCGGCCGGCATGGTCGAGCTCATCCAGCGCACTGTGGGCCCGCAGGTGCACATCGTCACGCATGCCGAGCCGGCCCCCTGGCCGGCGCTGGTCGATCCGTCTCAACTGGAGAACGCGCTGCTCAACCTGTGCATCAATGCCCGCGACGCCATGCCCGACGGCGGGCAGGTGCTGATCGAGACGCTCAATGTCCACATGGCCGGCGCCGCCGCCCGCGCCCACGACCTGCCCGAGGGCGACTACCTGCTGTTGCGCGTGACCGACAACGGCGTGGGCATGCCGGCGAACGTGCTGGGCAAGGCCTTCGATCCCTTCTTCACCACCAAGCCGCTGGGACAGGGCACGGGGCTGGGGCTGTCGATGATCTACGGCTTCGCGCGCCAGTCTGGCGGGCAGGTGCGCATCGCATCCGAGGTGGGGCAGGGCACGGTGGTGTCGATCCACCTGCCCCGCGCGCTCGAGGGCGCGGTACCCGCGGCATCGAACGGCATGCAGGCCGAGCCCGACATGGCGGCGCAGGCCGACTGGCCCGTGCTGGTGGTGGAGGACGAGGAGGCCGTGCGCCAGATCGTCGCCGAGACGCTGCGCGACCTGGGCTGCCGGGTGCTGGAGGCCGCCGACTCGTTGGCCGGCATGGCGATGCTGCGCGATTCGCCCGAGGTGCGCCTGCTGATCACCGACGTGGGCCTGCCGGGTGGCATGAACGGGCGGCAACTGGCCGACGCGGCGCGCAGCCTGCGACCGGCGTTGCCGGTGCTCTTCATCACTGGCTATGCGGAAAACGCGCTGCTCAGGGACGGCCAGCTGGAGCCGGGCATGGCGGTGCTGACCAAGCCCTTTTCGGTGCACCAGCTCACCAGCGAGCTGCGGCGCCTGCAGCAGGCCTGGCCCATCACACCGGCAGCGGACCCCGCGGCATGAGGAAGTCGCGCGAGAGCTGACCCGGCCGCGTCACGCCGAGCATGGCGAGGTTGCGGTCCACTTCGGCCGACAGCAGCTGAATGGCATGGGCCACCCCCGCTTCGCCCGCCACGGCGGCCGCGAAGTTGAAGGGCCGGCCCACCCACACGAAGCGCGCGCCCAGGGCCAGGGCCTTGAGCACGTCGCTGCCGCGGCGGATGCCGCCATCCATCATCACCGCCATGTCGCCCGCCACTTCCATCACGGCCGGCAGCGTGCGCAGGGCCGAGACGGCGCCGTCGAGCTGCCGCCCGCCGTGGTTGGAGAGCACGATGCCGTCGGCCCCGTGCTGGCGTGCCAGCGCAGCGTCCTGGGGCGACACCAGCCCCTTGACCACCAGCGGTCCGCGCCAGCGGCGGCGGATGCGGGCGATGTGCGACCAGTCGAAATGGTCGCGCTTGGAGAAGTCGCGCTCCACGTTGCGGGAGATGACCGGCGCGCCGCGCTCGGCAAAGGAATTCTCGAAGTGCGGCATGCCGTCGGCCAGCGTGCGCAGCAGCGTGCCCAGCGTCCAGCATGGGTGGGTGAACCCGTCCCAGGCCAGGCGCAGGCTGGGGCGTAGCGGGGTGGAGAAGCCGGCGCGGATGTTGTTCTCGCGGTTGCCGGCCACGGGCACGTCGGCGGTGATCACCAGCGTCTCGAAGCCGGCGCGCTCCACGCGGTCGAGCAGGGCGTCGATGCGCTCGGGCTGGCCCGGCAGGTAGGCCTGGAACCAGCTGCCGGGGCCGGCTGCGATGACCTTTTCCATGGGCGTGAGCGAGCTGCCGCTCAGTACGTAGGGGATGCCGGCGCGTGCGGCGGCGCTCGCCATGAGCTCGTCGCCGCGGTAGGCCGAGAGCGCGGCGATGCCCATCGGCGCGATGCCGAAGGGCGCGGCGTAGCGGCGGCCGAAGAGCTCCGTGCCCAGGTCGCGCTGCGACACGTTGGCCAGCACGCGCGGCACGAAGCCCCATTCGGCGAAGGCGCGGCGGTTGTCGTCCAGGCTGCTGTTGGTCTCGGCGGCGCCGGCCACGTAGCCATAGATGGCGCGCGGCAGGCGGCGCGCGGCCAGGCGCTGGAAGTCGTCGAGGGCCAGCACCTCGGCCAGCGGGCCGCGCGCGGCGCCGCCGCTGAAGGCGCGCCAGGGGTCATGGGCGGGGGCGGGCGGTGGGGCGGGGCCGGCGTCGGCGGCGGGTGTCGAGGGCTGGGTCATGGGCAGAGAGTGAAGCTGTCGGCCTGCGCCGGATCGGCGGGCGGGCGATGAGGTGGGACTTTAGGCAGTCCTGCGCGTGAGTGAAAGCGAATAATCCGGCGCAGTCCATTCCACTGAAATCGAACAAGTGACGCTCAAGCAACTGGAAGCCTTCTACTGGGCCGCGACCTGCGCCAGCTTTGCGCTGGCGGCCGAGCGGCTGCACCTGAGCGTGTCATCGCTCTCCAAGCGGCTGGCCGAATTGGAGTCGGCCCTGGGCGCGCCGCTGTTCGACCGCGCGGGCCATCGCGCCCGGCTCACCGAGGCCGGCCAGCGCCTGCTGCCGCTGGCGGCCGACCTGCTGCAGCGTGCCGAGCAGGCCCGGATGGCCGTGGGGCCCGGCGCGGCGCTGGGCGGTACCGCGCACCTGGGCACGGGCGAACTCGCGTCCATGACCTGGCTGGCGCGCGCCGTGGCCTGGCTGCGCGCGCGGCATCCGGCGCTGGAGCTGCGCATCGAGGTGGACATCGGCGCGCACCTGGCGCGGCGTGTCGAGCAGGCCGAGCTGGACGCCGCCGTGATCTTGGGCGCCGCCTCGCGGCCGACCTTGAGCGCCGTGCCCCTCGGGCAGGCGGCCTTCGTGTGGTGCGCCTCGGCCGCGCTGGCGGCAGGCATCGAGCGGCTGGATGCCGAGTCCTGGTCGCGCCACACGCTGGTCGCGCTGCCGCGCGGCTCGGGCGTCACGCAGTTGCAGGACGGCTGGATGGCCCGCGCCGGTGCCCGTCCGCGCGCGGTGCTGAGTTGCAGCCAATGGGGCGCGGTCGCCAGCCTGCTGGCGGCGGGGCAGGGCATCGGCATGCTGCCGCGCGGGCTGGCCGACGGACTGGTGCAGCGCGGCGTGCTCTGCCGCCTGGCCGCCACGGAGCCGCTGGCGACGCTGGACTACGGCTTCCACTTCCGCCACGACGATCCGCGGCCCCTGGTGGCGGCGCTGCGGGAGGCCTGCCTGGAGACGGCGGACTTCGACGTGCCCGGGCCCTTCTTCTGAGAATCTCAGGGGCAGAACAGCTCGGCCAGCAGGTCGATCATGCGGCCGGCCCTGGGATCGTCGATGCGGTAGTACACCGTCTGGCCCTCGCGCCGGCTGGCGACCAGGCCGTCCTCGCGCAGGCGGGCCAGGTGCTGCGACAGCGCCGACTGGCCGAGGCCCACCTCCGCCTGCAGCGCGCCCACCGACAGCTCGCCGTGCTTGCCCAGCAGGCACAGCACCAGCAGACGGGATTCGTTGCCCAGCGCACGCAGGAAGGCGGCGGCCTGCTGGGCGCCTTCCTGGAGCAGGGCGTGCTCGGGGTTGATGTGGGTCATGGATGGTGCAAACGCGCTGGCCGGCGTTGGTTGAATATTAGGTCTTCCTAATATGATGGCCTTGTGCTTGGTCGAGTGTCGCGGCTTCGTGGCCGGCCCTGCCGAGCAGGAATCCGCCATGACCGACTACCGACAGATCACCCACGACATCTCCGCGCAACTCGTGCCCTTGCGGCAGACCGTGCCCGGCGTGATGAAGGGCTTCGCCGACATGGGCAAGGCCGCCATGGCCGAGGGCGCGCTCAGTGCCAAGACCAAGGAGCTGATCGCGCTGGCCGCGGGCGTCGCGGCCCACTGCGAGGGCTGCATCGGCTTCCACACCAAGGCGCTGGCCCGGCTGGGCGCGACCGAGGCCGAGGTGCACGAGGCGCTGGGCGTGGCCATCTACATGGGCGGCGGGCCGTCCGCGGTGTACGCCGCCAGTGCCGTGGAAGCCTTCCGCCAGTTCTCTGCGGCGTCCGCCTGAGTGGCGGCGCCCTTGTCCATCTCACTCATCGAGGAGCACTCATGACCCCCAATGTCGGAACCCTGGACCGCGTGCTGCGGATCGTGGCAGGCCTCGTGCTCATCGGCCTGGCACTGGCCGGTGTGATCGGTGCCTGGGGCTGGATCGGCCTGGTGCCGCTGGCCACGGGGCTGCTGCGCTTCTGCCCGGCCTACACGCTGCTCGGCCTGCGCACCTGTCCGGCCAATTCGTCGCGCTGAGGGCGGCCGGCGCGCGCTCGGCGCGCTGACGCCGGCGCGTCCGGCCCGGCCGGGGTCGCTTCCTAGAATGGTTCGTTGCCCTCATCCAGGAGACGTTCCATGACAGAAGACAGCATCGAGTTCAACTCGCGCGACGGCATCCGCATCCAGGCCTGGCGCTGGTCGCCCGAGGGCGCGCCGCGCGGCATCGTCCAGGTCCAGCATGGGCTGGGCGAGCACGGCGGGCGCTACCGCCGCTTCGGCGAGGCGCTGGCCACCGCGGGCTACCTGGTCTATGCGCCCGATGGCCGCGGATCGGGCCGCACGGCGCAGGGCCGATATGGCCATTGGGGCCGCGACGGCTGGCCGGGCTGGGTGGACGACCTGCTGCAACTCAACCACCGCATCCGCCAGGACCATCCCGGCCTGCCGCTGGCGCTCATCGGCCACAGCATGGGCTCCTTCGCCACGCAGCAGTTCCTGCTCGACCATTCGCGGGACGTGGAGGCGGCGGTCCTGCTGGGCTCGACCGAAGTCTCCGGCATCGTGGCCATGATGACCGCGCCGGGGCCCGTGGACCTGAGTTCGCTGAACCAGGGCTTCGAGCACCGCACCGGCTTCGAATGGCTGAGCCGCGATGCGGCCGAGGTGGACCGCTACTGCGCCGACCCGGCCTGTGGCTTCGTTCCGGAGCCCTTCACCGGCATCGAGACGCTGGCCCGCGCCGCGGACCCGGCGGTGCTGGCCGGTATCCGGTCCGATCTGCCGATCCTGATCCTCTCGGGCGATGCCGATCCCATCGCGGGCGGCGGGGCGGCCCTTGAAGTGGTGGCGCAGCGCTACCGCGATGCGGGTGTCAAGGATGTGGAACTGACGCTGTATCCGCAGGCCCGGCACGAGTTGCTGAACGAGACGAACCGCGATGAGGTGACGGCGCGGATCGTGGGCTTCCTGGATCGGACGATCGGGGGGTAGGGTGGGTTGAAGGCCCTGGAGCCCAGGTTTCTTCAGGTCTTGGGCCTTTTTGGCGTTTGGGGCCTTGCTTGTCGCTGGGGTGCGCGCCGTCGCCGGGCCCAGGGCGCGCGGGCTCATACGGGGTCGGTCGGCCCTGTGGGCCGACTCCGCTGCGGTGCTCGGATGAACGGGCCGCGGCAGAACTCGCTACGCGCTTCGCGCTGCGCTCAAACAACTGCCGCGAGTCAGTTCACGAAGCAGGCCTGTCCTCCGGCAGGCCTGCAGCCCGTCCACCCTGCGCTCCTCGCCGACCCCGAAATCGCCCGCGCGCCCTGGGCCCGGCGCCGACGCGTGGAGGCGGACGTTGGGCGTCCAAGGGGCCGGAGTTGTGCGGAATGCAACCACGGTGGCGCACTGCCCCCATCCCTGCCTTCCCCCAGCGGGGGAAGGAGTCCAGCCAGGAACGCAAGTGAGCCTGCTTCGGTGCAGGGTGAAGGCACAGGCACAGGCACAGGCACAGGCACAGGCACAGGCACAGGGTGCAGGTCCAGGTCGAAGTGCGGGGTGCGGGGTGCAGGTGCGGGACGTAGTGCCGGCCGATCACCCCCAGTGCAGGCCCTGGTGCCGGTGAGGGCGTGGCGGCGCGCCTGTGGGGTGCCGAGGAGCGCAGGGCGGACGGGCTGCGGGCCTGCCGGAGGACAGGCCCGCTTCGTGAACTGACTCGCGGCAGTTGTCTGAGCGCAGCGCGAAGCGCGTAGCGAGTTCTGCCGCGGCCCGTCTGTCCGAGCACCGGAGGGGAGTCGGCGCGCAGCGCTGACCGCCCCACTTGAAGCGCCGCCACGCCCTCACCGGCGCCAGGGCCGGACCATCGCGCACACACTTCGAAGCCCAAAGCCCAAAGCCCAAAGCCAACAAACACCGCGCACAACAGCGCCGAGATCGCCCGTCACGGGTGCCGACAGTGGCCGCTCCGTATCAACCCAGTCCTAGGCCGATTCGTCCTGCAGCTCGCTCACCGGCACGCAGCTGCAGAACAGGTTGCGGTCGCCGTAAACGTTGTCCACGCGCCCGACCGGCGGCCAGTACTTGGCCTGCTTGAGCGTGGCCAGCGGGAAGGCCGCCACCTCGCGGGAGTAGGGATGCGCCCAGTCGGTCGCCACCAGCGTGGCTGCCGTGTGCGGCGCGTTCTTCAGCGGGTTGTCCTCGCGCGGCCATACGCCTTCCTCGATGCGACGGATCTCACCGCGGATGGCGATCATGGCCTCGATGAAGCGGTCCAGCTCGGCCAGCGGCTCGCTCTCGGTGGGCTCCACCATCAGCGTGTTGGCCACCGGGAAGCTCAGCGTCGGCGCATGGAAGCCGTAGTCGATCAGGCGCTTGGCCACGTCCTCGGCCATCACGCCGCTGCTCTCCTTCAGGCCGCGCAGGTCCAGGATGCATTCGTGGGCCACATGGCCGTTGGCGCTGGCGTAGAGCGTGGGGTAGTGGTCGGCGAGGCGTGCGCTGATGTAGTTGGCGTTGAGGATGGCCGTTTCGGTGGCCTGCTTCAGCCCCTCGGCGCCCATCATGCGGATGTACATCCAGCTGATCGGCAGCACGGCGGCGTTGCCGAAGGGCGCGGCGGACACCGCCCCCACCGTCGCCGGCTTGCCGCCCGTCGCATGGCCGGGGAGGAAGGGCACCAGGTCCTCCACCACGCACACCGGACCCACGCCGGGGCCGCCGCCACCGTGGGGAATGCAGAAGGTCTTGTGCAGGTTCAGGTGGCTCACGTCCCCGCCGAAGTCGCCGGGCGCCGCCACGCCCACCAGCGCGTTCATGTTGGCGCCGTCCACGTACACGCGGCCGCCGTGGGCATGCACGATCTCGCACAGCTCCTTCACTCGCGTCTCGAACACGCCATGCGTGCTGGGGTAGGTGATCATGATGCAGGCCAGCTTGTCGCCGTGCTTCTCGCAGGCGCGCTTCAGGTCGTCGATGTCGACGTTGCCGTTGGCGTCGCAGGCCGTCACCACCACCTGCATGCCCGCCATCTGCGCGCTGGCCGGGTTGGTGCCGTGCGCGGAGGAGGGGATCAGGCAGATGTTGCGGTGGCTGTCGCCGCGGCTCTCGTGCCAGGCCTTGATGGCCAGCAGGCCGGCGTACTCGCCCTGGCTGCCGGCATTGGGCTGCAGGCTGATGCCGGCATAGCCCGTCGCCTGGCACAGCCAGTCGCGCAGTTGCGCGTCGAGTTCGGCATAGCCGGCCAGTTGCCCGGCGGGCGCAAAGGGATGCACATCGGCGAACTCGGGCCAGGTGATCGGGATCATCTCGCTCGTCGCGTTCAGCTTCATGGTGCAGCTGCCCAGCGGGATCATGCTGCGGTCCAGCGCGAGGTCCTTGTCGGAGAGGCTGCGGATGTAGCGCAGCATGGCCGTCTCGCTGAGGTGCGTGTTGAAGACCGGGTGCGTCAGGAAGGCACTGGTGCGCCGCAGGCTGGCGGGAATCAGCGAGGGCAGCTCGGCTTCGAAGTCCTCCACGCGCGGCAGCGCCTGGCCGTCGGCGGCGAAGGCCTGCCAGATCAGCGCCAGGTCGGCGCGGGTCGTGGTTTCGTCCAGGGCGATGCAGAGGTATTCGCCGAAGTACACGCGCAGGTTGAGGCCCAGCGACAGGGCCTTCGCCAGGATCGCCTGGGTCTGGTCCTTGGTGTGCAGCGACAACGTGTCGAAGCTGGGCACCTCGCGCAGCGGCGCGCCCAGTTGCTTCAGACCCGCGGCCAGGATGGCGGTATAGGCGGCCACGCGGCGTGCAATGCGCGTCAGCCCGGCGGGGCCGTGGTAGACGGCATACATGCTGGCCACGACGGCCGGCAGCACCTGCGCCGTGCAGATGTTGGAGGTGGCCTTCTCGCGGCGGATGTGCTGCTCGCGCGTCTGCAGGGCCAGGCGGTAGGCGGGCGCGCCGTGGCTGTCCACGCTCACGCCCACCAGCCGGCCGGGCAGCGAGCGCTTGAACTCGTCGCGGCAGGCCATGAAGGCCGCGTGCGGGCCGCCGGCGCCCATGGGCATGCCGAAGCGCTGGGTGCTGCCGACCACGATGTCGGCGCCCCATTCGCCGGGCGGCGCGATCAGCGTCAGGGCCAGCAGGTCGGTGGCGACGATCAGCGCGGCCTGCTTGCCGTGGATCAGCTCGGCGTCGGCGCGCAGGTCGTCGATGCGGCCGCTGGTGGCGGGGTACTGCGCCAGCACGGCGAAGTAGTCGCCGGCTAGCAGATCGTTCCATTGCTGCAGTGAGTTGGCCAGCACCACCTCGATGCCCAGCGGCGCAGCGCGGGTCTGGATCACCTCGATGGTCTGCGGATGCGCGTCGCCGGCAACGACGAAGCGGCTGCTCTTGCTCTTGACGCTGCGCTTGGCCAGGGTCATGGCCTCGGCGGCGGCGGTGGCCTCGTCCAGCATCGAGGCATTGGCGATGGCCATGCCGGTCAGGTCGGTGACCATGGTCTGGAAGTTGACCAGCGCCTCCATGCGGCCCTGGCTGATCTCGGCCTGGTAGGGCGTGTAGGCGGTGTACCAGGCGGGGTTCTCCAGCACGTTGCGCAGGATGACGCCCGGAGTGTGCGTGCCGTGGTAGCCCTGGCCGATGAAGCTCTTCACGCGCTGGTTCTTCGATGCGATGGCCTTCAACTCGGCCAGCGCCACGGCCTCGGTCACCGCCGGCGGCAGCTGCATCGGCTGGCTCCGGCGGATCGAGGGCGGCACGATGCTCTCGATGAGCTGCGCGCGCGAGCTTTCTCCCACGGTGGCCAGCATGCGCGCCTCGGCTTCGGCGTCGGGGCCGATATGGCGGGCGATGAATTCGGTGGGGTTCTCGAGGTCGCGCAGGGAGGGGGCGGAAGAGCTCATGGCAGCAGGCCGGCGGGGTGAAGGGAAGAAGAGAAAAAAGAGGGGCTCTCGCACAGCGGGAGCTCTGGGCCGTGGGAAATGGAAGCGCGGAGGGTGAAGGAGAGGCCGTGGCCCTCACCCCGACCCTCTCCCAGAGGGAGAGGGAGTGATGCCAGCGCGTCCACGCGAACGCGCCGGCGGGGGCCTCAGGCGCCTTCGGTGAACTTGGCGTAGCCCGGCTCGTCCATCAGCTGGTCGAACTCGGCCATGTCCTTGTCCTGCAGCAGCACCTTGAAGAACCAGCCAGCCCCCATCGGGTCGCTGTTGGCCAGAGACGGGTCGGCACGCAGTGCCTCGTTCACCTCAACCACCTCGCCGGTGACCGGCATGTAGATGTCGGCGGCCGCCTTGACGGACTCGACCACGCCGGCCACTTCGCCGTGCTTGAAGGTCTTGCCCACCTCGGGCAGGTCGACGAAGACCACGTCACCGAGCGCTTCCTGCGCATGCACGGTGATGCCGACGGTGGCGGCTTCGTGGTCGGCGATCTCGATCCACTCGTGGTCCTTGGAGTAGTGAATGGTCATGCGGGGCTCCTGAAAGAAGAAGAGGGGGATTGAATGAAAAGGTCGAGCGACGAGTATCAGCGCAGGGCGGGGCGGCTGCGTGTACGCCCCGGGCGCAGGCGCGTCGGCATTTGTCTGACGGCACGGACGCGGTGCGGCATGTCGGAACGCAGGCGGAGAGGGGCGCGCGCAGCGGCTCAGCCGCGGTAATAGCGCGCCGGCACGAAGGGCATGGGAACGACCTCCATGGGCACCGGCTTGCCGCGCACCAGGGCGTCGATGCGGGTGCCGACAGCGGCGTGGGCCGCATCGACGTACGCCATGGCGATGGGCCGGTCGACCGTTGGCGCCAGCAGGCCGCTGGTCACCTCGCCGATGGCTGCGCCGCCGGGCACATGCAGGGCCGTGTGCTCGCGCACCGGCACGCGCTCCAGCGCCACCAGGCCGACGCGGCGGCGGGCGACCGGGGCGCTGCCGTCCAGCTGGGCCAGCACCTTGTCCGCGCCCGGGAAGCCGCCTGCGCGTTCGCCGCCCGTGCGGCGCACTTTCTGGATGGCCCAGGTGAGCGCGGCCTCGACGGGCGTGGTCGTGGTGTCGATGTCGTTGCCGTAGAGGCACAGGCCGGCCTCCAGCCGCAGCGAGTTGCGGGCTCCCAGGCCGATGGGCGCCACCTCGGGCTGGGCCAGCAGCAGGCGGGCCAGCCGCTCGGCATCGGCGGCGGCGACGGAGATCTCGAAGCCGTCCTCGCCGGTGTAGCCGCTGCGGGTGGCGAAGGCCGGGATGCCGCCGATGGCCATGGCGCCGCCGGTCATGAACACATGGCGCTCGCTGCCGGGCGCCAGTCGGGCCATCACGGCCGCGGCCTGCGGGCCCTGAAGCGCCAGCAGCGCGTGGTCGGGCAGGGGTTCAACGGTGCAGCGCTGGCCGATGCGGGCCTGGATGTGGGCGATGTCGGCCGCCTTGCAGGCGCCGTTGACGATCACGAAGAAGGAATCGTCGCCCTCGTTGAAGAACATCAGGTCGTCGAGGATGCCGCCCGCCTCGTCCAGCAGCAGGCCGTAGCGCTGCTTGCCGGGTGCCAGGCCGATGACGTCCACCGGCATCAGCGTCTCCAGCGCGGCGGCCGCCTCGGGGCCCGAGACGCGCAACTGCCCCATGTGCGAGATGTCGAACAGGCCGGCGGCGGTGCGCGTGTGGCGGTGCTCGGCGATCAGGCCTGCGGGGTACTGCACCGGCATCGAATAGCCGGCAAAGGGCACCATGCGGGCGCCCAGTTCGACATGCAGGCCGCGCAGCGGGGTGTCAAGAAGGGGTGTGGCAGGAGAGGGGGCAGCAGCGGACATGGGCATCTCACGGGGTGTACAGCGCCACGACGGCTGTCGTGGTCCACCCCGGCTGTCCGCTTTACCTGAGAGATTCACCCCGCGATGGGGGCTTGCTCCTTCGGTGGACGTGCGGCCTGGGCCGCGACGCCTCTCTCCAGCAGGGAAACGCCCCGAACCCGGGGCGTGCCGCCAGTCCTTTTGCCTGAGCGTTCGGAACTCGTCGAGTCCTGCGCCTTCGGCGGCCCCGTCGCGCGGGGCTCTCTCCTGACGAAGCGCGCAGTGTAAGGGACAAGGCGCGCGTCGCGGACGCTATTTGAAGCCGCTCAGCGCCCGTACACCAAGTCACGCAGGCCCAGCGACAGCGCCGGCACGTAGGTGATGACCATCAGGCAGGCCAGCACCACCAGGATGAACGGGATCAGCCGCGTCACGATCTTGTCGAGCGAGATGCGCGCCACGGTGCAGGCGGCGAACAGGTTGACGCCGAAGGGCGGGGTGATCATGCCCAGCGCCAGGTTCACCACCATGATCAGCCCGAAGTGGACCGGATCGATGCCGAAGTGCTGGGCCACCGGCGCCAGGATGGGCGCCAGCACGATGATCGCGGCGCTGGTCTCGATGAACATGCCGATCACGAACAGCGCCGCGTTGACGCCCAGCAGGAACATGGTGGGCGACTGCAGCACCGCCTCCAGCCAGTGGCCGATGGCCTCGGGCACGCCGGCGCGGGTGATCAGGAAGGCAAACAGCCCTGCGTTCGCGATGATGAACATGATCACCGCCGACGACAGCACCGACTTGCGCAGGATGGCGTAGAGGTCCGGCAAGCGGATCTCGCGGTAGATCACCATGCCGACGACCAGCGCGTAGAACACGGCCACGGCCGAGGCTTCGGTGGGCGTGAACACGCCGCCATAGATGCCGCCCAGGATGATCACCGGCATCAGCAGTGCCCAGCCGGCCTGCCACAGCGCGCGGCCGAAAGGCATGCGCCCCTCGCCGTCGTTCTTGCCCCAGCCCTTCCACTTGCAGTAGACCCACACGAAGAGCATCAGCGCACCGCTGATCAGCAGGCCCGGACCGAAGCCGGCGATGAACAGCTCGCCGATGGACACCTCGGCGCTCACGCCGTACAGGATCATGGGGATCGACGGCGGAATGATCACGCCCAGTTCGGCGCTCGTCGCCTGCAGCGCCGCCGCGTAGTTGGTCGGATAGCCATGCTTGATGAGCGCCGGGATCAGGATGGCGCCGATGGCGAAGGTGGTGGCCACCGACGAGCCGGACACTGCCGCGAAGATCATGCAGGTCAGCACGCAGGTCATGGGCAGGCCGCCCTGGACGCCGCCTACGATGCTCTTGGCGAACTCCACCAGCCGCCGCGAGATGCCACCGGTCTCCATCAGGTTGCCCGCCAGGATGAAGAACGGAATGGCGGCCAGCGGAAACTTGTTGATCGAGTTGAAGATCTCCTTGGCGGAGATCAGCATGTTGGCGCCGTTGACCTGGATGCCGACGATGGACGCCAGTCCGATGGACACCGCCACCGACACCGACAGCGCGAAGCACAGCACCATCGTGCCGACCATGAGGGGCGTCATTGCGCGGTCTCCAGTTCGAGGCGCTTGGGGTCGAGGTAGTTGCCCACGATGCCGAAGATCGAGAACGCGGCGCCGACGGGCAGCGCCAGGTAGGCCCACACCATCGACAGGCTTTCGAGCCCCGCCATCGACTGCACCCGGCCGCGCATCGCATAGTCGAAGCCCCACCACAGGATGACGCTGATCAGGGCCAGGGCCGCCAGGCTCACGGCCGCGTCGAGCAGGCGGCGCACGCGCGGCGGGCTCCAGCGATAGAGCACGTCCACGCTCACCATCGCCCCCTGGCGGAAGGCCATGGGAATGCCGAGGAACACCACCCAGATCAGGCTGATGCGGATCAGGATCTCGCTCCATTCGGCCGGTTGCTCCAGCACGAAGCGGGTGACGATCTGGAACATGCCGAGCGACGCTGCCACGACCAGCATCAGGCAGGCCAGCGCCATGGACAGCGCAGTGGTCCGGCGTTCGAAGGCCAGGAACTTGTCTTTCATCTCACAGGCGTTTCTTGGGAACGAAAAAGCCCGCCGGCAAGGCGGGCCGAGGGTGCAGGGCCGTTGCCGGCCACTTCAGGGCTGAAAGTTGCGGATGCGGTCCAGGTTGGCCTTGCCGAAGTCCTTCTCGAACTGGGCCTGGGCCGGTGCCAGCGCCGCCACGAACCTCGCCTTGTCGAGGTTGTCGATCACCGTCATGCCCTTGGCACGCAGGTCGGCCACGCCCCGGGCGTCGTCCTCGTCCACGCGGGCGCGGTTGGCCTTGGCGGCCTCCTTGGCGGCGTCCAGGAAGGCCTGCTGGTCGGCCGGCGTGAGCTTGTCGAACACGCCCTTGTTCATCACGAAGATGCAGGGCGAGTACACATGGCCCGTGAGCGACAGGTGCTTCTGCACCTGGTCGAACTTGGCCGAGATGATCACGGGCAGCGGATTCTCCTGACCGTCCACGGTGCCCTGCTGCAGGGCGGTGAAGACCTCGGGAAAGGCCATCGGCGTGGTGATGATGCCGAAGGTCTTGTACGCGGCGATGTGGACCGGGTTCTCCATGGTGCGCATCTTCAGGCCCTTGAGGTCCTCCGGCGCCTTCACGTCGCGCTTGCTGTTGGTCATGTGCCGGAAGCCGTTCTCGGCCCAGGCCAGCGCCTTGAAGCCTTTGGCATCGAACTTCTTGAGCAGGTCCTGTCCGATGGGGCCGTCGAGCACGGCGCGGGCATGGGCCTTGTCGCGGAACAGGAAGGGCACGTCCAGGATCTTGGTCTCGGGCACGAAGTTGGGCACCGGGCCGGTGGAGGAGAAGGCCAGCTCCTGCGTGCCCAGTTGCACGGCCTCGATGGATTCGCGTTCGCCGCCCAGGGCGCCGTTGTAGAAGGTCTGGACCTTGTAGCGCCCGTTGGTGCGCTTCTCGACTTCCTTGGCGAAGGTGTCGATGGCCACGCCCTGGTGTGAGTTCTGCGCCACCGAGATGCTGATCTTCATGGTGGTCTGCGCCAGCGCGGCGCAGGCCATGCCGAGGCCCAGTGCAAGGCCGGCGGCCAGGCGGGTGAGTTTCATGGGGGAGTCTCCTGATTCGCTGCAGCAAGGCGGCTGGATTGCCCAGCGCCTGAAGGGATCCTGACTATGCCCCGCAGCCCCCGCCCAGCGAGTCGGGACTTTCACGGACGGAGCGTCCGCGGACACCGCGTCGCCCGGTCGTGCAGGCGACAGGCCGCTCCCGGGGGCTGACCGAGGGCTGACGCCATCCGCACGCCGGGCGCGCCGCGCGCCCATACTGTCCGACGCGCCCGCAGCAGCAAGCGCGCGGCCGCGCATCCGAAGGCAAGAGGAGACAACGCATGGAAGACATCGCACGGCGCACCGTGTCCAAGCTGAGCTGGCGGCTGCTGCCGCTGCTCATGGTCAGCTACTTCATCGCCTACCTGGACCGGGTCAACCTGGGCTTCGCGGGCGCCTCGATGTCCAAGGATCTGGGCTTCACCAGCACCGTGTTCGGCAATGCCGCCGGCATCTTCTTCGTTGCCTACTTCCTGCTCGAGGTGCCGAGCAACCTGGCACTGGAGCGCTTCGGCGCGCGCCGCTGGATCGCCCGCATCATGCTCAGCTGGGGCGTGCTGTCGGCCATCCAGGCCGGCGTGGGCGGCGCCACCAGCTTCAACCTCGTGCGCTTCCTGCTGGGCGCGGCCGAGGCGGGCTTCTTCCCCGGCGTCATCTTCTACCTGACGCTCTGGTTCCCGGCGGCGTACCGGGCGCGCATCGTGGGCTGGTTCATGTTCGCGGTGCCCATCTCCACCGTCATCGGCTCGCCCATCTCGGGCTACATCCTGAACATGGAAGGCGCGATGGGCCTGCACGGCTGGCAGTGGCTGTTCATCCTGGAGGCGCTGCCGGCGCTGGTGCTGGCCGGCGTGGTGCTGGCCTACCTGCCCGACGGCCCGGCGGACGCCAAGTGGCTCACGAGCGAGGAGCGCCAGTGGCTCACGACCACGCTGGCCGCCGAGCGCCGCAACCGCGAGGCGCTGCATGCCATCTCCTGGACGCAGTCGCTGCGCAACTGGCGCGTCATCGCCATGGGCTTCATCTACATGGGCATCACGGTGCCGCTGTACGGCCTGGGCTTCTTCCTGCCGCAGATCATCAAGGGCTTCGGCGGCCTGGGCAATGTGGAGGTGGGCTTCGTCAACGCCTTCCCCTACCTGGTGGGCGCCATCGCCATGCTGTTCTGGTCGCGCGCCTCGGACGCGCGGCGCGAGCGCAAGGCCTTCCTGCTGATTCCGTTGGCCTGCATCTTCGTCGGGCTGGTGGCCGCGGCCAACATCGCGGCGCCGGTGCCCAAGATGGCGGCGGTGACGCTGGCCGCTTTCGGCATCTTCAGCGCGCTGCCGGTGTTCTGGACCTTTCCCACTGCCATCCTCAGCGGCGTGGCCGCGGCGGCGGGCATCGCCTGGATCAATGCCATCGGCAACCTGGGCGGCTACATCGGCCCGACGATCTTCGGCATGCTGCGCGACCGCATGGGCAACGACGTGTTCGCGGTCATGTTCCTGGCGCTGCTGTCGGTGCTGGCCTTCGTGCTGGTGCTGCTGGTCGGCCACGACGCGCGGGCCGAGCAGGCGCAGCAGGTGCCGGCGCGCGCCTGAGCTTCGCAGGCGCAGGCAGTGGCGGTCTGCCGCGCGGGCCGTGAACCCGCCAAAAAGAAGAAGGGCGCCGATGGCGCCCTTGCTGCTTACATGCCCGTGTAGTTCGGGCCGCCGCCGCCCTCGGGCGTGACCCACACGATGTTCTGCGTCGGATCCTTGATGTCGCAGGTCTTGCAGTGCACGCAGTTCTGCGCGTTGATCTGCAGCCGCTCCTTGCCGCCGCCCGTTGCCTCGTCCGGCACGAACTCGTACACGCCCGCCGGGCAGTAGCGGCTCTCGGGGCCGGCGTACTGGGGCAGGTTGATGCGCGTGGGCACCGTCGGATCCTTCAGCGTCAGGTGCGCCGGCTGGTTCTCTTCGTGGTTGGTATTGCTGATGAACACCGAGCTCAGGCGGTCGAAGGTGAGCTTGCCGTCGGGCTTGGGGTACGCGATCTTCTTGCACTCGGCCGCCGGCTTCAGACGGGCATGGTCGGCCTCGGTGCGGTGGATGGTCCAGGGGATGTGACCGCGCAGCACGAACTGCTCGATGCCGGTCATCACCGTGCCCACCGTCAGGCCCTTCTTGAACCACTGCTTGAAGTTGCGGGCCTTGTAGAGCTCGGTGTGCAGCCAGCTCTTCTCGAAGGCCTCGGGGTAGGACGACAGTTCGTCGAACTGGCGGCCGGCCTGCACGGCGTCGAAGGCCGCGTCGGCAGCCAGCATGCCGGTCTTGATGGCGGCATGGCTGCCCTTGATGCGGCTGGCGTTGAGGTAGCCGGCCTCGCAGCCGATCAGCGCGCCGCCCGGGAACACCGTCTTGGGCAGCGACAGCAGGCCGCCGGCCGTGATGGCGCGCGCGCCGTACGAGATGCGCTTGGCGGGCTTCAGGCCCTGGTCCTGGCCTTCGAGGTACCAGCGGATGTTGGGATGCGTCTTGAAGCGCTGGAACTCCTCGAAGGGGCTCAGGTGCGGGTTCTGGTAGTCCAGGCCCACCACGTAGCCGATGATCAGCTGGTTGTTCTCAGCGTGGTAGACGAAGGAGCCGCCATAGGTGTCGTTGGGCAGCGGCCAACCGGCCGTGTGGATCGCCAGGCCGGGCTCGTGGCGGGCGGGGTCGATCTCCCACAATTCCTTGATGCCGATGCCGTAGCTCTGCGGATCGCGACCGTCGTCGAGCTTGAAGCGGTTGATCAGCTGCCGGCCCAGGTGGCCGCGCGCGCCTTCGGCAAACAGCGTGTACTTGGCATGCAGCTCCATGCCGAGCTGGAAGTTCTCGGTCGGCTCGCCGTCCTTGCCGATGCCCAGATTGCCGGTGGCCACGCCCTTGACCGAGCCGTCCTCGTTGTAGAGCACCTCGGCGGCAGGGAAGCCCGGGAAGATCTCCACGCCCAGCTCCTCGGCCTGCGTCGCGAGCCAGCGCACCACGTTGCCCAGGCTGACGATGTAGTTGCCCTCGTTGTGGAAGTTGGGCGGCAGCATGAAGTTGGGCACGCGCGTCGCACCCGTCTCGCTCATCAGCAGGAAGGTGTCGGCCGTGACCGGCTGGTTCAGCGGTGCGCCCTTGGCCTGCCAGTCGGGGATCAGCTCGGTGAGTGCCCGCGGGTCCATGATGGCGCCCGACAGGATGTGCGCGCCGGGCTCCGAGCCCTTCTCCAGCACCACGACCGAGATCTCCTTTTCGTTGAGCGCCGCAAGCTGCTTCAGGCGGATGGCGGCCGAGAGGCCGGCGGGGCC
Source organism: Pseudacidovorax sp. 1753 (assembly GCF_040544975.1). NCBI lineage: Bacteria > Pseudomonadati > Pseudomonadota > Betaproteobacteria > Burkholderiales > Comamonadaceae > Pseudacidovorax > Pseudacidovorax sp. 1753. Next base: position 52,082 of record NZ_JBEPKY010000024.1, on the reverse strand, counting down.
GCCGCCGACGACGACGACGTCGTACTCCATGGCTTCGCGCGGGCCGAACTGGGCGAGGATCTCTTCTTGTGTCATCGGGTGGGATCGGAGAATGGGTTCGAGGGGGCGCGGCCATGGGGCTGGCACGCCTGTGAAGCACTGCGCATTCTAGAGGTCAGGCCCTGGTCACATAGGCGACGCCAGCCCGGGGAGATACCGCTCCTGATGGGCCCGCGGACGGGCCTACGATGCCATGCCATGCGCATCGAGATTCCCGAACAGAAGAAGTTGGTCTACGAGATGGCAATCCCCATCCGCTGGGGCGACATGGACGCCATGGGCCATCTCAATAACGGCAGCTATTTCCGCTACATGGAGACGGCACGCATCGACTGGATGCGCGCCATCGGCTTCCAGCCCGACCCGAAGGGCGAGGGCATGGTGATCGTCAATGCCTTCTGCAACTTCTACCGCCAGATCGAGTATCCCGGCGACGTGCTGCTGCGCATGTACGTGAGCGATCCGGCGCGCACCACCTTCGAGAGCTGGGCCACCATGGCCCGCGCCGAGGCGCCCGAGGTGATCTGCGCCGCGGGTGGCGCCACGACCATCTGGGTGGACTTTCCGGCGCAGAAGGCCAAGCCCCTGCCGGACTGGCTGCGCGCCCTGGTCGGCGGCTGAGTTCAGCCGGGCATCGACAGCCGCGCCTCGAAGCCGCTGGCGCGGCCGGGGGGCGGCGACAGGAGCTGCAGCTCGGCCCCCTGGTGCTCGGCGATCGTGGTGACGATGGACAGGCCCAGGCCGTAGCCGGTGCGGTCGTCGGTCTGCCGGACGTGGCGCTCGCGCAGGGCCTGCAGCTTGTCGGGTGCCACGCCCGGGCCGCTGTCGCGCACCAGCACCGTGCGGGGTGCGACCACCTCCAGTTCGACCGCGCCCTCGGGGGCGTAGCGCAGCGCGTTCTCGATCAGGTTGCGCAGGGCGATGGCCAGGGCATCCACGTCACCCTGGACGGGGGACATCGTCTCCTCGGGCACATGCAGGGTGAGCCGTTCGGCGGCGCGGGCGTCCTGCCAGAACTCCTCGGCCACCGCGCCGGCGAGCTTGACCAGGTCGACCGGCCGCCGCGCCAGCGCAGCCCCCGATTCGGCGCGCGAGAGCTGCAGCAGCTTCTCGGCCCGGTGGCTCAGCTGCCGCAGCGAATCGAGCGCAGCCTGTACGTCCTGGCGCGAGAGGCCGTGGTCCAGCGCGGTCTGCAGGCGCAGGCGGGCCGCCGCCAACGGCGTGCGCAGCTCGTGCGCCGCATTGGCGGCCAGCGCGCGCTCCACGTTCAGCGCCTGGGCCAGCCGCTCCAGCAGGTGGTTGACGTCGTCGCACACCGAACGCAGCTCGTGCGGCAGGCCCGCCAGCTCGATGGGCCGCAGGTCGGTGCTGCTGCGGCTGGCGATCTCGTCCGCCAGCGTCTGCAACGGCCGCAGTTCGCGTCGGGCGATGCGCCAGAGCACCAGCCCCAGCAGTGGCAGGGCGGTGATCAGCGGGACCATCAGGCCAAACAGCGTGCGGTCCACCGCCTCGCGCCGTTCGGAGATCGGGTCGGCCACCTGCAGGAAGAGGTCGCGCGTGGGATGCCGGACGGTGTAGATGCGCCAGTCCGGCGTGTCGGCAAAGCCCGGCGCGAGCGGCACGTCGAAGTAGTCGGGCCGTGCGTTGGACGAATGCAGCAGCAGTCGCGTGCCGCCGTCGACCATCTGGTAGACCACTTCGTCCTGGATGAACAGCGGCGCGGGCGCCACCAGCGGCTGCTCGGGCTTCTTGCCGCCGGAGAGGCTGTCGTACTGCTCCACGGCGATGTCGAACATGCGGTGCGACACCTCGACCAGTTCGTTGTCGAAGTTGAAGCTGATCTCGCGGTCCACATACCAGACGACGGCCAGCACGCACAGAAGCCAGATGGCGCCGACGGAGAGGATCAGCGTGCGCGTGAGGCGGGCCGCGAGGGAAGCCCGCTCCGGCCTCGCGTCGGCGTCGGACTGGCCGTCGGTACGCGCGCCCTTCTGGACCGCGGCCCCGCCGGAGGCGACGGGCCGTCCGGCCTCGTCGATGGGACGGGCGCTCACGGGCCCGGCTCCGGACTGGCGTCGGGGGCATCGTCCCCAGGAGCCAGCCGGTAGCCGAGGCCACGCAAGGTCTGGATGTGCGACCGGCCCAGCTTGCGGCGCAGCCGGCTGACGAAGACCTCCAGGGTGTTGCTGTCGGTGTCGTCGTCGAAGCCGTACAGCGCATCGAGCAGGGTCTCGCGGCTGTGGATGCGGTCGGGGCGGCTGGCCATCACGCGCAGCAGTGCCCATTCCTTCTGCGTGAGCGTGACCGGCGCGCCGTGCACGCGGACCTGGTCGTTGCCCAGGTCGATCTCGAGCGAACCCAGGCGGACGGTGGCCGACTCGACGCTGCTGCGCCGGCGCTCCACGGCGCGCAGCCGGGCCAGCAGCTCGGCGGGGTCGTAGGGCTTGATCAGGTAGTCGTCCGCGCCGGCATCCAGGCCCCGGATGCGGTCGCTGACCTGGTCGCGGGCCGTCAGCACGATGACGATGGGCCGCTCGGGCAGGGTGCGCAGGCCGGGCATGAGCATCAACCCGTCGCCGTCGCCCAGGTGCAGGTCGAGCAGCACCGCGGCATAGCGCGCGCTGGCCAGCGCCGCGCGCGCGCCCGCCAAGCTGGGCACCGCATCGACGATGAAGGCCTTCGCACGCAGGTAACTGCAGACGGCGTCGGCGAGGTTGAGGTCGTCTTCGACGAGAAGGATGCGCATGGGGCGGAGTCTAGTGCGGGGCACCGTCCGGGGCCGGCGCCAGCCGCCGAGGTGGGCCGCTTCAGGCTGCATTCACGGCCCGGGCTTAGGCTGCGCGCCGCCCATGGATGCGTCTTCCCGTTCCGTTTCCCCCCTCTGGCCGACACTGGCCGTCACCGCGGCCCTCGTCGGCTGGGACCTGGGGGGCGGCGACCTGTGGCTGGCCAGCCTGCCGGGCACGCCCTTCGGTTTTCCGCTGCGCAGCAACTGGGCACTGGCCAGCCTGATGCACGAAGGGGGCAAGGCGCTCAGCTGGGTTCTGGTGCTGGGGATGCTGGCTGCCGTGTGGCTGCCAATGGGCCCCTGGCGCCGGCTGTCGCGCCCCGAGCGCTGGCAGCTGCTGCTGTCGGTGCTGGCGGCGGTTGGCGCCGTCACCCTGCTCAAGAAGTTCAGCCTGACCAGTTGCCCGTGGGACCTGCGTGTCTTCGGTGGCGTGGCCGAGCATGTCTCGCACTGGCGCTGGGGCGTGGCCGATGGCGGGCCGGGGCACTGCTTTCCGGCGGGCCATGCCTCGGCGGCCTTCGGCTTCGTCGGCGGCTGGTTCGTGTGGCGGCGGCATTCGGCGGCATTCGCCCGGGGATGGCTCATGGCGGTCGTCGTGGCCGGGCTGGTGCTGGGCGTCGGCCAGCAGCTGCGCGGCGCGCACTTTCTGAGCCACACGCTGTGGAGCGGCTGGGCATGCTGGATGGCCGGTTGGGCGGTGGACATGGCCATGACGGGCCGGCGCCGGCGCGCAACTGACGCCAAACTGAACGCAGCCTGAAGAAGAGGTTCAGGGTGACTTCAGTGCCGACACCTACGCTGTCGGCATGCCGTTGATCTCTCCCGCGCCGCGTCTGGGCGCGTATTCCGCGCCCGACTTTGCGGGTCCCCGCGGCTGGCTGTTGCGCGCACGCTCGCCGCGCACGATCGTCCTGGTGCTCACCGCCTACCTGCTGCTGGCCGCGAACTGGCCGCTGTGGATGGAACTCGCCGAACTCGGCCGCGCCCCCAGCCTCTACATGCCCAACATCGTCGGCATGGCCTGGCTGCTGGGCGGCGGTCTGGTGGCGCTGCTGTCGCTCACGGCCTGGTCGCGCTTCATGAAGCCGCTATGGATGCTGCTGGTGGTCGTGGCTGCGGTGGTGCAGCACTACATGGCCACCTACCGGATGGTGATGGACCCGTCCATGGCGCTCAACGTGCTGCAGACCGATCCGGGCGAGGCGCGCGATCTGCTCAGCCTGACGATGGCGCTGCGTGTGCTGGTCGTGGCGGTGCCCGCGATCTGGTGGCTGTGGTGCGTGCCGGTGATCCCGCAGCGGCCGCTGCGTGCGCTTTGGCGCAATGCGGTGCTGTTTGCGGCCGCGGTCGCCGTCACCGTGGGCGGCGGCATGGTCATGTCGCGTCAAATCGCGCCGCTCATGCGCAACCAGCCCCATCTGCGCTACATGATGAATCCGCTGGCCAGCGTGTATTCCTTCGGCATGGCGGCCACGCGCCCCTTGCTGCATCGCAGCCGCAAGCTGGTGCCGATTTCCGGTGGTGCGGCGCTGGGCGCCAGCTATGCGGGGCAGAGCCGGCCGCGCCTGCTGCTGCTGGTGGTCGGCGAGACGGCCCGGGCCGACCACTTCGGCCTCAACGGCTATGCGCGCGACACCACCCCTGCGCTCAAGGCCCGCAACGTGGTGAGCTTCCACGACATGCGTTCCTGCGGCACCAACACCGCCGCGTCGGTGCCCTGCATGTTCTCGCACCTGGGCAAGCAGGACTACGAAGGCCGCAAGCAGGACTACGAGAACCTGCTCGACGTGGTGCAGGCCGCCGGGCTGGCCGTGCTCTGGATCGACAACCAGTCGGGCTGCAAGGGCGTGTGCGAGCGCGTGCCCCATGTCGAGGCCAACGACGCCAAGGAGATTGCGGCCAACCCCACGCTGTGCAGCGGCGACGAATGCCTGGACGACGTGATGCTCAAGGGCCTGGACGCGCGCATCGCCGCCTTGCCGCCCGAGCGCGTGGCGCGCGGCGTGGTGCTGGTGATGCACCAGATCGGCAGCCATGGCCCGGCCTACTTCCGCCGCTCACCGCCGGACGGCAAGCCTTTCCAGCCCGAATGCCGCACCGTGACGCTGTCCGACTGCGCGCACAGCGAGCTGATCAACGCCTACGACAACTCGATCGCACACACGGATCGGTTCCTGGGTGACGCCATCGACTGGCTCAAGGCCCGCCGCAACCGCTTCGACACGGGCATGCTCTACCTCAGCGACCATGGCGAATCGCTGGGCGAGTACGGCCTTTTCCTACACGGTGTGCCCTATGCCTTTGCGCCGGACGTGCAGAAGCACGTGCCCTTCGTGGCCTGGCTCGATGGCGGGCTCGGCGGGCGCACCGGCGTGCGAGACGCCTGCCTGCGCAAGTCGGTGGACATGCCGTTGACGCACGACAACCTGTACCACACCGTCATGGGGCTGGTAGACGTCAAGAGCCCCACCTACAAGCCGACGCTGGATGCCTTCGAAGGGTGCCGGCAGGCGGCCGGCTGATCCCTCCGTGGCAGCCGGTCCGGGCGTTCCGACCCGAACCTTCTTCACTCCCGATGCGCGCGAACAGCGGAAGCCGGCATGGCCTGGGCCGCGGACAGCGCCTCGTGACACAGCAGCAGGAGTTCGAAGGCCCGCCGTGCCGCAGCCGCGGCTGCATCCAGCCGGGCGTCGCTGTGCAGTGCGGTCCGGAGCTCGGCAATGAAGAGTTTCCACCTCGGACCCGTGTCGGCCCCGCTCCCACGCAGATAGTTCAGCGCCAGCGGCGCCATCGCAGGTCCCAGCCGCTTGCGCAGCACCTGGCCACCCAGCCGGGAGCCTTCCAGCACATACGCCAGTCCCCAGTCTGAACCTTCGGCCTGGAACAGGGGTTCCCGCGCAGCCGCCAGATCGATGCGTGGCGCACGCTGGCCCAGCAGGTCCTGGGCCTCGGCCAGCTCTGCATCCAGGGCGCCTCGCTCCTCCTCCAGGCGCGGCAAATCGGCGCCGGACCGCTGAAGCAGGTCGACCCAGCCGCGCAGCAATGCAAGGTGCCGGAGGTAGTCGACCGGACCGGCGCCCTCGCGTGCGATGGGCAGCCCCGTATCGAGCCGGGCATGCAGTGACGAGGTCGCTTCGCGCAGGCGCTGCAGGGGATCGGTGGCCGCAGCCGTGGGGGAATGGGCCGAGGCGGCGGAGGGCGCAGAGATCATGGAGGACGCGAGCGGGTGTGGCCAGCCATCATAGGCAGGCGGCCTCCGTCATCCTTGCTGCGGGGGCTTGTCGGCCGGCTTCTCGCGCGGCACCCGGCCCATCAGGAAGAACTCCGGATTCGGCTGCATGCCGCTGAAGCTGGCCAGCCGGTTCGACAGGCCGAAGAAGGCGGTGATGGCGGCGATGTCCCAGATGTCCTCGTCGTCGAAGCCGTGGGCATGCAGGGCGGCGAAGTCGGCCTCGTCGACCTCGTGCGACCGCTCGCACACCTTCATCGCAAAGGCCAGCATGGCGCGCTGGCGCTCGGAGATGTCGGCCTTGCGCCAGTTGACGGCCACCTGGTCGGCCACGAGCGGCTTCTTCTCGTAGATGCGAAGCAGCGCACCGTGCGCCACCACGCAGTAGAGGCACTGGTTGGCCGCGCTGGTGGTGGTGACGATCATCTCGCGGTCGCCTTTGCTGAGTGCGCTGGTGCGGCCCACGCTCTCGGGCTCCATCAGCGCATCGTGGTAGGCGAAGAAGGCGCGCCACTCGGCGGGGCGGCGGGCCAGCGCCAGGAAGACGTTGGGCACGAAGCCCGCCTTTTCCTGCACGGCCAGGATGCGGGCGCGGATGTCCTCGGGGATCTGGTCGAGTTCGGCAAGCGGGTAGCGTTGGCTCATGGCGGATGTCTCCTGTCTCGTTGGAGCTGTGTGGTCCAGCGTTCGATCATAGGCAGCGGAGACTGGGGCCGCGGTCGCGCGGATTGCGCCCGGGCGCAGGGCCTGCGGCGTTGGCTATGGCTGCGATGAGGACGTTCGAATTCACAGCGCAGGACCTGCTGCCTAGCATTGACGTCCATGAACACCGCCATCACCGCTCCCCGTCGCCTCCTCGGTCTCGTCATCAACGCCGGCGGCCTCGCCGTCGGCATCGCGCATGGCCTGAGCCTGCTGCGCTGACGCGCCAGGCGAAGCCCGGCGTCAGTCGATGCGCGGCGGGCGGTCGTCGTCGAGCACCGCGTCGTCGCTTTCGTCCTTGAGCTGAACGCCGGTCAGGCCACGTCGCAGCGCCTCGCGCACCAGCCAGCCGAGCTTGAAGGCGGCCGCCTCGTAGCCCAGGCCCTCCGGACGTACGTTCGAGATGCAGTTGCGCTGCGCGTCATGTCGCCCGCGTTGTGGTTCGTGGGTGAGGTAGATGCCCAGGCTGTCCGGGCTGGAGAGGCCAGGCCGCTCGCCGATCAGGATCGCGCCGAGGCGCGCGCCCAGGGCCTCGCCCACCTCGTCGGCCAGTGCGACGCGCGCCTGCGTCGCCACGACGACGGGCGCGATGCGCAGGTCGGTCGGCAACTGCGCGCGAAGGGCGGCCAGCAGCGGCCGCGCATGGCGCTCGATGGCCAACGACGACAGGCCGTCGCCCACCATCAGGCAGAGATCGCAGCCTCGTTCCGGACGCCCGCGCAGGGCCTCGGCGTCGGCCGGGTCCAGGCTGCGGCCCAGGTCGGGCCGGCGCAGGTAGGTGGCCCGGTCGGGCGCCTGGCTGCGGGCACGCAGGACGGACCAGCCGTCTTCTTCGAGCGACCGGGCGAGCGCGTCGGCGTCCAGCGCCGCATGGATGGCATCGCGCGCCATGGCATGCGCCCAGCCGAAGCGCAGCGTCTCGTCGGTGGGCATGCCGCTGCCGGCGCGGCCGAGGGCCAGCCGGGCGGGCGTGGCGGCGCGCCAGGCCTGCCAGGGGTCGGGCGTCACGGGCGGGGCAGATCGGTCTTCTGCTGGAGTAACCCGGGTAGAGGCTTGGGTCGGTTCGTTCGATGCGGTGCTCATGCGGCGGCTCCCAGAAGGCGCAGCCGCTGCATGCCCTGCTGCAGCATCGGTGCAGGCCCTGGCACCAAGCGGCCATCGGCACCGGTGATGCCCATGTGCTGAAGCCAAGCCTCGAACTCGGGTGCGCGCTTCAAGCCCAGGGTGTCGCGCAGGAACAGAGCGTCGTGGAAGGACGTGCTCTGGTAGTTGAGCATCACGTCGTCCGCCCCCGGCACGCCGATCAGGAAGGTGAGGCCGGCCGTGGCCAGCAGCACCAGCAGCGTGTCCATGTCGTCCTGGTCGGCCTCCGCATGGTTGGTGTAGCAGACGTCGCAGCCGATGGGCAGGCCCAGCAGCTTGCCGCAGAAGTGGTCTTCCAGGCCGGCGCGGATGATCTGCTTGCCGTCGAACAGGTACTCTGGCCCGATGAAGCCCACGACGGTGTTGACCAGCAGCGGTCGGTAGCGGCGCGCCAGCGCATAGGCCCGCGCCTCGCAGGTCTGCTGGTCGACCCCATGGTGCGCGTTGGCCGAGAGCGCGCTGCCCTGGCCGGTCTCGAAGTACATGACGTTGTCGCCCAGCGTGCCGCGGCCCAATGCGCGGGCGGCCTCGCAGGCCTCGTCCAGCAGTTCGGGCGTGACGCCGAAGGAGAGGTTGGCCTTCTCGGTGCCGGCGATGGACTGGAAGACCAGGTCCACCGGCGCGGCCCGTTCCATGAGCTTCATCGTGTTGGTCACATGGGTGAGCACGCAGCTCTGGGTGGGAATGGCAAAGCGCTCGATGACCTCGGCCAGCATGTGCTGCAGCCGCTCGAGCACCGGCAGACTGTCGGAGACAGGGTTGACGCCGATCACCGCATCGCCTGCGCCGTAGAGCAGTCCGTCCAGCGTGGAGGCGGCGATGCCGCGCAGGTCATCGGTCGGATGGTTGGGCTGCAGCCGGACGGCCAGATGGCCGGGAAGACCGAGGGTGTTGCGGAAGCGGCTGGTGACCCGGCACTTGCGCGCGACGGCGATCAGGTCCTGGTTGCGCATCAGCTTGGAGACGGCGGCCACCATCTCCGGCGTCAGCCCCGGCGCCAGCGCGGTCAGCGCCGCGGCGTCCGCCGCATCGGACAGCAGCCAGTTGCGGAAATCGCCCACGGTGCGATGCGCGACCGGTGCGAAGGCGGCGGCGTCATGGCCGTCGAGGATCAACCGCGTGATGTTGTCCTCTTCGTAGGGCACCAATGCCTCGCTGAGGAACTGCCTGAGCGGCGTGTCGGCCAGCACATGCCGTGCCGCCATGCGTTGCTGCGCGGTCGCGGCGCCGACCCCGGCCAGGTAGTCGCCCGAGCGCGCCGGGCTGGCGCAGGCCATCACTTGGCGGAGATCGTCGAAGTCGAAGACCTGATGCTGGATCGTCGTGCGGTAGCGCATGGGCGGTGTCGGTGGGCGAGGGGCCGGCCGTGGCGGGAGACCGACGCATGATCGCGCCTGCCGCCCGGCTGCCGGGTAGGACAAGCGATGCAGGTTCCGGGCCCGCGCTCGGCCTGACCTGCTGCGGCGGGGGCGCAGAGAGCGTCAGGGGCGCGGCTTATGATCCGCCGCTTTTCCACCTCGGGAGAGCCCATGACCATCGTTTCGCGTGCCCTCGGCGCCGCTGCCGCCACCCTTCTCTTCGCCTGTGGCGCTGTCCACGCCCAGAGCGCCGCCGTCACCACGCCCAGCGGCCTGGTCTACCAGAGCGTCAAGGAGGGCACCGGCCCCAGCCCCTCGGCGACCGACACAGTGCGGGTGCACTACCGCGGCACCTTCCCGGACAGCGGCAAGGAATTCGACAGCTCCTATGCCCGCAACCAGCCGGCCGAGTTCCCGCTCAACCGCGTAATTCCGTGCTGGACCGAGGGCCTGCAGAAGATGAAGGTGGGCGGCAAGGCCAAGCTGGTGTGCCCGCCGGCCATCGCCTACGGCAGCCGCGGCGCGGGTGGGGTGATCCCACCCAATGCCACGCTGAACTTCGAGGTCGAATTGCTGGGTATCCAGGGCCGCTGAGCCCCGGCGGCCCGCCGCCGTTCAGGTTCAGCGGCGGCCTGCGCGGCCCACCGCAAGCCGCAGCAGCGCCAGCAGGATCAACGCCGCGGCGCCCAATGCCGCGGCCGCCATGATCCAGAACGCCAGCGGCGAATGTTGCGCCGGCCTGGGCCCGAGGCCGTGGTAGGCCAGCCAGTAGCCGCCGCCCAGCCCCACGCCCCACAGCAGGGCGCAGTACACGAGCAGCGGCGCGACCGTGATGCGGAAGCAGCGCAGCACGAAGATGCACAGCGTCTGGGTCGCGTCGGCCAGGTGGTAGGCGGCGCAGGCCGCGAGCAGGCCCGCCGCCAGATGGGCCACGGCCGCCTCGCGCGTGTAGAACTGGACGATGGTGCCGCGCAAAGCCAGCAGCGAGCCGGCCACCATCAACGCGGCCAGCACCGCCATGCCCAGACCCTGCCAGCAGGCGCGCCGCGCCTGGTCCGGCCGGCCGGCGCCCATCCAGTAGCCGACCCGGGCGCTGGTGGCCAGGCCCAGCGACAGCGGAACCATGTAGGCCACCGCGGTGAGGTTCGATGCGATCTGGTGTGCCGCCGTGGCCGTGCTGCCCAGGCGGGCGATGAACAGGGCCATGAAGGTGAAGGAGCTCACCTCCACCATCACCGACAGCCCCGCCGGCACCCCCAGCCGGGCAAAGGCGCCCAGTTGCGGCCAGTCCGGCCGCTCGGGCCGGCGCCAGAGGCGATAGGGTTGGTATTCGGGGCGGTGGCGCAGCATCAGCACCGCAACGGCCAGCATCAGCCAGTTGACGGTCAGCGTGCCGAGTGCGCAGCCCATCAGGCCGAGTGCGGGCACGCCCAGGCCGCCGAAGGTCAGCCAGATCGACAGCGGCACCTTGACCGCCAGCGCGCCGACCTGCAGCCAGGTGACGAAACTCGGCCGGCCGATGGACTGGTTCAGGGTGGCGTAGATGCGAAACAGCAGCGCCGCCGGCAGGGCCGCGGCCAGCACGGCCAGGTACTGGCCGACCGCGCCCCGCATGGCGGGCGGCACCTCGGTCCAGGCCAGCAGCGGGCCGGGCGACAGCAGCAGCGTCGCGCCGACCGCCGTGGTGGCCGCGCACAGGTACAGCGCCTGCCGCACCGAGCGGCCCATGGCCTCGCGCCGGCCGGCCCCGTGCAGCTCGGCCCAGACCGGCAGCAGCGCCTGCAGTGTGCCGGTCAGCGCCACGAACACGCTGATGAAGATGGCCGCACCGATGGACAGCGCCGCCAGCGCATCCTGGTCGAAGCGGCCGGCGACCACGGTGTCGGTGACGCCGAAGGCCATGGTCGCCATCTGGCCGACCAGCACCGTGCCGGCGTGGCGGGCGATGAGGCGCCGCTCGCTCACTGCGGTGCCTGTCGGCGGAACAGCAGCAGGTCGTCGCTGGGGCTGGTGGGCCGGCGGAAGGTGCCTTCGAAATGCCAGTCGGCCATGCGGACCCGGTTGGGCAGGCTGAACAGGTAGTCCGGATGCACCAGCAGCCAGGTGCACCGGCTGCCGTCGGCCAGCGGTTGCAGCGCCATGCGGCCGTGGTAGCGCAGCGCGGCGATCTGGGCGCGGTTGAGGCCGAGTTCGTCCACGCAGCCGGGCTGCGCGCCCATGCGTTGCGAGAGGGCGCGCACCTGGGGCTCGTAGCTGCGGGCGTAGTCGAGCAGCGGCAGCCACAGGGTCATCAGCAGCAGCCAGCACAGCGCGGCGCCGCCGGCGGGCAGGGCCATCGTCTTCCAGAGCGCGGCGCGGTGTCGCCCGGTGCGCCAGCGCACCAGCCAGGCCCAGGCGATGGTGGCGGCCAGCGCCAGACCGAAGCCGATCCAGGAGAAATCGGGCACGAAGCCCGGCGCCAGCCGGTACACATTGGCGGCGGGTTTGGCCGGCACGCCGGTGTGCAGCGAGATCCAGTACACCCAGATGAACAGCGCCACGCCGCTGAAGAAGAGCAGGGTGAACCAGTCGATCAGCGCCGAGACGCTGCGCCGGAAGGTGGGCAGCGCGAAGGCCGCCAGCGTGGCGAAGGCGGGCAGACCGATCAGCAGGGAGCGTTCGCCGAAGTCCGTGAAGATGGTCGAGAACGAGGCCGCCAGCATGAAGCCCAGGGGCAGCGCCACGTGCCGGGCCGTCAGTTGCCGGCGCCAGCGCCACAGCGTCCAGATCGCCAACGGCCAGGCCGGCCAGGTGAACCAGAGGAAGAGCTTGAGCAGGCCGCGCGCCTCGGCGATGAGGCGCTCGTTGGGGTCGCTGCCGGGCAGGGAGAGGTTCCAGTGGAACTGGCCCAGGGCAGCCGCCACGGCTGCCCCGATCAGTGCCAGGGCGGCCAGGCCGAAGACGCCGGTGCGGTCGTACACCGGACTGGCGTCGCCGTCGGGCTCGCGCTGGCCGAGCAGCCATTCGCGGCAGGCCAGCACCGCGCAGCCACCGCTCAGGATCAGGCCCATGGAGGGCGCACCGCTGAGCGACAGCCCCAGCGTGCCGATGCCGAAGGCGGTGAGGGGCGCTGCGCGCCGATAGGGCAGCGCCGCGGCGCCATAGAACAGCAGCGAGGCAAAGAAGAGCTGTGCCAGCGCCGGCGTGGTTTCATGGCCCAGTTGGGCCAGACCCAGGCTGGCGATCAGTGCGAGCAGCCCGCCATCGGCCACCGCGCGCGCATAGTCCGTCGGCCGGGCCTCCCCGCCGAAGGCAAAGGCCACCGGCTGGGCCCGCGGCGTCCGTGCCAGGTAGTACACGGCATACCAGGTGGCGGTGAAGGTGCACCACAGCATCAGCGCGAACACGATGCGCACCGCCAGGTCGGGCGGCAGCCACGAGGGTGAGAGCTGGATCGCCCAGGCCCCGATCCAGTAGGGCAGCAGGGCCGGAATCTCCGGCCGCAGGCCCAGCAGCAGCGGGTCGAGCCAGCGTGCCAGGCCGCCGCCCTCGGCCAGCGCCGCCATGTAGCCGAAGGAGGCGACATCCGCACTCTTCCACGGCCCCCGGCCCAGCAGGCCGGGCATCAGGTAGGCGGCACACAGCAGCAACAGCGCCGCCCGGGGCAGGCGGCGCACGGCGTTCTGGGCAACGATGGCGGGATTGGGGGGGCTCAATGCGCGGGGCTCACGGTCTGGCGGGCGGGCGTGCGGCCCGGATCATCGGGCGGCGCATGGGGGAAAAAACAAAGGGCAGCACGGAGATCCGGGCTGCCCTCGGTGCACCGCACGGGGCGGTGCTGTGTGCAAAGACGGCTTACTTGGAGGACAGCGCGGTCTTGCCGAACTTGTTGCGGAACTTCTCGACGCGGCCGCCCATGTTGTCCACCGACTTCTGGGTGCCGGTGTAGAAGGGGTGCGACTCGCTGGAGGTGTCCAGCTTGTACAGGGGGTATTCCTTGCCTTCGAAGGTCTCGGTCTCGCGCGTGTTCACGCAGGAGCGGGTGACGAACTTGAAGCCGTTGGACAGGTCCAGGAACAGGACTTCGCGGTAGTCGGGATGGATGCCTTCTTTGGCCATGGTGATTCCTTGAGCGTCGATGCGGGAGCCACTGTGCACAACCATCGTGCCAGCACTTGCCGCGAAAAGCCCTCGATTCTAGCGCGGCAGTTCACAGAGCGCCAGTGCAGGGCGCGCTCGGCCGCTCAGGCTTCCACCACGCCGCACCAGTCGACGATGAACTGCGCCATGGCGGCCGTCACGCGCTGCATGCTTTCGAGGGAGACAGCCTCGTCGATGCCGTGGATGTGGCGGGCCACGGGCCCGTAGTTGGTCACTGGGATGTCGCTCATCAGCCGGAAGTGCCGGCCGTCGGTGGTGGCCGTGCAGGCGAGGCGCGCAGGCGGCTGACCGACGATCTTCTCGTGGGCGTCGGCCAGCGTGCGCATGGCGGGCGCCTCCAGGTCGTAGACGCAGCCGGGCGAGCGGTGGCCGCGTGCGTCGATCTCGACCACCAGGGCCGGGTTGAGCGCCTGAGCCTTGGCACGGATGCGCGCGCCGACCTGGGCCTCAACGTCCGCCGGGTCCATGCCGGGGTAGTAGCCGATCCGCAGACCCAGCGTGCAGGTGCAGGGCACGGAAGAATTCCATTCCCCGCCGTCGATCCGGCCCAGGTTGAAGTTGACCGGATGGGCCACGTCGGCGAAGGCGGGGTGGCGGTTCTCGGGACGGTTCCACTCGGCTTCCAGCTCCTTCAGGTCGGCCATGATCGCCATCGCCGCCTCGATGGGGTTGAGCCCCTGGCCCATGTAGGCGACGTGGGCCGGCCGGCCGGTGAGGGTGACGAACAGCCAGCTCACACCGACCTGGGCGCTCATCAGCGTCTCGCCGAAAGGTTCGGGAATGATGACGGCGTCGAAGTCGATCAGCTTCGCCTTGGCCCGGGCGGTCTGCAGCGCATGCAGGGTCGCGAGCGTGCCGTTGCCGGTGTTCTCTTCGTCCAGCACGGCGTTGAAGCCGACAGTGCCGGCCGGGGTGAATCCCAGCGTGCGCAGCAACTGGAGCGCCGCCAGCGCGCAGACGATGCCGCCCTTCATGTCGCCGGCGCCGCGGCCATACAGCCAGCCGTCCTCCACGCGCGGCACGTAGGGGCCGGTGGTCCACAGCGATTCCGGGCCGGTCGGCACCACGTCCAGGTGGCCGTTGAAGAGCACCGAGCGGCCTTTGGAACCCGTGGGTGGCAGATGGCGGGCGAGCAGGTTGTGGCGGCCGCCGTCCGGATCGCAAGGGCAGGAGAACAGTGCCAGGCCCTCGATCTGCCGGCTGTCGAGCACGATGCGCTCGCAGTCCAGGCCCATGTCCTGCATCAGGCGTTCCAGGAAGTCGGCAGCCGGTTGCTCGGCGCCGGAAGGGCTGGGCGCAGCAACAAAGGCGCTGAGCGTGTCGATCATCCAGGGCGTCAGGGCCTGGGCCGCGTCGCGCAGCTGGTCGGGGGTCGGGATGGCAGCCATGGGCGGTTCCTGGTTCAGAGTCGGGCCAGCACGTCGTCCAGCGTCTGCACCAGCAGGTCGGCATGGGCACGCTCGAAGACCAGGGGCGGCCGCAGCTTGAGGATGTGGGCCGCTTCGCCCGTGGCGCTGAGCAGCACGCCGGCCTGCCGCAGGCCGTTGACGACGCGCGCCGCCTCGGCCGTGGCCGGCGTGCGGCGGGCGCGGTCGGTGACCAGTTCGACGCCGATGAACAGGCCCGCGCCGCGCACCTGGCCGATCAGCGCATGTTTCTCGGCCAGTTGTCGCAGGCCGGTCATCAGATGGTCGCCGACCGCCTGCGCGTTGGCCTGCAGCCCACCGTCCTGGAGCACATCGAGCACGGCACTTGCCGCTGCCATCGACACCGGATTGCCGCCGAAGGTGTTGAAGTAGCGGCACTGCCGGCCGAAGGCCGCCATCACCTCGGGCTGAACGGCCAGGCCCGCGACCGGATGCCCATTGCCCATCGGCTTGCCCATCGTGACGATGTCCGGGACCACGCCGTGCCGCTCGAAGCCCCAGAAGGCCTCGCCGGTGCGTCCGAAGCCGGGCTGCACCTCGTCGGCGATGAACACGCCGCCGGCCTCGCGGATCGCGGCCACGGCTTCCTGCAGGAAGCCGCGCGGGCCGGTGAAGATGCCATCGCTGGAGAAGACCGTGTCCACCAGCAGCGCCGCCGGCCGGATTCCGTCGGCCTGCAGTTCGGCGATGGCGCGCCGCACGCCGTCGGCGAAATGGCCGCCCAGCGTTTCGGCGTCCAGGTCGTCGCCATCGGGCGGGGGCACGGTGCGCACCGCCCGGCCCAACTGCACATAGCGGCCCAGCGAGGGCGAGGCCTCGGCCAGGCTGGCGGTGACGCCGTGGTACGCGAAGCTCGTGATGATCACGCCCTCGCCGCCGGTGTGGGTGCGGGCGATGCGCAGGGCAAGGTCGTTGGCCTCGCTGCCGGTGCAGGTGAAGACGGCATGGCCCAGTTCGGCGGGCATCGTCGCCAGCAGGCGCTCGGCATAGTCGAGCACCCCCTCGTGCAGGTAGCGCGTGTGGGTGTTGAGCGTGGCGGCCTGCCGCGCGATGGCCTCGACCACCTGCGGATGCGCATGGCCCACGCAGACGACGTTGTTGTAGGCGTCAAGGTAGCGGCGGCCCTCGGCGTCGAACAGCCACACGCCTTCGCCGCGCACCGGGTGCAGCGGCTCGCCGTAGAACAGTCGGTAGCTGGGGCCGAGCAGTCGGGCGCGGCGTTCGATCAGGTCGGCAGTGGTTGTCGGCATGGGCAGGCGCCTCGGGGTGTGTCAGGGGCAGGCGTGGCGCAGCGCGTCGTCGAGTGCAGTGGCAGGCAGGGCAGCCAGCGCCGCCAGCCGCGCCCAGGAGGCGCCGTTGTTGCGCAGCAGGTACGCCGCATTGGCCGGCTCGCGCGCCGCCCGCCAGCCGCTGATGGCGACCACCATGGCCAGGCGCGTGGCGACCAGGAGCGGCAGCAGCGTCCGCTCTTGCGTCGAAAGCGGCGTGACCGCGTGGTACGCCCCGGCGAAGGCCGCGATGCTCTCGGCGGGCGCCTGCGCATCGAGCTGGTAGGAGGCCGCGACCGCCAGGTCCACGATGCGCGGCGCGGCGACCATGTCGCCGAAGTCCAGGATGCCGACCAGGCGCCCGGGTGCCTGCGGGTCCACCAGCAGGTTGGAGGGGTTGAAGTCGTTGTGGATGGGCTGGCGCGGCAGTGTGCGCAGCACCGGCAGCGCGTCGGCGGCAAAGCGGTCCAGCGCCGCCTGGGCGAACGCGCGGCGGGCGGGGTCGTCCACATGCGCCAGCAGGCTGCGGGTGCCGAGGGCGCGTTGAAGGTCCCAGGGCAGGGGCAGTTCGCCCGCGGGATGGGACAGGCCGGCGAGGGCGGCATCCAGCCGGGCGAGCAGCGCGCCCGCGTGGGCGGCCCGGCCCGGGGCGGGCGGGGCCTTGGGCAGGGGCAGGCCTTGCAGGTAGCTGAAGAGGCGGACGACGCGGGGGGCGTCGCCCAACGTGGTGTCCACCGCAGAGAACGCGCCGCTGCGCATGGGCAGGAGGCGCTGCACCGGCAGATCGGGCGCCGTCGTTGCAAGGTGCAGCAACGCCTTCGTCTGGAAGTCGGCGACGACGGCGCTTTCGACCGGGTGCGACACCTTGAGCATGCAGGGCGCGCCGCCATCCGCAGGCTGGAACAGGAAGTTGGCATCGCGCTCGCCGCCCAGCGGCGTCAGCGTTCCGCTCAGTCCGTAGTGACGCTGGAGCAGGCGCGTGGCCTCGTTCAGATCGACCGGCGCGGGAGGCGCGCACAGAACGGCGGCTTCGGGCAACTGCTCGAAAGCGTCGTCTTCGCTTCCAGTCCGTTCGGGCTGAGCCTGCCGAAGCCGGGTCACATCGGCCGGCGCGCCGTTTCGCCCTTCGACAGGTTCAGGGCGAACGGATCGAGCGCCGTCGGGCGCGCCGGGCGCAGGGCGGACGGGTTGGGAGGTCGGTGGCGCTTGCAGACTCATGCCGCCGCCTCGAAGCCGCCCAGTGCGCTGCGCAGGTTGGGCCCCAGGTCGGGCGACAGGTAGCCGCCTTCCTGCACCAGCACGGTGGGCACGCCCAGCCGGGCGATCTCGCCGGTGATGCGGGCAAAGCCCTCGGTGCTGACGGCCAGCGCCCGGTAGGGATCGTGCTCGTGGGCGTCCAGCCCCAGCGCCACCACGACGGCGCCCGGCGCATAGGCGCGCACCGTGTCGAGGGCATGCCGCAGGGCGACGAGGTAGGCCTCGGTGTCGGTGCCGCGGGCCAGTGGCACATTCAGGTTGAAGCCCAGCCCATCGCCCTCGCCATGCTCGTGCGCATGGCCGGTGAAGAAGGGCGTGCAGAAATGCGGGTCGCCATGCAGCGAGACGGTGAGCACGTCGCGCCGCCGCCAGAAGATGCCCTGGGTGCCGTTGCCGTGGTGCACGTCCACATCGACGATGGCCACGCGGTCGAAGCGCTGGCGCAGGTGCTGCGCGGCGATGGCGGCGTTGTTGAGGTAGGTGAAGCCGTTCGCCCGGTCGGCATAGGCATGGTGGCCGGGCGGGCGGCACAGCGCATAGGCCGCGCGCTCGCCGTCCAGTACCAGTTGGGCCGCATGCGTGGCCGTGTGGGCGGACCACACCGCCGCCTCCCAGGTGTGCTGGCCCACCGAGCAGGCCATGTCGCCCAGGTGGTAGCCCGCCTGGCCGACCAGGCTGTCGGGGTAGGTGAAGGGCTGGCCCGGGAAGGGATGCACGTTGGGGATCACCTCGAAGGAGGGATCGTCCAGCTGCTGCCAGCGCGCCCAGGCCGTCTCCAGGAATCGTAGGTACTGCGGCGTGTGGATGGCAGCGCGCGGGCCCGGGCCATGGTCCTCGGGCGCGATGACCTCATGGCCCTGTTCGCGCGCGGCCTGCAGCAGCAAATGAGCGCGCTCGGGCTGCTCGTTGCTGCGCTTGAATTTGCCGCGCACGATGAACTGCTGCGGATCGTGGCCGACGTGGCGGTCGCTGTAGATGACTTTCATGGGCGGTGGACGTCGGTGCGGTGAGGGTCGAGGGAAAAGCGCGTTCGTTCAGCGCGTGGCCAGCCGCAGCCGCGAGACATGCTCGCGTGCGTCCTCCAGGTGGAAGCGCAGCGCCTGTTCCACGGCCGGCGCGTCGCGGCGGCGCAGGGCGTTGGCGATGGGTTCGTGCGTCTGGGCCAGCGAGGCCGGGTCGCCATAGCTGTCCTCGGTCAGCGCCAGGAACATGCGCACCTCGTTGACCATGTTGGAGAAGAGCTGCTGCAGGTAGTCGTTGCCCGACAGGGCGCAGAGCGCGGCATGGAAGTCCAGGTCCAGCGCCACGCGCTCGGCCTGGCTCAGTGTGGCGGCGCGGGCGACCATGTCGTCCACGCGGCCCGCCATGGCATCGAGCTGCGCGTCGCTGGCGTGGCGGCAGGCCAGCGTGGCGCCCATCACCTCCAGCGTGATGCGCACGGCATAGAGGTCGTCGATCTGCTTGGTGCTGACCGTGCGCACGGTGAAGCCATGGCGAGGGCGCGAGACCAGCAGGCCCAGGCTTTCGAGCCGGCGCGCGGCCTCGCGCACGGGCGCGCGGCTCACGCCCATCTGGCGGGCCAGTTCGGCCTCGACCACGCGGTCGCCGGGGCCGATGCGGCCTTCGAGAATGGCCCGCTGCAGCTCGGCCTGGATCAGCCCGACCAGGTCGGGCGCCTGGATCGAGGCGAAGGCGGGGGCGGATGTGGGCAGGGCGGCGTTCAAGCGGTCTCCGGATGTCGTTGTCGTGGCGTTGCGGCGGATCGTGCCAGATACACCCCGGCCACCGCGATGCAGGCCATGCCCGCCATCGCCAGGCCATCGGGCGGGCGATGGAACCAGAAGGCGCTGATCAGCACCGCCAGCAGCAACTGCACATAGTTGAGCGGCGCCAGCGTCGAGGCCTGGGTGCGCCGGAAGGCCGCCAGCAGCAGCAACTGCGCGCCGCCGCTGGCCAGGCCGCCCGCCAGCAGCACCAGGGCCTGCGGCCAGGGCGGCACCTCGACGTCTTCCGAAAGTGCCGTCAGCACCAGCGTGACGGCCAGGCAGACGAAGGCCGCATGCGCGAACTGCACCGGTGCCGGCACTACCCCCGACAGTCGGCGCGTGAAGATCTGGAACAGCGCATAGCCGGTGGCCGACACGGCCATCAGCAGCGTGCCGGCCAGCGGGAGGTCATGTCCCGGCCGGACGATCAGCAGCATGCCCGCAAAGCCGCCCGCCACGGCCAGCCACTGGGCACGGTGCACCCGCTCGCCCAGCAGGCTGGGCGCCAGCGCCACCATCAGCAGCGGCGCCGTGAAGTAGATGGCGGTGGCCTCGGCCAGTGGCATGGTCACCAGCGCCGTCATGAAGCAGGTGGCCACCAGGGCCAGCATGCTGCTTCGCGCCAGCAGCAGGCCCTGGTGCGGCTGGCGCCAGAAGCGCAACTGGCCGTGGCGCAGCAGCAGCCCCAGGCCCACGGTGCTGATGCAGACGTAGCGCGACAGGTTGACGACCACCGGCGCATGGCTGGCGACCATCTGCTTGGCGAAGGCGTCGTAGAAGGCGAAGAGCAGCAGCGCGCCCAGGAAGAGCAGCACACCCGCCCCCGGCCCGTGGCGCCAGTCGGGCAGCGGCGCGGCCGTGGCGGGCAGGGCGCTCATCGGCAAGACCTTTGCACCGCTTGCGGCTGGGCCTGACGGGCGATCACGGATTCAGCCCGGCCAGCAGCGCCGCCAGCCCCGGGCCGAGCGCTTCGACCATGTAGCCGCCTTCCTGCACGATCACCGTCGGCAGGGCCAGCGCGCGCAGGCGCTCGCCGATGGCGCGGTAGGCGTCGAAGTCCAGGCGCAGCACGCTGATCGGGTCGTCGCGGTAGGTGTCGAAGCCCATGGGCAGCACCAGCGCCTGGGGGGCGAAGCGCTCGATGGCGGCCATCGCCCGGTCCAGCGCCGCGATGAATTCGGCATCGCCGCTGCCATGGGCCAGCGGCAGGTTGAGGTTGAAGCCCTCGCCGGCTCCGGCGCCGCGCTCGTGCGCATAGCCGGTGTAGAAGGGAAAGTAGCCCGCCGGGTCGGCATGGGTGGAGACGGTCAGCACCTCGGCGCTGGCATAGAAGATGTTCTGCGTGCCGTCGCCGTGGTGCGCGTCCACGTCCAGCACGGCCACCTTGCCGAAGCTCTGGCGCAGCGCCTCGGCCGCCACGGCGCTGTTGTTGACGTAGCAGAAGCCGCTGGCGCGGTCGTGGTGCGCATGGTGGCCCGAGGGCCGGCACAGCGCGTAGGCCAGCCTTTCGCCACCCACAACGGCCATCGCCGCCGCATGCGCGGTGTGGGCCGAACGCAGGATGGAGCGCCAGCTGTGCGGCCCCAGCGGCGAGGCGAGGTCGCCGACGTAGTAGCCGGTTTGTGCCAGCAGCGAGGGGCTGGGGCAGGGCGGACGTCGCTCGCCGGGCGCCACGCCGTAGTAGGGCGACAGGTTGGGCAGCACCTCGATGCCGGGCTCCAGGCCCGGGCGGCCGAGCTTCTGCCAGCCTTCGTAGGCGGCGGACAGGTAGTCCAGGTAGTGCGGCGCATGCACGGCCTCCAGCGGCGCACGGCCGGCCTCGGGCGGCGAATACACGGGGATGCCCTGCGCCAGTAGCGTGGCCTGCAGCGCCTCGGCGCGCGCGGGCAGGTCGGCCGGCTTGTGGATGCGGCCGATGCGCATGTACTGCTGCGGCTGGTGCAGCAACTGGTCGGGGCAGAAGAAGGCCTGCATCGTGGTGTCCCGCTCAGAGCGTCTTCTCGAAGCGGTCGAGCGCGCGACCCAGGCGGGCGAACAGCTCGTCCATCTCGGCCGGCGTGATGATGAGCGGCGGGCACAGGGCCACGGTGTCACCCATGGCGCGCACGATCAGGCCTTCTTCCTGGGCGTACTGGGCCACCTGGTAGCCGGCCTTCAGCGCCGGGTCGAAGGGCGTGCGCGCGGCGCGGTCGGCCATCAGCTCCAGCGCGCCAATCAGACCCACGGCGCGCATGTTGCCGACGATGCGGCGCTCGGCCTGCACGGCCAGGCCTTCGGCGAAGCGCGGCGCGAGCTCGCGGGTGCGGGCCAGGATGCCTTCGTCTTCGTAGACCTTGAGCGTCTCCAGCGCCACGGCCGCGGCCACGGGATGGCCCGAGTAGGTGTAGCCATGGCCGAAGGTGCCGATGCGGCCGCTGTTGGTGGCCATGGCCTCGTGGATCTGCTGCGACACCATCACCGCCGAGATCGGCACATAGGCCGAGGACAGCGACTTGGCACAGGTGAGGATGTCCGGCCGCATGCCGAAGGTGGTGGAGCCGAACATCTCGCCCGTGCGGCCGAAGCCGCAGATCACCTCGTCGGCCACCAGCAGCACGTCGTACTTGCGCAGCACGGCCTGGATCTTCTCGAAGTAGGTGGGCGGCGGCACGATCACGCCGCCGGCGCCCATCACCGGCTCGGCGAAGAAGGCGGCGACGGTGTCGGGGCCTTCGTTCAGGATCAGCTGCTCAAGCTCATTGGCGCGGCGGGTGGCGAAGTCCTCGGCCGATTCGCCGAGCCGCGCGTCGCGGTAGTGGTGCGGGCTGCCGGTGCGCAGGATGCGGGCGATGGGCAGGTCGAAGTCCGAATGGTTGGCCGCCAGGCCGCCCAGGCTGGCCGAGGCCACCGTCACGCCGTGGTAGGCGCGGTCGCGGGCGATGATCTTCTTCTTGGCCGGCTTGCCGATGGCGTTGAAGTAGTACCAGATCATCTTCACCGCCGAGTCGTTGGCCTCGGAGCCCGAGTTGGCGAAGAACACGCGCGCCATCGGCACCGGTGCCAGCGCCAGCAGCCGCTCTGCCAGCTGCGCCGCGGCTGGATTGCTGCGGTGGTTGAAGGTGTGGTAGTAGGGCAGGGTCTTCAGCGCATCGATGCCGGCCTGCACCAGCCGCGGATGGCTGAAGCCCAGCGAGGCGCACCACAGGCCGGACATGCCTTCGATGTAGCGGCGGCCGGACTCGTCCTCCACATGGATGCCGTCGCCGCGCGTGATGAGCAGCGGCTCCACCTGGCCGTGGGTGGCGAGGTTGGTGTACGAATGCAGATGGGCCGCGACATCGGCGGCGGCGTTGGGGGTGCGTGCGTTCATGGTCGGTCTCTTCTCGGTTCAGTAGCCGCGTTGGAGGTCCACTGCAACGTCGGCGGCTTGCCCGGCGCGGATGCGCTCCAGGTTCAGGCGGGTCTGCCGGGCGATGACGGCGGGCTGGGTGCGGGTGGCGATGTGGGGCGTGACGAGGATGCGCGGGTCGCGCCAGAAGGGGTGCTCCGGCGGCAACGGTTCCTGCACGAAGGCGTCCAGCGTGGCGGCGCCGAGGTGGCCGGCGTCCAGCGCCGGGATCAGGTCGGCCTCGACCAGGTGGGCGCCGCGGCCCACGTTGATCAGGTGCGCGCCGCGCGGCAGCTGCGCGAAGAGTTCGCGGTTCAGGATGCCCGTGGTCTCGTCGGTGAGCGGCAGCAGGCACACCAGCGTGTCGCAGCCGGCCAGGAACTCGGCCTGCTGCGCCTGTCCGTGGAAGCAGTCCAGGCCCTCCGGTACCTCGCGCGGACTGCGGCTCCAGCCACGCACGTTGTAGCCCAGGGCCATCAGGGCACGGGCGCAGACCAGGCCCAGCGTGCCCAGGCCGGCGATGCCGACACGGTGCGCGCGCGGCGGCTGGATGGGCGCTTCTTCCCAGCGGCCGGCGGCGGCGCTGGCCAGGTAGCGGCCCATGTGGCGCTGGCCGTGGATCACGGCCCAGGTCACATAGGCGGCCATGCCCGAGGCCATGTCGGTATCGACGATGCGGCACACCGGAACGTCGGGCAGGGCGGCATCGGCCGTGAGGTGGTCGATGCCGGCGCCCACGGACTGGATGAGCGCAAGATTGGGCATGCGTGCCATCAGGCCGGCGGGCGGGCACCAGCAGACGGCGGCGTCAATGGCGTCCAGCGGGCCCAGGTCGGCCATGGTCCGCAGTTCGGCATCGGGGAACTCGGCGCGGAAGGCCGGCAGCAAGTAGCCGAGGTCGAGGTTGGCGCTCAGGAAGGCGAGGGTGGTCAACGCGAAGTGTCCTTTTCAGCCGTGAGGCGCGGCACCGCCTCGATCAGCATGCGGGTGTAGGGATGCTGCGGATCGGTCAGCACCTGCGCGGCCGGGCCGTATTCGACGACGGCGCCGCGCTGCATGACGGCGATGTGGTCGCACATCTCGCCGGCCACCCGCAGGTCGTGGGTGATGAAGACCATCGCCAGCTTGAAGCGCTCGCGCACCTCGGCGAAGAGCTGCAGCACCTGCGCCTGCACCGACACGTCCAGCGCCGACACGGGCTCATCAGCCACCAGCAGTTCGGGCTCCATGGCCAGGGCGCGTGCGATGCCGATGCGCTGGCGCTGGCCGCCGCTGAACTCGTGCGGATAGCGCTCCGCCGCCTCGGGGCCCAGGCCCACCAGCCGCAACAGTTCCAGCGCGCGGGCCATGGCTTCGGCCTTGGGGACACCCTGGGCAATCGGGCCTGCCGCCAGCGTGGGGCCGATGCGGTGGCGCGGGTTGAGCGAGGCATACGGGTCCTGGAAGACCATCTGCACCTTGCCCTGCGTCTGCCGGCGCATGGCCGCGCCGGAGAGCAGACTCTTGCCCTTGAACAGGATGCGCCCGCTGTCGAAGGGTTCCAGCCCCACGATGCAGCGCCCGACGGTCGACTTGCCCGAGCCCGATTCGCCCACCAGCCCCAGCGTCTCGCCGCGGCGCAGCTGGAAGCCGATGCCCTTGGCGGCCTCGACCCGGCGACCCTTGCTGAAGAAACCGCCGCCGCTCACATACGTCTTGCGCAGGTCCTGCACCTGCAGCACGTAGTCCTCCTGCGTGCCGGTGGCCGGCTCGCGCAGGCGGCCCTGCGGGATGGCGGCGATGAGCTTGCGGGTGTAGTCGTGCTTCGGGTGCATCAGCACCTCGTGCGCCGGGCCGGATTCGACGGCCACTCCGGTCTGCATCACGACCACGTGGTCGGCGATCTCGGAGACCACGCCGAAGTCGTGCGTGATGAAGAGCAGCGCCGTGCCCTTGCGCTGCTGCAGTTCGCGCATCAGCGTGAGGATCTGCGCCTGCGTGGTCACGTCCAGCGCCGTGGTCGGCTCGTCGGCGATCAGCAGGCGCGGCTCCAGCAGCAGCGCGCAGGCGATCATCACCCGCTGACGCTGGCCGCCCGAAAGCCGGAAGGGATAGCTGTCGGCCAGCAGTTCGGGGTCGGGCAGGCCCACGTCTGCCAGCGCGGCGACGATGCGGCGGCGTTTCTCGGCCGCCGGCAGTGTCATGTGCGAATCGAAGACTTCGGCCAGTTGGTCGCCGATGCGCATCACCGGGTTGAGCGCGGTCATGGGCTCCTGGAACACCATGCCGATGCGCCGGCCGCGCAACTCGCGCATCTGGGCCTCGGTCAGCGTGAGCAGGTCGGTGCCCTCGAAGAGGATGCGACCGGCCACCGGCGCCACATGCGGCCGCGGCAGCAGGCCCATGATGGCGTTGGCGATCATGGACTTGCCCGAGCCCGATTCGCCCACCACGCACAGGGTGCGGCCGGGCAGCAACTCGAAGCTGGCGCCCTTCACGGCGAGGGCACGGTCGCCGCCGGCGGGCAGGCAGATGTCCAGGCCTTCGACGCGCAGCACCGGCTCTTCGGGTTCCATCTCGGGCAGCGGCTTGAGCAGGGCGTTCATCGGGTGCGGCCTCCCAGCCGGGTGTTGAGTCCGTCGTTCAGGCCTTCGCCCACCAGGTTCAGCGCCAGCACGGTCAGCACGATGGCCACGCCGGGAAAGACCGCCATCCACCAGGCCTGGCGCAGCACGGTGCGCGCAGTGCCCACCATGTAGCCCCAGCTCATCTGATTGGGGTCGCCCAGGCCCATGAAGCTCAGGCTGCTCTCCAGCAGGATGGCCGAGGCGATCATCAGCGAGGCCATCACCACGATGGGCGAGGTGGCGTTGGGCAGGATCTGCGTGAGGATGATCCGCGGCGTCGATTGGCCCGCCAGCTGTGCCGCCGCCACGAAGTCGCGCTGGCGCAGCGTGAGAAATTCGCCGCGCACCAGCCGCGCCACCGGCGGCCAGGACACCAGTGCGATGGCCGTGACGATGGAGCCCACCGAGGGCTGGAAGATCGCCACCAGCACCAGTGCGAGTGCAAAGCTCGGCACGGCCTGGAACAGCTCGGTGAAGCGCATCAGCGCCGCATCGATCCAGCCGCCGAAATAGCCGGCCACGGCGCCCAGGCCCACGCCGATCAGCAGCGACACCACGGTGGAGACCACGCCGATCAGCAGCGAGATGCGCGCGCCGCGCACCACGCCCGAGAAGATGTCGCGGCCCATGGTGTCGGTGCCCATCAGGAAGCCGGCCTCCTGCCCGGGCCGCAGGAAGGGCGACTGCACCATGTCCCAGGGGTCGTTGGTGGCCAGCAGCGGGCCGAAGGCCACCATCAGCGCCAGCAATGCCAGCACCACCAGGCCGAAGACCGCGCCCTTGTTGCGGCAGAAGCGCCGCCAGAAACCGGAGTTGTTCATTGCCGTGGGCTCCTCGTCGGCATCACAGCCGGATGCGCGGGTCGACCAGGGTGTAGACCAGGTCGGTGATCAGGTTGAACAGGATGGCCATGGCGGCCGTCACCAGGAAGCAGCCCAGCAGCAGGTTGTAGTCGCGCTGCAGCAGGGCATCGAACATCAGGCGGCCGATGCCGGGCCAGGCGAAGACGGTCTCGGTGAGCACCGCGCCGCCGATCATGCTGCCGGCCTGGATGCCCGCCAGCGTGACCACCGGCAGCAACGCGTTGCGCAGGATGTGCGCGCGCTGGATGCGGCCGGGCTTCACGCCCTTGGCGCGGGCCGTCTTCACGAAATCCATCTGCGCCACTTCAAGCATGGAGGCGCGTGTCATGCGGGCATACACGGCCATGAAGAACAGCGCCAGCGTCAGCGAGGGCAGCACCAGGTGCTGTGCGATGTCCCAGGCCAGAGCCACACCCGACAGGCCGGAGCCCACCGTCATGAAGCCGAAGCCGGGCAGCCAGTTCATCTGCACCGTGAAGAGCAGCACCGCCATCATGGCCAGCCAGTACAGCGGCGTGGCGTAGAACACGAGCGCCACCACCGTGATGGCACTGTCGAGCCAGGAGCCCGCCTTGCGCGCCGCCAGTGCGCCCAGCACCACGCCGAAGATCAGCGACAGCACGAAGGCGCTGCCGGTGAGCAGCAGCGTGGCAGGCAGCCGGTCGGCGATGAGCCTGGCCACCGGCTGCTGCTGCCGGTACGAAAAGCCCAGGTCCAGCCGGACGACATGGCCAAGGTAGGTGGCCAACTGCGTGCTTAAAGGCTGGTCCAGCCCGAACTCGCGGCGCAGTTGGTCGACGAACTGCTGGTCGGAGGCGCCGGCCTCGCCGGCCATCACCGAGACCGGATCACCGGGCGCCGCACGCACCAGCATGAAGTTGACGGTGGCGATCAGCACCAGGGCCACAAGGCCCTGCGCCACCCGGGTGAGCATGAACTGCAGGCGTTTCATGGGTGCGTGCGCGGCGTGATCAGGCGATGGAGGCGCGGCCCAGGCTGTCGTTCAGGCCGATGCCGGAGCTCACCGGGTTCTTGACCTTGCTGCGGTAGAGCGTTGGGAAGTTGATTTCGTGCAGCCAGGCCACGGGCGCTTCCTCCAGCAGCAGCTTCTGCACCTCGAGGTAGAGGGCCTTGCGCTTCTCTGGGTCGGCCGCGACGGCGCCGGCGGCGAAGAGCTCGTCCACCTTGGGGTTGGAGTAACCCTCGACGTTGTTGAAGGGCGAGCCCTTGGCGATGTTGCTGGTGGTGTAGTTGCGCGCGACGCCCAGCGCCGGGTCGCCGTACTGGTAGACGTAGGTGAAGGCCAGGTCGTAATCCCACTCGTTGAGGCGCTGGTTCCAGCCGGCCACATCGGTGGGCGTCATCTCGATCTTGATGCCGGCCTGGCCCAGGTGCTGGCGCACCATCTCGGCCTGGCGCTGCCAGGTCTCGCCGTAGGGCAGCGGCAGCAGGCGCAGGGTCTCGCCCTTGTAGCCGGCCTCATCCAGCAGCTTCCTGGCCTTGGCGATGTCGCGCGGGTACTTTGGCACGTCGTCGCTGTAGAACTTGATGTGGCTGTTGAAGGGGCCCGTGGCCGCCTTCGCATAGCCCTGCCAGGCCACCTTGGCGATGGCGTCGCGGTCGATGGCATGCATCACCGCCTGGCGGAACTTGACCTTGTCCATCGGCGCCTTGCGGTTGTTGATCCACAGCCAGGAATGGGGCGCGAAGAACTCCCAGCCCTTGGTCGTGACCTCCACGCCCGGCAGCTTGGCCAGGCGGGCCACGTCGAAGTACTCCACCGAGCCGCCGGGGGCGATGTCGATCTTTCCGGACTCGAAGGCCGCGGCGCGCGAGGCCGCATCGGGAATGACGTGGAAGTACACGTTCTCCACCTTGGGCACGCCCGGCTGGTGGTACTGCTCGTTGGCCACCAACTGGATGTAGGAGCCCTTGACCCATTCCTTGAACTTGAGCGGACCGGTGCCGATGGGCGTGGCGTTGGCCGGGTTGGTCAGGAAGTCGGTGCCGTCGTAGATGTGCTTCGGGATCATCGGCATGGTGCCGGTCTCGAAGATGCCCATGAAGGGGCCGAAGGGCTGCTTGAGGGTGAACTCCACGGTCAACGGGTCCAGCGCCTTGATGCTCTCGATCTGCTGCAGGCTGGCGCGGAAGCGTGCGTGCGTCTTGCGCAGGAAGACGTCGGCGGAGAACACCACGTCGGCCGAGGTGAAGGGCTCGCCGTCGTGCCACTTCACGTTGGGCTTGAGCTTGAAGGTGTAGACCGTGCCTTCCTTGTTGGCGGTCCACGAGGTGGCCAGCAGGGGCTGCGGATTGAGCTTCTCGTCGTAGCGCAGCAGGCCTTCGTAGATGTTGCCGGCGATCATCTGCGTGGGGCCGTTCTGCACGATGCCCAGCATCAGGCCCGGCGGCTCGGGCTGCACCAGCACGTTGATGGTGCCGCTCTTCTTTTCCTGCGCCAGCAGGTGCAGCGGCACGCCCGCGATGGAGACGCCCAGGCCGGTGGCGCCCAGTTGGATGAGTCGACGACGTTGCATGTCAGGCTTCCTTTCAGTCAGCGCAAGTTGGCGTTAGTGGGGATGGGGTCAGTCGCGGAAGGAGGCGGCGGCCGTGGGCTGCTCCAGCCGCTGCAGCAGGGCGCGCCATTCGCGCGCATCGGGATCGGCGGCGCCGGGCAGGCGGTTGCTGTCGCCGCTTTCGTACTGGCGGGCGGTGAGTTCGCAGACTTCCGCAGGCACGGGGTGGATCGGCTGGCCGCTGGCCTGGATGGCCAGTTGCACGCGGCAGGCGCGCTCCAGGTTGTGCATGAGGATGAAGGCCTCGGCCACCGTGCGGCCCAGCGTCACCAGGCCGTGGTTGCGCAGGATCAGCACGCGGGCCGTGGGGCCCAGGTCGGCGATCAGGCGCTCGCGCTCGCCGTGGTCCAGCGCGATGCCTTCGAAGTCGTGGTAGACGACCCGGTTGTGGAACTGCAGCGCCCACTGGTTGCAGGGCTGCAGCCCGCAGGCGAGCGATGAGACGGCCACGCCGGCCACCGTGTGCGTGTGGAGCACGCACATGGCGTCATGCCGCGCCATGTGCACCGCGCTGTGGATCGTGAAGCCGGCGGGGTTCACGTCGTAGGGCGAGGGCTCCAAGATCCGGCCCTCGGTGTCGATCTTCACCAGCGACGACGCCGTGATGTCCCGGAACAGCATGCCGAACGGGTTGATGAGGAACTGGTCCTCGGCACCCGGTACGCGCGCGGAGATGTGCGTGTAGATGCTGTCCTCCATGCCGTAGTGAGCGACCAGCCGATAGGCGGCGGCCAGGTCCTCGCGCACCTGGCGCTCGGCATCGGAGAAGGTCTTGGGGGTCAGGTCCTGCATCAGCATCACAACGCTCCGTCAATTACTGTCATCTGTCGACAGATGACATTACGCATGATGCGTGCCAGATTGCAGATCCTTGATTTCCCTCAGGGCGGGCGTGAAAAGCCGGCTCCAAAGGTCGTTGGAACGGGTGGCGTGGTGCGCGGGCGCACCGTCAGGAAGCACGCGCACCAATGAAAAACGCCGCGCAGGGCGCGGCGTTTCGGAGGGAGGCGGAGGCCCGGCGGATCAGCCGCCGCGGCGCATCATGTCGAAGAACTCGACGTTGGTCTTGGTGGCCTTCATGCTTTTGAGCACCATCTCCATCGACTCGATCTCGTCCATGTTGTACATGAACTGGCGCAGGATGCGGGTCTTCTGCAGCACCTCGGGCGCCAGCAGCAGCTCTTCGCGGCGGGTGCCCGAGCGGTTGAGCTGGATGGAAGGGAACACGCGCTTCTCGTACAGCCGGCGGTCGAGGTGGATCTCGCAGTTGCCGGTGCCCTTGAACTCTTCGAAGATCACTTCGTCCATGCGGCTGCCGGTGTCGACCAGCGCGGTGCCGATGATGGTGAGCGAGCCGCCTTCCTCGACATTGCGGGCCGCGCCCAGGAAGCGTTTGGGGCGCTGCAGTGCGTTGGCGTCCACACCGCCGGTCAGCACCTTGCCGGAGGAGGGCACGACGTTGTTGTAGGCGCGGGCCAGACGGGTGATGGAATCCAGCAGGATCACCACGTCCTTCTTGAGTTCGACCAGGCGCTTGGCGCGCTCGATCACCATCTCGGCCACGTGCACGTGGCGGGCGGCGGGCTCGTCGAAGGTGGAGGCGATCACCTCGGCCTTGACCGAGCGCTGCATCTCGGTCACTTCTTCCGGCCGCTCGTCGACGAGCAGCACCATCATGTGGATCTCGGGGTAGTTGGCGGCGATGGCGTGCGCGATGTGCTGCATCATCACCGTCTTGCCGCTCTTGGGCGGTGCCACCAGCAGCGCGCGCTGGCCCTTGCCGATGGGGGCGATGATGTCGATCACGCGGCCCGTGATGTTCTCTTCGCTTTTGAAGTTGTCGCGCTCCAGCTTCATCTGCTCCTTGGGGAACAGCGGCGTGAGGTTCTCGAACATCACCTTGTGCTTGTTCGCCTCGGGCGCGCCGTCGTTCACCTTGTCCAGCTTGGTCAGCGCGAAATAGCGCTCGCCGTCCTTGGGAATGCGCACCTCGCCCTCGATCATGTCGCCGGTGTGCAGGTTGAAGCGGCGCACCTGACTGGGGCTGATGTAGATGTCGTCGGTGCTGGCCGTGAAGCTGGTGTCGGGGCTGCGCAGGAAGCCGAAGCCGTCCGGCAGGATCTCCAGCACGCCGTCCGCAAATACCTGCTCGCCGGCCTTCGCCCGCTTCTTGATGATGGCGAACATCAGCTCCTGCTTGCGCATGCGGCCGACGTTTTCGATCTCGAGCGCTTCGGCCTGCTTCAGGAGTTCGGAGACGTGCAGTGCCTTGAGTTCGTTCAGGTGCATGGAATGGCCCCGCGGGCGGAGATGCTTGGTGACGGTGGGAGAGGAGGGGGGCTTGCGTCAGGGCGAGAGAGATGCCCCGGAAGCCTTGGACTCGAACCGTGCCCTTGTGTTGGGGCCGGCGAATGGCAGGAATTATGACAGGAAAAAACAAAGGCCGGCGCAAGGATGCGTCGGCCTTTTCATTTGGGGCAGAAGGCGATCAGGCGAGCTGCTGATCGATGAAGGCGGTGAGCTGTGCCTTGCTCATGGCGCCGACCTTGGTGGCGGCGAGCTGGCCGTTCTTGAACAGCATCAGCGTGGGGATGCCGCGGATGCCGAACTTGGCGGGGATCTCGCGGTTCTCGTCCACGTTCATCTTGGCGATCTGCAGCTTGCCGTCGTAGGTGTTGGACACCTCGTCCAGGATGGGCGCAATCATCTTGCAGGGGCCGCACCATTCGGCCCAGTAGTCGACCAGCACGGGCTTGTCGGACTGCAGGACGTCGGCTTCGAAGGAGGAGTCGGAGATGTGCTTGATGAGTTCGCTGGCCATGATGTCTGCCTTGCTACTTACACGATGAAGAGGATGCTCGCAGGGAGCGGCGAAAGATTGATTTCATTGTGACAGAAAGCCCTGTGCGGCGCGGCAGCCCGCGGCTATGCCGCCGATAGCCGAAACCCTGCGGACGCGACAATACCGCCAATGACCAAGCTATCGAATGTGGCCGTGATCGGCGGTGGCCCGGCCGGCCTGATGGCGGCCGAACGCCTCGTCGCCGCGGGCTGCACCGTCGACCTGTACGACGCCATGCCCTCCGTGGGCCGCAAGTTCCTGCTCGCCGGCCGCGGCGGCCTCAACCTCACCCATTCCGAGCCCTTCGACGCCTTCGCTTCGCGCTATGGCGAGCGCCGCGCGCAGGTCGAGCCCCTGCTGCGACGCTTCGATGCCGATGCGCTGCGTGCCTGGGTGCACGCACTGGGCATCGAGACCTTCGTCGGCACCTCGGGCCGCGTCTTCCCACGCGAGATGAAGGCCGCGCCGCTGCTGCGCGCCTGGCTGCACCGGCTGCGTGCGAGCGGCGTGCGCCTGCACATGCGGCATCGCTGGACGGGCTGGCAGGACGACGGTGCGCTGCGCTTCGACACGCCGCAGGGTGGGACGACGGTGCGTGCGGATGCACTCATCCTGGCCTGCGGCGGCGCCAGCTGGCCGCGGCTGGGCTCGGACGGAGCGTGGTTCGGTCCGCTGGCCGCGCGTGGCGTCACCGCCGCGCCGCTGCGGCCGGCGAACTGCGGCTTCGACGTGGCCTGGACATCCTTCTTCGCCGAGCGCTTCGCGGGCCAGCCGCTCAAGTCGGTGGTGCTCGACGTGCGGGACCGCGACGGCCGCCACTTCCGCCGCAAGGGCGAATTCGTCGTGACGTCCACGGGCGTGGAGGGCAGCCTGGTCTATGCCGCCTCGGCTCTGCTGCGAGACGAGATCGCGGCCGCCGGCCAGGCGGCCGCCACGCTGGACCTTCTGCCCGACTGGACGCCCGAGCGCGTGCTGGCCGCAGTGGCCCATCCGCGTGGCAGCCGCTCCATGGGCAGCCATCTCAAGAGCCGGCTCAACCTCGATGGCGTGCGTTCCGCGCTGCTGCACGAGGTGCTGGACAAGGCGGCCATGCAGGACGCCGCACGCGTGGCCGCGACGCTCAAGGCCTTGCCGCTGACCCTGCTGCGGCCCCGCCCTGTCGACGAGGCGATCAGCACTGCTGGCGGCGTGCGTTTCGACGACCTGGACGAAGGGCTGATGCTGCGCGGGCTGCCCGGCGTCTTCTGCGCCGGCGAGATGCTGGACTGGGAAGCGCCCACCGGCGGCTACCTGCTCAACGCCTGCATGGCCAGCGGCCTCGTGGCGGCGGAAGGCGCCTCGGCCTGGTTGCGGCGCCAGGCCTGACCTGGCCGCTCCACGGCTGTCTCAGATCAGCTGGTTGCGGATGGCGTAGGCCGTCAGCGCCGCATCGTTGTTCAGGTGCAGCTTCTCGCGCACCCGCATGCGGTAGACGTTGACGGTCTTCGGGCTGAGCATGAACTCTCGCGCGATGTCCGCCATGGTCTTGCCCGAGGCGATGCGCACCAGCGTCTCCAATTCGCGGTTCGACAGCAGCTGGTGGGCAGGCGCCTCGGCGTCGGGGCGGGCCACCGTGTCGGCCAGCAACTGGGTGGCCTCGGGGCTCAGGTACTTCTGGCCCTGGCCCACCATGCGCACGGCCGTGACCAGCAGCCGCGGGTCGGACGCCTTCGACAGGAAGCCGTAGGCGCCGGCACGCAGGCATCGCACGGCGTACTGCTGTTCCGGCTCGCCCGAATACACCAGCACCTTGACCGTCGAGCCGGCCTCCACCAGGTCGGCCAGCACATCCAGCCCGCTGCGGCCGGGCAGGGCCAGGGCCAGCAGCAGCACGTCGCACTGGGTGGTGCGCAGCATCCGCTTGAGTTCCTCGGCACTGGCCGCCTCGCCGCTGAGCCGCACGTCCACCGCTTCCGCCAGGAATTCGCGGATGCCGCGGCGCACGACGCCGAAGGGGTCGCAGGTGATGACATGGATCATGAGCGCCCCCGGGAGGTGGGCGACAGCAGGCGCGCGCGGCGCCGGCAGCAGCAGGTCATGGCGGTGGTCGAACGGCGGGAAATGCCGTTTAGATGTTAATTTTGGTTAACCGCCGATGATATTCAGAAGCCGAGGCGCCGGATGTGGCAAGAGTGAGTCCGGTGCCGCCGAGCAGCCGGCGGGAGCGCTGGCCACCACGGTGCCACGCGTCGCCTTCGCCCACCATGGCGAGCCTCCGAGCCTCCGAGCCCCTGAGCCCCCGAGCGTCTGCGCAGCCCGCAGCCCGCAGCCCGCAGCCCGCCGTGCGTGGGCTGCGGCTCCAAGGCGCGGGCCGCCCTCAGCCTCTGGGCCGCGCAAGCAGGCGCCGCCGGGCCTGCTCGATGTTGTGGCGCAAGGCGTACAACTCCTCGGCATAGGACAGGGGCACCGTCACCTTGTTGGCCACGCGGTCGAGTTCGTCCAGCTCGTCGAGCAGCGCGTCCCGTGCGCCGGGGTCGGCCTCCATGCGTGCCTCGATGTCCCGCAGCCGTGCGTACCAGCGGAACACCCGCCGCCGCACGCGGAAGGTGTAGAGCGGCGGCACCACCCGCGACAGCGGCAGCAGCAGCACGATCAGGCCGCCGATCACCAGCCACATGCGCTCCAGCAGGTTGCTGGCCCAGAAGGGCAGCCAGCGTTGCCAGACGGGCGGTGTGCCATTGATGGCGCGATCGCCCTCGGTGCTGACCGGCAGTTCGCTGGCCCGGGTGTTGGGAAACTCCCGTGCCCGGTTGAACCAGCCGGCATGGCCATGCAGGGTCTGCGCCGCCTGCGCGAAGAGTTGACGCAGCGCCGGATGGGTGTCCTCGCGGGTGAGCAGCGAGGTGGTCGTTGCCACCAGCGACACGTCCCTGGACGGTACGTCCGAGGCCAGGTCGACCACCCCGCGCGGCAGCGTCACCGCGGTAAGGAAGGGAAAGATGCGGGTGTAGGCCTCGGCCTGGCCCAGGTCGAGCAAGGCGATGCCGGGCGTGCGCAGCAGCTGCTGCACGCGCGGAGATTCGGGTGCGGAGGCCAGCACGATGGCGTCCAGTCGGCCTGCGATCAGGGCGGCGGCGGCATCGTCGGGTGCCTGCGCGCTGATGCGCATGCGGGCGGTGTCGATGCGATTGGCCGACAGCATCCGGGTCACCAGTTCCGGCACGCCGCTGCCGGCCCGGTCGGTGCCCAGGCGCAGCGGACGCAGGCCGGCCAGCGAGGGCAGCTCGGCCTGGACCTGCCCAGGGGGCCGCCCGGCATCGGCCCGGTGCACGGCCGCGGGCCGGTAGAAGACCCACAGCGGTTCGTAGAAGAGGGCACCCAGCGACAGGATGCCGGCCTCCGGGTCGGCGACCGGATCGGCGACGCCGCCGCGCACGAAGCCGAGGTCGGCCCGGCCTTCGCGCAGCAGGCGCAGGTTCTCCAGGGAGCCCTCGGTGCCGATCAGCTGCACGGTGATGCCGTTGGACCGGAGGGCCGCCGCATAGCGCTCGCCGAAGGTCGCGTAGGCGCTGCCCTGCGGCCCGGTCGCCAGCCGCACGATGCGCGGCGGCTGCGGATCCAGGTAGATGTAGGCCGCGACCAGCACGCCCACGGCGATCAGCGCGAGCGGCCCGGCCGAGAGCAGCAGGTCGCGCAGGCCCAGCAGGGCCAGCATCAGGCTGCGCGAAAGGCGTTTCATCGCGTGCGTCCGTCCTGCCGCTGCGGCCAGTCGCGCGCGGCCGGGATCGACAGCTCGGCCGTGGCGATGGCCCCGGCCGCGAGCACGGCGCGCACCGTGGCCTGCGCCGCCACCTCGGCCGCCATGGTCGAGAGCACCGTCATGCCGGGGGCCTCGTCCTCCAGCGCCACGCGGCCGGTCGCCAGGGCGAACAGGGTGTCGCCGTCGCTCATGGTGTGCACCGGGTTGATGGCGCGGGCCAGGCCGTCGTGGGCGACTGCCGCCAGCCGCTGGGCCTGCACCTTGGTCAGCACGGCGTCGGTGGCGATCACGCCGATGGTGGTGTTGGTGCCGGCCAGCAAGGGCTTGGGCAGCTCGCCGCGCAGCAGGCTGCGGCGGGTGTCGCGCAGGGCGCGGCCATCGTCCGTGCGCGATCCGGCCAGCAGTTCGCCGGTGTCCGGATCCAACACGTCGCCCAGTGCATTGCAGGCGATCAGGGCGCCGACCGTCACGCCGCCCACCTTGACCGAAGCGGTGCCGATGCCGCCCTTCATCGCGTGCTGGGCGCCGAAGAGCTTGCCCACCAGCGCGCCTGCACCGGCGCCCACGTTGCCTTCGGCGGGCGCGGCGGTGGAGGCGGCCTCGCAGGCCGCGTAGCCGCTGGCCGCGTCAGGACGGATGCGGGCGTCGCCCACCGGCAGGTCGAAGAGCACCGCGCCGGGCACGATGGGCAGGCGGCCGAAGCGCACGTCCAGGCCCACGCCGCGCTCCTCCAGCCAGCGCACCACGCCGTCGGCTGCCGCCAGCCCCCAGGCGCTGCCGCCGGCCAGCAGGATGGCGTGCACCTGCTGGACGAAGTTGCCGGGAGAAAGCAGGTCCGTCTCACGGGTGCCGGGGGCGGCGCCGCGCACGTCCACGCCCGCCACGGCGCCCTCGCGCGCCAGGATGACGGTACTGCCGGTGGGGCGACGGCTGTCGGTGTGGTGGCCGACCTCGATGCCGGCGACGTCGGTGATGGCGCCCGAATAGGGCAGGTCGGGAAGGGCAGGGGCTGACATAGGGCGCCGATTATGGGCGGCGCCCCATGGGCGACAGGCCGCCCTCTACGATGCGCGGATGCAATCGACGATGGAAGGGCGCACGGGGCGCCACGTGGTGGTGATCGGTGCCGGGGCGGTGGGTTGTGCGAGCGCCATCGAGGCGCTGCGCCGGGGCTGGCGCGTGACGCTGCTGGAGCCCGGCGAGCCCGGCGGCGAGCAGGCGACGAGTTATGGCAATGCGGGCTGGCTGTCCTCGCATTCGGTGATCCCGCCAGCGCTGCCGGGGGCCTGGCGCAAGGTTCCGGCCTGGCTGCTCGACCCGCTGGGTCCGCTGGCCTTGCGCTGGCGCCATGTGCCCCGCGCCTTGCCCTGGCTGCTGCGCTACCTGGCGTCGGGCTGGACCGAGGAACGCGTGCAGCGCACGGCCGATGCGCTGCGGCTGATGCTCGCGGATTCGCCCGTGCTCCACGCACGGCTGGCGGCCGATGCCGGCGTGCCCGGGTTGATCGAGCATCGGGGCCTGCTGCATGTGTACCGCTCACGGGCCGAGTTCGAATCCGAGGCCCTCGCGTGGCGCGTGCGGGCACGCACCGGCGTGCAGTGGACCGAGTGGGACGCCGCCCGCCTGGCCGCCGAGGAGCCGGACCTGGACCGACGCTACACCCTGGGCATCCACGTGGCCGAGGCCGGGCACTGCCGGCATCCCGGCGCCTACGTCGCGGCCCTGGCGCGCCATGCGCAGGCCACGGGCGCCCGCCTTCTCAAGGCGCCGGCGACGGGGCTGCAGATCGAAGGCGGCCGCCTGCGGGCAGTGCGGACGGCCGCGGGCGACATCGCCTGCGACGCCGCCGTCATCAGCGCGGGCGCGCGTTCCGCGGCGCTGGCCCGGGCGGCCGGCTCGCCGGTGCCGCTGGAGTCGGAGCGGGGCTACCACGTGATGCTGGAAGGCGCGCTGCCGGTGGGCCCGCGCACGCCCATGATGGCCGCGGACGGCAAGCTGATCGTGCATGCCATGGTGCCGGGCCTGCGTGCCGCGGGCCAGGTGGAGATCGCCGGGCTGGCCGCCGGGCCCGACTGGCGCCGGGCGGAGATCCTGCGCCGGCATCTCGTCTCGATGTTCCCGGCCCTGGGCGAGGGCGCGGCGGGCGAGGCGCTTGTCGTGCGGCAATGGCTGGGGCACCGCCCCAGCCTGCCCGACGGGCTGCCCTGCATCGGCCATGCGCGCGCCACGCCGGATGTGGTGCTGGCCTTCGGCCACGGCCATGTGGGCCTGGGCGGATCGGCCAGGACCGGCCAGTGGGTGGCCGAGCTGCTGGGGCGGGCGGAGCGTCCGGCGGCGCTCGCGCCCTTCGATCCGGCGCGTTTCGGCGGCTGATCGCTGCCGCGCGGAAGGGCCGAAGATCAGTTGCTGATCACGCCCAGGTGAAAGAAGCCGGCGGTGGCGGTGTTGCCCCGCGCGCCGATCACCATCTCGAGTTGCGCGGAGCGGGCGACGAAGTAGTAGCGGCCGTCTCCCGTGGAGCTTCCCATCATGCCCTTGGGCCCGACCGAGCCCAGGGTGTTCAGCGTCAGCGCGGTCTGGACGACGCCGGCGGCCGATGCGGATCTCAGGGTGTAGGTGCTCAGGTCGGCCGTGGACTGATCCTGCGTGCCGAGGATGGACCAGCCGAAGGCGTTGTTGAACGACGCCCAGCCACCAGGCTGCTCCGGCAGGCCGACGCTGAATTGCGCCGAGCTCGGATCGGTGGCGCTGGGGCCCGCCACGAGCAGCATCTTCTCGCTGCCAACCCGTGCGACCGACACGCGGCCTTCGTAAACCCCGCTGCTGTTCGTGACACGCCACAGACCGGGCGTCGTCGGATCCGGCGCCAGGGTGGCGGTGACCAGCGACCCCGCCGGGCAGTCGTCCACACGGGTGATGGCCACCTCGTTGCAGCGCACAAAGAGCGTCCCCGAGCCGGCGAACTGGACCTGACTGATGGACGAGTCCTTGGTGGTGCCGCTGTAGTTGACCCGGAAGCGGTTGAAGTTGCCGTCCAGATCCGCCGCCGTCGTGAGGAGCGCACGCGTGGCGACGAAGGGGAAGGGCGCGTAAGCGGCGGGGCTCGCACCCGGCACCAGGAAGGGGAAGCTGCCCACCAGCGTATCGGGCAGCACCTGCAGCCCGGAAATGCGCTGCGCCGTGGTCTCGCGGTTCGAAAGCAGCCCATAGACGGCGCTGCCGCTGGCCGGCTTCACGAGGGTGCCCACATTGCTTGCGCCCGATGTATCGACGAATTCGAGGCTGCCCAGGTCGAAGTCCGCCTTGAGTTGCTGGCGGCTGCCGTTGGACACGTAGGCCATGTACTCGCCATTGCGGCTGTCGCCCGCCCGCACCTTGAGGCGCACCGTGGTCGTCTGGCCCGAGGTGGCGGTGGCCACCAGCGGATAGTCCTCGGTGGCGCCCAGGTTGGCGTTGGCCAGGCGCGCCTGCCATTGCTGGTCACTGCTGCTGGTGCCCACGGCGGTCACCTTGCCGCTGGGCGAGCTGCCGCTCCAGCTCACGGTCTGGTTGGACTTCACCGTGATCACCTGGCCGGGCTTCACCACATAGGCGTCCCCCTCGGCAGCGACGGTCGTCCCGTCGGCCACGACGGCCAGTTGCGGTGCCTGCGGGGCGGCGGCCGGCGGCAGGAAGAAGCCTCCGCCACCGCCGCCGCCTCCACCCCCACAGGCCGCCAGTGCGAGCACGCAGCCCAGCCCGATGGCCCATTTCAGGCCGGCATTTCTCCTTGGATTCCCATTGCGCATGTGAGCGCCCCTCTTTCTTTTCTTGCCTGAGGCAAATTGTCAACAAAGTGTGTCCGCCAGAGGCGGCGGGCGCAGTGTAGGGAGGGTCTCCGGCTCGGGCGTTGCGGCTGTTGTGCCGCAGCTTCATCCATTTGGAGGATAGGCAGGCTCCACGCGCGCGACGCCATCGTCTGATCGGCTTGACGACCGCAGACCGCTGCATTAATCTCCGTTCATTCCATATATGAACATGCGTTTCTCTAAAGAAACAAACGGATTCGCCCGATGAACATGACGCCCGACCCCGAGAGCCTGCGCAGCCTGATGGCCGAGATTCCGCCCACCCTGCTGGCCGGCCGGCGCGTGCTGGTGACGGGCGGTGCGCGTGGGCTGGGCCTGGCCTTTGCCAAGTGCATTGCACAGGCCGGTGGGCGCGTGGTCATCGCGGACATCCTGGCCGAGCTGGCCGCCAGCGAAGCGGCCGCGCTGCGCGGGCAGGGCCACGAGGTGCATGCGCTGGCGCTGGACCTGACCGATCCCGCCTCCGTCACGGCCTGCGCCGACGAGGCTGTGCGACTGCTCGGCGGACTGGACGGCCTGGTCAACAACGGCGCCATCACCAATTCCGGTGGCCGCGATCCGCACGCGCTGGAGATCGAGATGTGGGACCGCGTGATGGACGTCAACGTCCGCGGCACCTGGCTCATGAGCCGCGCCTGCCACGGCGCGCTGGCGGCCAGCGGCCGTGGCGCCATCGTCAACCTGGCCTCCGACACCGCCCTCTGGGGCGCCCAGAACCTGCTGGCCTATGTGGCCAGCAAGGGCGCCGTGGCGGCCATGACCCGCTCGCTGGCGCGTGAATGGGGCGGTGCCAACATCACGGTCAATGCCATCGCGCCCGGCCTCACGCTGGTCGAGGCCACCGAATACGTGCCCAAGGCGCGCCACGACAAGTACCTCGAAGGCCGCGCCCTGCCGCGCGAGCAGCAGGCGGCCGATGTGTGCGGCGCGGTGCTGTTCGCGCTGTCGCCGCTGTCGCGCTTCGTCACCGGCCAGTTGCTGCCCGTCAACGGCGGCTTCGTGCTCAATTGATTTCCGCCTTCCGTCCCGAAACCGTTTGTAGGAGAGCCCCATGACCGATCTGTCCGTCCAGCAGCAACTCGATCCTTCCAAGCCCAGCTGGGAGCGCCCCGAAGGCGCCAGCCTGGAGCAGTGGATGAACACGCGCATCGCGCGCTATTCCACCCGGCAGTACGACTGGGACGCGCTGAAGTTCCAGGCCGACTTCGACCCCAAGTACCGCCGCGCCCAGATGCGCTACGTGGGCACCGGTGGCACCGGTGTCGCCTCGGACAACAACACCGTGCCGGCCGAGCACTTCACCTTCTCGACCATGGTGATCCCGGCCGGCCACGAAGGCCCGTCGCACCTGCACATCGACGTGGAAGAGGTCTTCTTCCTGATCCGCGGCAAGCTCAAGGTGGTGCTGACCACGCCCGAGGGCGAGCGCTACGAGACCGTCATGACCGACCGCGACCTGATCTCGGTGCCGCCCGGCGTGTACCGCGAGGAGATCAACATCGGCGACGAGGACGCGCTGATGTGCGTGATGCTGGGTGCCAAGAAGCCCATCACGCCGACCTACCCGGCCGACCATCCGCTGACCAAGGTCAAGCGCGGCTGATCGCCCGTCGCCCCTGCCATTGGCCGACCCGAGCTTGCCCATGACCGCTGCTGCCGCCCCCGCTCCGCTGCCCGAAGCCGAAGTCGAGGCCCTCGACCGCCGCTTCCCCGTCCGTGAGGTGGCCCTGGCCCAGGGCGGCGTCGTGGCCGTGCGCGAGGCGGGGCAGGGCGCAGGTGGCCTGCCGTTGGTGTGCCTGCACGGCATCGGCTCGGGCTCGGCCTCCTGGCTGGGCGTGGCCGATGCGGTGGGTGGCGGCGCGCGGCTGATCGCCTGGGACGCGCCCGGCTATGGCACCTCCACGCCCGTGGCACGGCCGGCGCCGCGCGCCACCGACTACGCCGCGCGTCTGGCGGGACTGCTGGATGCGCTGGGCATCGCGCGCTGCGTGCTCGTCGGCCATTCGCTCGGCGCGCTGATGGCGGGCGGCGCCGTGCATGCCGGCGCACCATTGGCCGGCCGCATCGCGCGGCTGGTGCTGATGAGCCCGGCCCGTGGCTATGGCGCGGCCGGCCGCGAGGCGCAGGCGCAGAAGGTGCGCAGCGAGCGCCTGGCTACGCTCGACCAACTGGGCATCGTCGGCATGGCCATGCAGCGCAGCGCGCGGCTCGTCTCGGACAACGCCAGCGAGCGTGCCCGCCAATGGGTGCGCTGGAACATGGGCCGGCTCAACGATGCCGGCTACCGCCAGGCCGTCGAACTGCTGACCGGCGACGACCTGCTGGCCTACCTGCCGCCGGCCATGCCCGTGCAGGTGCTCTGCGGCAGCGAGGACGTGGTCACCACGCCCCTGGCCTGCGGCGAGGTGGCCCGGGCCTGTGGCGTCGAACTCGCCCTGCTGCCCGGTGCCGGCCATGCCTGCTACGTGGAGCAGCCGGCGCCCGTCGCGCAGTTGCTGATGGCCGCCGCCCAAGAACAAGACGCGTGAGGAGAGACACACCATGAGCCAGACCGACACCCCTGACGCCCCCAGCGACGACAGCGGCGACCGCTACAACGTTCCCGCGCTGGAGCGCGGCCTGCGCCTGCTGTGCGAGTTCAGCCGCGACACGCCCACGCTCTCCGCCCCGGAGTTGGCCCGCCGCTTCAACCTGCCGCGTTCCACCGTCTTCCGCCTTCTATCCACGCTGGAGAACATGGGCTTCATCGAGAAGACCGAGAGTGGCCGCGACTACCGCCTGGGCCTGGCCGTGCTGCGCCTGGGCTTCGAATACCTGGCGTCGCTGGAGCTGACCGAGCTGGGCCTGCCGGTGCTCACCCGCCTGTCGGAGGACATCGGGCATGCCTGCAACATGGTGGTGCGCGATGGCCGTTCCATCGTCTACGTGGCCAAGACCGCGTCGCCCACGCCCTTCCGCAGCGCGGTCACGGTGGGCACCCGCCTGCCCGCCCATGCCACGGTGCTGGGCCATGTGCTGCTGGCCGACCTGAGCCTGCCGCAACTGCGCGCGCTCTATCCCGAGGACAAGCTCGAGGTCTTCTCGGACAACACGCCGCGCACCGTCAACGCCCTGTTCGACATGGTCCAGACCGTGCGCGACCATGGCTACGTGCTGGGCGAGGGCTTCTTCGAAAGCAACATCTCCACCATCGCTGCGCCGGTGCGCGACCGTGCGGGCCACACCATCGCTGCGCTGGGCGCGACCTTCACCACTGCGCACATCGACGAAGGCCCGGTGGACCAGCTGGTGCAGCGCGTTTGCTCCGCGGCCGATGAGATTTCTGGCCTGCTCGACGGCGCCCACCCGGGCATGACGCGCAAGGTCATCCCCTTGCGCCGCTGAACACGCTTTCTTCCGCCATGAATCCCACGTCTTCCTTCTTCGCCGCGGACGCCCTGGCCGGCCGCACAGCCGTCGTGACCGGTGGCTCCTCAGGCATCGGCTTGGCCACCGTTCAGGTGCTGCTGTCGGCCGGAGCCTCGGTCGCGCTGTGCGGCCGCAATGTGCAGCGGCTGGACAGCGCCGTCGCCGGCCTGCGCGAGCAGTTCCCCAACGCCAAGCTCTTCGCCCGCACCTGCGACGTGCTCGACGCCGACTCGGTCAAGTCCTTCGCCGCCGAGAGCCAGGCCGCGCTGGGCCCGGCCGCCATGCTGATCAACAACGCGGGGCAGGGCCGGGTCTCCACCTTCGCCGACACCGACGACCAGGCCTGGATGGACGAGCTCAAGCTCAAGTTCTTCTCGATCATCCATCCCACCCGCGCCTTCCTGCCGCAGCTGGTGGCCGAGCGCCAGCGCCTGGGCGATGCGGCCATCGCCTGCGCCAACTCATTGCTGGCCCGCCAGCCCGAGCCGCACATGGTGGCCACCTCGGCCGCGCGCGCGGGCATCCTGAATCTCGTGCGCTCGCTGGCCACCGAGTTCGCGCCGCAGGGCGTGCGCGTCAACGGCATCCTG
Source organism: Pseudacidovorax sp. 1753 (assembly GCF_040544975.1). NCBI lineage: Bacteria > Pseudomonadati > Pseudomonadota > Betaproteobacteria > Burkholderiales > Comamonadaceae > Pseudacidovorax > Pseudacidovorax sp. 1753. Next base: position 9,126 of record NZ_JBEPKY010000024.1, on the reverse strand, counting down.
ATCGGCCTGGTCGAGTCCGGCCAATGGCGCCGCCGCTTTGAGGCGCGCGAGGACAAGTCGCAGGACTGGGCCACGTGGAGCGCCGAGCTGGCCATCAAGAAGCACATCCCGCTGCGCCGCCTGGGCCTGCCGGTGGAAGCGGCGCGCGCGCTGGCCTTCCTCGTCTCGCCCTTCTCGTCGTACACGAGCGGCAGCCACATCGACGTCTCGGGCGGCCATTCCAGAGCAGCCTGAAACAGCCCCGTCTTCGATTCCGGAATACCCATGACCTCCACCCCCAAAGTCACCGTCGGCACGGTCGTCGCCGCCTTCCTCGAACAGTGCGGGGTCAAGGCCGCCTTCGGCGTGATCTCGATCCACAACATGCCGATCCTGGACGCCTTCGCGCTGCGCGGCCAGACGCGCTTCGTCATGGCCCGCGGCGAGGCCGGTGCCGGCAACATGGCCGATGCCTATGCCCGCTCCACCTCCAGCCTGGGCGTGTGCATCACCAGCACTGGCCCGGCCGCGGGCAACATCGCCGGCAGCCTGGTCGAGGCCCGCAACGCCGGCACACCGCTGCTGCACATCACCGGTCAGATCGAGACCCAGTACCTGGACCAGAACCTGGCCTACATCCACGAGGCACCCGATCAGCTGGCCATGCTGACAGCGGTCTCCAAAGCCGCCTTCCGCGTGCGCAATGCCGAGACCTGCCTGTCCACGCTCAAGGCCGCGGTGCAGGCCGCGCAGACCGCGCCCACCGGCCCGGTGAGCGTGGAGATTCCGATCGACATCCAGCAGTCGCTGATCGAGATGCCGGCCGACCTGTCGCCGCTGCCCATCACCGTGCCGGTGCCGAGCGAGGCCGCCATCGACGCGCTTGCCGAGCAATTGGCCGCCAAACGCCGTCCGCTGCTGTGGCTGGGCGGCGGCGCCCGCCATGCCGGCGCGGCCGTAGCGCGCCTCAAGGCGCTGGGCTTCGGCATCGTCAGCACCGTGCAGGGCCGCGGCATCGTGGCGGAGGACGACCCCGCCTCGCTGGGCGCCTACAACATCCAGAAGCCGGTCGAGGCCTTCTACCAGCGCTGCGATGCCATGCTGGTGGTGGGCTCGCGCCTGCGCAGCAACGAGACGCTGAAGTACGAACTCAAGCTGCCGCGCCCCCTGCTGCGCATCGACGCCGATGCCGCCCAGCAGGGCCGCTGCTATGCCGACGACGGCTTCGTCTGGGGCGATTCCGCGCTGGTGCTCAATGGCCTGGCCGACCGGCTGGAAGCCCGCGGCTGGAAGGCGGACCCGGAACTGCTGGTTGACCTGCGCAAGACCCACGACGAGGTGGTCGCCACGCTGCACGACGGCCTGGGACCCTACACCGCGCTGGTGCAGCAACTGCAGAAGCAGGCCGGCCGCCGGTTCAACTGGGTGCGCGACGTCACGGTTTCCAACAGCACCTGGGGCAACCGCGAGCTGCGCTTCTTCGAGGCCAATGCCGGCGTGCACGCCACGGGCGGTGGCATCGGCATGGGCATGCCCATGGCCATCGGCGCCGCGGTAGGCGCGGCCGTGACGGCCTCTGGCCGCAAGACGCTGGCCCTGGCCGGCGACGGCGGCTTCATCCTCAACCTGGGCGAGCTGGCCACGCTGGTGCAGGAAGAGTGCGATGCGCTCATCGTCCTGATGAACGACCAGCGCTACGGCGTGATCCAGAACATCCAGGACGCCTCCTACGGCGGCCGTCGCTGCTATGTCGAGCTGCACACGCCCGACTATGCGCAGCTGTGCGCCTCGATCCGGCTACCGCATGCCCGCGTGACGGATCTGGCCGAGCTGCCCGGCGTGCTCGACAGCGCGTGGTCGCGCAAGGGCCCCTTCCTGCTCGAGATCGACATGCGCGCCATCGGCGGCTTCAAGACCAACTTCGCTGGCCCGCCGGTGAACAAGATGGACCAGGTGCCCGCGGCACCTGCGGCTTGAAATGGCCCACCCCCAGTCTCCGCGGACTTCGTTCCGCTCCGCCTACCCCCTCAGGGGGGCACATCCAGCGGCCCGGCAAAGCCGGTTCCGCGGATGTCCTCGCATGGCCTGCTCCGCGGCCTTTTGCGCAGCGGCTCAGCATGGAGCGTCGCCCTCCGTCCGCGACGTCTTGAATGGAGCCGCTCGATGAAGTTCGCCCTGATCGGCTGTGGTGCCATCGGCACCGCGCTGCTGGAACTGGTGAAGATTGACGCCGGGCTGGCTGCGGCTGCCATCGTGGTGCCCGCGGGCAGTGAGGCCGCCGCGCAGGACGTGGCCGCACGCCTCGCCCCCGGCGCGCAGGTGCTGCAGGCCGTGCCGGCCGATGGCATCGATCTGGTGGTCGAAGCGGCCGGCCATGCCGCCATCGAGCAGCATGTGCTGGCGGCGCTCAAGCGCGGCATTCCCGCCATCGTGGCTTCGGTCGGTGCGCTGTCGGCGCCCGGCTTGCCGGAGCAACTGGAGGCCGCAGCCCGAGAAGGCGGCACGCAGGTGCAGCTGATCGCCGGTGCCATCGGCGCCATCGATGCCCTGGCCGCCGCCCGCATCGGTGGGCTGGAGACGGTGCGCTACACCGGCCGCAAGCCGCCCCGCGCCTGGAAGGGCACGCCGGCGGAAGAGGGCCGCGACCTCGACGCCCTGGCGGCCGAGGCGGTGATCTTCGAGGGCAGCGCCCGCGATGCCGCGCGCCTGTTCCCCAAGAACGCCAACGTGGCGGCCACCGTGTCGCTGGCCGGTCTGGGCCTGGACCGCACCACGGTGCGCCTGATCGCCGACCCGGCCGTGACCGAGAACGTGCACCAGGTGGAGGCCGATGGCGCCTTCGGCCGCTTCGAGCTGACCATGCGCAACCAGCCGCTGGCTGCCAATCCCAAGACCTCGGCGCTGACCGTGTACAGCGCGGTGCGCGCGCTGCGCGGTCGTGTGGCGCCCCTGGTCATCTGACGACGAAACACGAGAGAGAAGCCCCCGATGCCCAACCTGGAACTGCTCCCCATCAACGTGGCCGGCGAATGGCGCCTGGGCGGCGGCGATGAGTACCGGAGCCTGTACCCGGCGACTGGCGAGCCCATCGCCCGCCTGCGCGCCGCCAGCCTGGCCGATGTGGAAGAGGCCATCGCCCGTGCCGACGTGGCCTTCCGCACCAGCGGCTGGGCCCAGATGCTGCCGCACCTGCGCGCCGCCGTGCTGCACCGCGTGGCCGCCCTCATCCGCGAGCGCGCCGAAGACCTGGCGCAGAAGCAGCGCCTGGACAACGGCAAGCCCATCAGCGAGATCCGTGCGCTGGTCGCCAGCGCCGCCGGCACCTTCCAGTTCTTCGCCGCCGCGCTGGAGACGCTGGAGGACACCATCACGCCCTCGCGCGGGCCGTTCGTGACGATGAGCGTGCACGAGCCCATGGGCGTCGTGGCCGCCATCACGCCCTGGAACTCGCCCATCGCCAGCGAGGCGCAGAAGCTCGCGCCCGCCCTGGCCGCCGGCAATGCCGTGGTGGTCAAGCCTGCCGAGGTGACGCCGTTGATGGCGCTGGAGTTGGCCAGGATCTGCGAAGAGGCTGGTGTGCCCCGCGGCATCGTCAGCGTGCTGCCGGGCAAGGGCTCGGTGATCGGCGACGCCATCACCAAGCATCCGCTGGTCAAACGCGTGTCCTTCACCGGCGGCACCGCCACCGGCAAGCACATCGCCCACATCGCGGCCGACAAGATGATGCCGGTGTCGCTGGAGCTGGGTGGCAAGTCGCCCACCATGGTGCTGGAGGACGCGGACCTGGACCATGCCGTGGCCGGCGTGCTCTACGGCATCTTCAGCAGCTCGGGCGAGTCGTGCATCGCGGGCTCGCGCCTGTTCGTGGCGCGCGGCATCTACGACGAGTTCGTGACCCGCGTGGCCGAGGCCGCCAAGAACCTGCGTGTGGGCGATCCGGCGGACGAACGCACACAGATGGGCCCGCTGATCACCGCGAAGCACCGCGAGGGCATCGAGCGCTACGTGGACCTGGGCGTGAGCGAAGGCGGCCGCATCCGCACCGGCGGCGTGCGCCCGCAGGGCGCGGCCTTCGACAAGGGCTACTTCTACACGCCCACCATCCTCGAAGGCCTCACCAACAACGCCCGCATCACGCAGGAAGAGATCTTCGGCCCGGTGCTGGTCGCCATGCCCTTCGACAACGAAGAGGAACTGATCGCCCAGGCCAACGACAGCGTCTATGCGCTGGCGGCGGGCGTGTGGAGCCGCGATTTCAAGCGCGCCTGGCGCCTGGGCCGCGCGGTGCAGGCGGGCACCGTCTGGGTCAACACCTACAAGCAGTTCTCCGTCTCCACGCCCTTCGGCGGCTGGCGCGACTCGGGCCTGGGCCGCGAGAAGGGCCGCGAAGGCATCTTCCAGTACATGGAGCAGAAGAGCATGTACTGGGGCACGAACGAAGCCCCGATCCCATGGTCGAAGTGACCCTGAACCCCAAGGAAATCAAGCAATGAGCGTTCTCGGCATCGATCAGATCACCTACGGCACGGACGACCTCGCCACCAGCCGCCGCTTCTTCCTGGACTGGGGCCTGACCCTGGCCCACGAGGCCGCGGACGAGCTGGTGTTCGAAAGCCTCAACGGCTGCCGCATCGTGGTGGCGTCCATGGACAAGGCGGGCCTGCCGCCCGCCATCGAAGACGGCCCCACGCTGCGCGAGGTGGTCTGGGGCGTGGAAAGCGCCGCCGACCTCGACCGCTATGCCGACGCCATCCGCGGCGACGCAGGCTTCGTCGACGGCGAGGTGGCCGGTGGCCGCCGCATCGGCTGCACCGATCCCAACGGGCTGGCCGTGCGCCTGCAGGTCAGCCGCAAGAAGGCCATCGACATCGATTGCGCCCGCGTGAACACCTGGACCGACAAGGCCCGCGTCAACCAGCCCAGCCCGATCTACGACCGGGCCACGCCCATCGAGGTGGGCCACGTGGTGTTCTTCGTGGCCGACGTGAAGGCCTGCGAGGCCTTCTATGCCAGCCGCTTCGGCTTCGTCGCCTCCGACCGCTATCCGGGCCGTGGCGCCTTCCTGCGCTGCGCCGACATCGGTGGCCACCATGACCTGTTCCTGCTGCAGCTACCCACGGGCAAGCGCGGCATCAACCATGTGGCCTTCACCGTGCGCGACATCCACGAGGTGTTCGGCGGCGGGCTGCATTTCTCCCGCTGCGGCTGGGAAACGCAACTCGGCCCGGGCCGGCATCCGATCTCCTCGGCCTATTTCTGGTACTTCAAGAACCCGGCCGGCGGCCTGATCGAGTACTACGCCGACGAGGACCAGCTGACGGCCGAATGGGCCGCCCGCGACTTCGAGCCCGGCCCGACGGTGTTCGCCGAATGGGCCGTGGACGGTGGCCTGGACGGCCACACGCGGCGGCAGAAGGGCGTGGACGCCTCGGGCAAGTTTTTGACAGAAAAGAAGTGATCGTCATGCAACGCAAGTCCTTCCTGGTCGCCACGCTGTGCGGCCTGATCGCCACCGGCGCGGCCTGGGCCCAGACGCCCGCCGAGGTGCACAAGCAGCTCGCCAGCGAGCGCTTCAACATCGTCTCGCCCTTCCCGGCGGGAGGCCCGGTGGATGCGCTGGCACGCTTCCTGGCCGACGGCCTCAGCAAGCGCTACGGCCAGCCGGCCGTGGTGGAGAACGCCGTGGGCGCGGCCGGCAACATCGGCATCGACAAGATCAAGCGCGCCAAGGGCGACGGCCACAACCTGCTGGTGGTGCCCGCGGGCAACCTGACGATCAACCCGACGCTGATGCCGAACTTCCCGTTCAACATCGAGAAGGACTTCGTGCCCGTCACCATGCTGGCCAAGGCGCCCAACGTGGTGGTGGCCTCGCCGGCCTCGGGCATCAAGACGGCCAAGGACCTGATCGCCCAGGCCAAGGCCAAGCCGGGCGCGCTCTCGTACGCCTCGCCGGGCATCGGCAGTGGCTTGCACCTGGCGGGTGAGCTGTTCAAGCAGCAGGCCGGCATCGACATGCTGCACGTCGCCTACAAGGGCACGCCGCCGGCGCTCAACGACACCGTGGCGGGCATCGTGCCGCTGATGTTCACCAACCTGCCGGCCGCGCTGCCCTTCATCACCAGCGGCAAGCTGACCGCCATCGGCATCACCGAAGCCCAGCGCACGCCGGTGGCGCCGGAGATCCCGACGCTGGCGGAGCAGGGCATCCAGGGCGTGAACGTCACCTCCTGGTACGGCCTGCTGGCACCGGCCGGCACGCCGCCGGCAGTGGCCGAACAGCTGGCCAGGGACGCCGCCGAGATCCTGGCGCAGCCCGAGATCCAGGAGAAGCTGAAGGCCCAGGGCATGACCCAGGCCACCATGACGCCCGCCGCCTTCGCCAAGGCCATGAAGGACGAGACGGCCGTGTGGGCCGGCGTCATCAAGAGCCGCGGCATCAAGGCCGAGTGAGCCGGCGCACCGCCTTCGACCAACAACGCATTCCCGCCCCCCCGATGGAGCACACCATGACCGACCGCTACCTCGAGCCCCACCAGGCGCGCAAGCGCAACCCCACCACCTACGAAGACCTGCTGGGCGATGCCATCGAGCGCGCCTTTGGCGCCGGCGTGCACGACCTGCCCGGCCTGGTGCAGGCGCTCAACGACAGCGGCCTGGCCAGCCCCAGCGGCAAGCCCTGGACCGAAGAGGTCTACCGCCAGGAAATCGCCATCCTGTCGGAACAGCCCTGAACCCTACGACGCCCGCGAGGAACACCCCATGACCACCATCGCCATCCACGCCGATCCGGTCGACCAGCTGCTCGAAGTCGGTCTCAAGGACCTCTGGTACCCGATCTGCCCATCCTCCTTCATCAAGGAAAAGCCCGTTTCGCTGCGCCGCCTGGGCCGCAAGCTGGCCTTCTGGCGCGACTTCGACGGCGTGCTGCACGCCCTGGAAGACCGCTGCCCGCACCGCGGCGCGCCGCTGTCGCAGGGCGTGGTGCTGGGCGACCGGCTGTCCTGCCCCTACCACGGCGTCGAGGTGCGCTGCGACGGCGTGACCACCCGCGTGCCGGGCAGCCCCGGCTGCAAACTCGAAGGCACGCGCGCCACGCGGCACTTCCATGTCAAGGAAGCGGCGGGCGCCGTCTTCCTCTACAACAGCAGCGAGCCGGTGGACGAGCCTCCGCCTCTGGTGCTGCCCGAGGAACTGACCAACGACGAGCAGTACGGCCACTTCCTCTGCTACACGGAGTGGAAGGGCGACTATCGCTACGTGCTCGACAACGTCATGGACCCGATGCACGGCACCTTCCTGCACAAGCAGTCGCACTCGATGGCCGAGGGCGATTCGAAGGCCAAGTTCGGCATCCGTGCCACCGACACCGGCTTCGTCTTCGAGAAGGAAGGCCAGCGCAACGTCAACTTCGACTGGACGGAGTGGGGCGACACCGGCATCCACTGGATGCGTCTGGAGATCCCGTACCCGAAGACCGGCGGCCCCGGCGGCAACTTCATCATCGTGGGCAGCTATACGCCCATCTCCACCGGCCTGGCGGCGGTCTTTCACTGGCGCGTGCGCAAGCTGCCCAAGGGCTGGGAGCGCGACACCTGGCGCTTCCTGTACCGCAACCGGCTGGAGCAGCGCCACTGGCGCGTGCTGGAGCAGGACCGCGTGATGCTGGAGGACATGGAACCCGACGCCAACCAGCACGAAAACCTGTATCAGCACGACCTGGGCATCGTGCGGCTGCGGCGCCACCTGCGCAACCTGGCGCAGCAGCAGATCGAGGCGAAGCAGACGGTGCAGGCCTGAAGAGCCCTCGAGGCCGGGGGGCGGAGTGGCAGCGGGCGGCACGCGGCTTGCTCGCTGCCTATGATCCGGGCGCTGCGTGCGCGCCGCCACCCTGCCGCCCCCAAAAGAAAGGGCGCGCTTCCTCCTACAACACACAGACAAGTCCAGAGAGATCTCCGCCATGTCCGCCCCCACGCTCAAAGCCCTGGTCCACACGATGCGCCACGAGGCCGATGGAATCGTCAGCGTCGAATTCCGTCCGGCCACGGCCGGCGTGAGCTTTCCCGCCTTCGCCGCGGGCTCGCACATCGACCTGCACCTCGCCAACGGCCTGGTGCGCAGCTACTCGCTGTGCAACCCCTGCAGCGACAGCGGTCGCTACGTGGTGGGCGTGCTCAACGACCGCAACAGCCGCGGCGGCTCGAAGTTCGTGCATCAGCAGTTGCGCGTTGGGCAGGTGATCGATATCTCGGCCCCGCGCAACAACTTCGAGCTGCACGAGGATGCACCGAAGAGCGTGCTGGTGGCCGGCGGCATCGGCGTGACGCCGATCTTCTGCATGCTCCAGCGCCTAGTCGCCCTGGGCCGGCCGGTGGAACTGGTCTACTGCGCCCGCACCCGCAAGGAGGCCGCCTTCGTCGAGCCCATCACCGCCCTGGCCGCCAAGGCCAAGGTGCCGGTGACTTGGCACTTCGACGACGAGCAGGGCGGTCCGCCCAAGCTGGCCCAGTTGCTGGAAGGCCGCGGCGCCGACAGCCACTTCTACTGCTGCGGTCCCACGCCCATGCTCGACGCCTTCGAGAAGGCCTGCGAGCAGCTGGGCTACGACAACGCCCACATCGAGCGCTTTGCCGCCGTGGTGGTCGAGTCGCCCGTGGAGACGCACGGCTTCGAGGTGGTCTGCGAGAAGAGCGGCAAGACCGTGCCGGTGCCTGGCGGCAAGTCCATCCTAGACGCGCTGATCGATGCCGGGCTGAACCCCGACCACAGCTGCAAGGAAGGCGTGTGCGGCGCCTGCGAGACGCCCGTGCTCGACTTCGACGGCGAGCTGGACCACCAGGACGGCATCCTCACCAAGATCGAGCGGCAGTCGGGCAAGACCATGATGATCTGCGTCTCGCGCTGCACGGGGAAGCGGCTGGTGCTGGACGTCTAGGTCGGGTCGAGATTCGCGCCACCCGCTGGGGTGGAGGTCCTGCTTACTGCTTGCCTGCTTGCCGCTTGCCGTGGGCGATATTTGCGCCGTGGTCGCATGCGGGTCTGGGACCGTTGTCTCCGCGAAGACGCCCGGCGGGAGCGGCCCCCAGGGCGCGGCCGATGTGCGTGCCCCTCGCTGAACGCTCGGGGTCCCCTGCGGTGCTCGCCTGG